>JADHUF010000011.1 GCA_016784625.1 Candidatus Nitrosopumilus sp. | reverse complement strand
CAAAGCACTTTAAACATCAGATATTTTCTAGCGATCAACATCTTTCATTCTAAATCTGAACAAAAACTTAAATTAATATTCATTCGGACTCTACGAGGGTAACAATTACTACAAAGAAATCAAGCCACGCAAAAAAATTTGGGAAGCTGATTTTTGATGATGACACTGTTCTTGATGGTGAAGGTTTTGGTTTTTCTACAACTGTTTTTGGTGAAATTGTCTTTAATACTGGAATGGTAGGATATCCTGAAGCACTTACAGATCCATCATATAATGGTCAAATTCTTACACTGACATACCCACTAGTTGGAAATTATGGTGTTCCTGATCCTTCCATTAAAGACGATGATGGTATTCCAAAATTCTTTGAATCTGATAAAATACAAATCCGAGGATTGGTGGTTCATGAATTATCTCTAACTGCAAGTCATTGGAATCTTTCAATGACTCTTGATGAGTGGATGTACAACGAAAAGGTACCTGGTATATCTGGAATCGATACTCGTGAATTAACTAAAAAACTTCGAACTAGTGGTGTTATGATGGCTGCCCTTGTAGTATCTGATTCTGAAATTGATGTAGAGCAAGTTAAAAAAGAACTAGCATCTGCAACTCATTACAACTCTGAGAAATTCATGGATATAGTATCTACAAAACAAGAACAAGTTTATGGTAATGGGAAAAAATCAGTTGTCGTAATTGACACTGGTGCTAAAAATGCCATTCTGAGAAATGTTTGTGATCTTGGTTACAAGGCAATCTTGGTTCCTTGGAATACTCCTTATGATAAAATAATGTCTTACAATCCTAAAGGTGTAGTATTAAGCAGTGGTCCTGGTGATCCTCAAAAATGTTCTGATACAATTGAAACTGCAAAAAAATTAATTGAAAATAACATTCCAACACTTGGAATTTGTTTAGGTGCACAAATCATTGGTATTGCCGGAAATACAGAAACTTACAAACTAAAGTATGGACATAGAGGCCAAAACAAACCTTGTGTTAATTTAGAAAATAATCAAGTCTATGTTACTAGTCAGAATCATGGATATGGGATAACTCCAGAGTCTTTAGAAAAATCTGATTTTAATTTATGGTTTACAAATGCAGATGATAAAACAGTTGAAGGAATAAAACACAAAAAACAAAATTGTATTGCAGTACAGTTTCATCCAGAAGCTTCACCTGGTCCTTTTGATTGTAAGTTCATCTTTGAAGAACTAAAACACTTTATGGAGAAATGAATAAATGCCAAAAAATGAATCATTAAAAAAAATTCTTGTACTGGGAAGTGGGGCAATTAAAATTGGGGAAGCTGGTGAATTTGACTACTCTGGAAGTCAATGTCTCAAAGCAATACGGGAAGATGGACTGAAAAGTGTTCTAATAAATCCAAACATTGCAACAATTCAGACAGACACTAGATTTGCAGATCAAGTATATCTTCTACCTGTGAATCCCGAGTATGTAGAATCCATCATTGAAAAAGAAAGACCAGATGGAATTATGCTGGCATATGGTGGACAAACTGCTCTTAATTGCGGTGTAAAGTTAGAAGAGTCTGAAATTCTTCAAAAATATGGAGTTCGTGTACTTGGGACACAAATTAAAGGAATTCAGAAAACTGAGGATAGGCAACTTTTCAAAGATTCTATGAATGAATCAGGCGTGCCTGTTTTGAAAAGTAGAACTGTTACTAACTTTGAGGATGCAAAAAAGGCAGCCAATGAATTATTCTATCCTGTAATAATTAGAGTTGCATATACTTTGGGTGGGCGTGGCGGCGGTATTGCTCATAATGAAATTGAACTACATGAGATTGTTGAAAGGGGTCTCAGGGCAAGTATTGTTGGCCAAGTTTTAATTGAAGAATACATTGGACATTGGAAACAAATTGAATATGAAGTCATGCAGGATTATGATGGAAATAACATAATTGTTTGTAATATGGAAAATGTTCTTTCTATGAGAGTTCATACTGGTGATAATATTGTAGTTGCCCCCTCACAAACAATTGATAATCATGAATATCACATGTTACGTTCTGCTGCATTACGTGCAACAAAACATGTTGGAATTGTAGGTGAATGTAATATTCAATATGCTCTTGAACCTAACTCTGATAGATATGTTGCAATTGAAATCAACCCAAGACTGTCACGTTCTTCTGCCCTTGCAAGCAAGGCAACAGGTTATCCATTGGCATACATGTCTGCAAAAATTGGATTAGGTTACAACTTGTCTGAACTAGTAAATAGAATTACAAAAAATACTACTGCATGTTTTGAACCCTCACTTGATTATATTGTATGTAAACATCCACGATGGGATTTTGACAAGTTTGAACTTGTGAATAGAAAGCTTGGACCTGCAATGAAATCAGTTGGTGAAGTTATGGCAGTGGGTAGAACCTTTGAGGAGTCTCTTCAAAAATCAATTCGAATGTTAGATATTGGAAGAGATGGCCTAGTTCTAAATCGTGTCAATGGGAAAACCTACAGCGAAGAAGAAATTGAAAATAAATTATCTAATCATGATGATCAAATTTTATATAATGTTGCAATTGCGTTGAAAATGGGAATTTCAGTTGAACGAATTTACAAACTATCTACAATTGATCCTTGGTTTATTGAAAAGATAAAAAATATTGTAGCAATTGAATCAAAATTAAAAGACTCTAATCTTGATGAATCACTTCTTTGGGAGGCAAAGAAAACTGGTTTTTCAGATAAGCAAATTGCTCGTGTTAAAGATAAAACTCCAGATGAAATACGTGATTTACGCAAGAAATTGGGTGTTTTGCCCTCTGTAAAGCAAATTGACACACTTGCAGCAGAATGGCCTGCCGTTACAAATTATCTCTATCTTACATATGGTGGTCATTCACATGATATTGCGATTCCTTCTGATGAGAATGGAATTGTTGTACTTGGTGCTGGTCCTTACAGAATTGGAAGCAGTGTAGAATTTGATTGGGGCACTGTAAACATGGTTTGGGGGTTGCAAGAAAATGGTGAAAAAAATATCTCTGTTGTAAACTGTAATCCTGAAACTGTATCTACTGATTATGATATTTGTACAAGATTATACTTTGAAGAATTAACTCAGGAAAGAATTTTAGATATTACTGAATTTGAAAATCCAAAGGGGATAATTACTTGTGTTGGTGGACAAACTGCAAACAATCTAACTCCTGGTCTTGCACAACACGGTGTAAACATTTTAGGTACTAGTGCACATGATGTTGATAGGGCAGAAGACCGTTCAAAGTTTAGTGCAGAACTAGATAAACTCCACATACAACAACCACGTTGGCAAGCATTTTCAAATATTAATGAAGCCAAAAACTTTGCACGTGAAGTTGAATTCCCAGTAATTGTAAGACCTTCTTATGTTCTTTCTGGTGCTGCTATGAAAGTTGTTTGGTCTCAAGATGAATTGAAAACATATGTTAAAGAAGCAGCTGATGTTTCACCTGATCATCCAGTTGTAATCTCAAAATTCATGCTGAATTCACTTGAAGTAGATGTGGATGGAATTAGTAATGGAAAAGAAGTTGTTATCGGTGCAATTGTTGAACACATTGATAGTGCAGGTGTTCATTCTGGTGATGCAATGATGTGTATTCCACCATGGCGATTAAATAATAAAATTATTGAAACAATTAATGATTATACAAAAAAGATTGCTTTGACTTTTAATGTCAAAGGTCCATTTAATTTACAATTTTTAGTACATGATAACCATGTCTATGTAATTGAACTAAACATTCGAGCATCACGTTCTATGCCTTTTGTCTCAAAACTTGTTAAAACGAACCTGATTTCTCTTGCATCTAAGGCTATTTTAGATAAACCACTACCTAAAATTCCTGAAAATAAATGGCAAAAGATACACAACTTTGGAATCAAAGTCCCACAATTCTCCTTCATGCAATTAGATGGTGCAGATATTGCATTGGGTGTTGAAATGCAATCAACTGGTGAGGCTGCATGTTTTGGAAATAGTTTTCATGATGCATTATCAAAAGGCTTGATATCTGTTGGTTATAATTTACCTGACAAAGGCACTGCTCTTGTAACTGTTGGAGGTGAACAAAATAAACAGAAACTTGTTGCAACTATTGCAAAACTCAAACAGCTTGGATTCAAAATTTTAGCAACAGAGCATACTGCAGAATTCTTTGAAGAAAAAATTGGTCAAATAGAAATAGTTCACAAAATTTCAGAACCTGAAAGAAAACCAAACATTGCTGATCTTCTATATGATAGAAAAATTGATTTTATCATAAACATCCCAAGTACTTCCACATTGGAAAAATATGTTGGAATGCTAGATGATGAATATCAAATTAGAAGAAAATCTTTGGAATTAGGGATTCCAGTTTTGACAACTATTGAGTTAGCTGATTCTTTTGTAAAAACTTTGGAATGGCTTAAAGATAATGAAACTACTAAAGAACCAATTGAACCTTATGATAATTATGATTGATTAAATCACTTGATCAATCATTGACTCATTTCCAATAATTGTTCCATCCAGTGTCACTATTCTTGCTGTGGATATTGTTTTGATTTTATCTATAATGGGAGAAATTGATTTTTTGTATTTCTTTCGATGTGTTGCATAAAAATACTTGTTAAATGAAGGAAGTATAGTTATTTCTAATTCTCCTGATTTATTTGGGAATATTTTTTCTTTTTCTACTCTAATTGATACCCAAACTCTTTGCCCATTCATTACAGAATCTTCTTGAAAAAACACTGGATGTAAGTGTCCCATGATGATTTTATCTATGTGGGAAAAATTCTCTGATGGCATTGTGTGCCCATGTGTCAACAAAATATTTTCTTCAACCATGCCTGTTGAACTAATCATAGAAATATTATCTGGAACTAGTCTCTGAATATTTGCATCATGATTTCCTGGAATTAATACCACATCGCATTTTTCTCTAATTTTTTTAAAAAACATTGGAACTTCATCCCATTCGTTTCTTGAGATATTTTTAATACTTGATTTGATATCACCTAGTAAAATTACTGAATCAGGCTTTTCTGTATCTATTATTTCTGATAATTCTTGAATTGTTTCATTTATTGTAGAATTTTTACCTATGAAAATCTCATTTGATGCCATACTATTTTCAAATCCTATGTGAATATCAGTGACTATGAGATTCTTTTTTTTACCTTCTAGAATTAATGCAGGTTTTGATGGAACTATTCTAGTTTGTAGCATCAAAGTTATACTGTCGATATCTGATTAAATCCTTGTGAACAAAGACTTTGATAGAGTTGAATCATTAGTTTCTGAAAAACGTGTGAAACTACATATTTTTGAGCCTAGTCAAAGAAAAATTTGGACAGTTGTAGGTAAGGGTGAAGAACATTGGATTGATCCAGATGGTAGTTATTGTTCATGTCCTGGGTTTTATTTTGGAAAATTAAGTGGGAAAACTGTTTGTTATCATTTAGAATCTGCAGCACTTGCTCAAAAAGAAAACAAAATTGAAAAAATTATTTTCTCTGATGAAGAATTCTCTGATTTTCTTTCAGGACTGCTTTCTGATTTGTAGTATTTTGTTATTCGAACGTGTTAATAACTAGAAATCCTATTAAAAATTATGGATGAAGACCAACAAAATTCTGAAATTGAAAAGATTGCCAATCTAATGATTCATGATGGTATTTCTCCTGATGAACAAGATAGTGCAAAATTAAAAAAATACAAAAATCAAATTAAAGAAGATTGTAGTCTTGATGATGAGGAATCAATGAAACTAGTTTATGAGGCACTTCTTTATAGAAAATTAAAAAATTCTGATTCTGGTGATATATTAGAAAAAGGTAATGACTTTGGTGCTGGTTTCAGTTGACTTTACTCTAATGGAATAGAGTCGATATCATCTTTTGAAACCCCTTTCCAAAGACCAACCATTCCTTCTGGCTCTACTTCCTCAACTTTTGTAATTTGTTGAATCTTGATGTGGTCTGGATTTGGTGGCATCCATAACATTGCCATGTAATCTCCTACATTTCCGACTTTATTTGGTAAAGCCATGGTGACTTTGTCTTCTGTGAATCCTTTTGTAGCAAGTGCATTCATTGCTTTTTCTTTCAGATCCATTCTTCCATGTAGGAATAGATAGATGTCTTTTTGTGTATCAATTTCTGTCATGAATTCACTAATTTTCTAAACTAAATCAATCTTCCTGATCTAATGTGCCAAAAAGGGTTAAATTAGAATGGAGAAAAATTTTAACTATGAAAATCTTCACTGTTGGAAGCAAATCCTTTGTAACTAGTTTTCAATTGGCTGGAGTGCCAGGTATCATTTCTGAAACCCCTCAAAAGGCTTTAGATGAAATTACAAAATTAACAGATGATGCTGATGTTGGCTTGGTTCTTGTCAGTGATGATATTACAGAATCTATAAATGATGAATTAACTAAACTTCGAGCTGAAAAATCTACTCTTGTTTTTGCATTACCTTCAATTGGAAGTGAAAAAACTGAAGTTGATTACAGAGTAATGCTAAAGAAGATTCTTGGTGTATGATCTTTTAATCTACTTATAATCAACATTCTAATGCTTTACCATGAAAACTGCATCTGTTAAAGAACCATCTGTTATTTCTATAGATGAATCTGAAAATCCACAGTTAGGTTCTGGTGATATTTTAGTGCAGATGAATGCATGTGGAATTTGTGGTTCTGATTTGGAAAAAGTTTTTGGTCAATATGGGCAACCATCTATGCGTTTAGGTCATGAACCTGCAGGTATGATTTTAGATATTGGTTCTGATGTAACAGAATTCAAAAAAGGCGATAGGGTGTTTACACATCATCATGTTCCATGTTATGACTGTCATTTGTGTAATCATGGTAATGAAACAATGTGTAAAAAATACTATGAAACTAATCTTTCTCCATGTGGGTTATCTGAAGAATATGTTGTACCTGAATGGAATGTTACTCATGGCGGTGTTCTAAAAATTTCTGATTCTCTAAGTTTTGAGGAAGCAGCAATGATTGAACCATTGGCATGTTGTGTGCGTGCATGGACCAAATTTCCTTATCAACAAGGTGATTCAGCTGCAATTTTTGGTGTTGGCCCTACTGGAATGATGCATGTGATGTTAGCTCAAGCAAAAAAATTCTCAAAAATTTTCTGTTTTGATGTAAATAATTTTAGATTGGATTTTGCAAAAAAATTTAACATTACTGAATCCATTAACTCAATGAATGAAGATAGGAAACAAAAAATTCTAGACAATACAGGTGGAATGGGAGTAGATGTAGCAATAGTTGCAACTAGCAGTCTGACTGCACTTGAGGACGCCATTGACATGGTAAGACAAGGTGGTGCAGTTATGATGTTTGGTGTTCCTTCAAAGGGCTCAAAACTAAATTTGGATATGAGTAAAGTCTATTCAAAAGAGATCATTCTTGTTACTAGCTATGCTGCCTCTGATAAAGATACTAAAGATGCCCTTGATCTCATTGAATCTTCTCAAATTGATGTTAAACAACTAATCACGCATACATATCCAATTACTGATTCTCAAAAAGCATTTGATCATGCACGAAGTGGTGACAATGCAATGAAAATAATCATTACAAAATAAGAAAGGCTTAAGAAAGGTATTTTCATTATTTCAAAATCGAAGAGAAATGGATTGGGGATTAAAAAATAGAATATCACAAATCATTAAACCACATGATAATCGTGCATTGATGTTAGCAGTTGATCATGGATATTTTCTTGGTCCAACTGAAAAATTAGAAAATCCACGGAAAGTAATTGCTCCGCTTTTGAAATACTGTGATTCTTTAATGGTTACAAGAGGTATTCAAAGAACATCTGTTCCTGCAACTACTGAGACTCCAATAGTGTTGAGAGTATCTGGAGGATCAAGTATTATCGGTGAGGACTTGTCTAAAGAAGATATCACCGTCTCTATCCAGGATGCAATTAGACTTAATGCTAGTGCACTTGCAATGTCTATCTTTGTTGGCTCAAAATATGAAAATCAAACTATTACTAATCTTGGAAAATTAGTCAGTGAAGCCGAAGCATATGGAATTCCTGTTTTAGCTGTTACTGCAGTTGGGAAAGAATTAGGAAAAGATGCCCGATATCTCTCATTGGCTTGTAGAGTTGCAGCTGAACAAGGTGCACACATTGTTAAAACATACTATTGTGATAATTTTGAAAAAGTTGTTCAATCATGTCCTGTTCCAATTATTGTTGCAGGTGGAAAGAAAATTTCAGAACGTGATGCATTGCAACTAACATACAACTCAATCAAAGGTGGTGCAGTTGGAGTTGATATGGGTCGAAACATCTGGCAATCCGAACATCCGGTTGCTATGATTAAGGCAGTACGATCTATAGTTCATGGAAATTCAACTGTTGATCAAGCATACAACTTGTACAAAAAACTAGTTAGTGAAGGCCCACAAAAGAAACAAAATAAAAACAAACCTAATCAAAATAAATCAAACAAATCAAAACCTACACAAAACAAACCTAATCAAAATAAATCAAACAAATCAAAACCTACACAAAACAAACCTAATCAAAATAAATCAAACAAATCAAAACCTACACAAAACAAACCTAATCAAAATAAACCTCAAACCAAATCTGTTCCTACTAAGAAATAGATTATCCATCTATCTTTGATAGATGAATGTGTGCAATTTTCCATGTTGGTTTTTTTACCAAAACAAATGTTGCACGTCCAGTAATTACCATGTGTTCTCCAGTGTATGCTTTATTGTCAACTAGCATTCCTTTTTGAATTAATTCTAATGCGACTACAGCTGTATCTCCAAAAATACTAATTTTTGGATTTTTTATTTCATAAGTGTAATCTGAAATACTTACAAATCGTAATTCTTCTAATTCTAATGTGGTTTGATAATCTTTAAGATCATATGGTGGTAAATCACTAAAACTTGAAAATTTTGGATCATTAAGATGGATGTCTTTTAATGTTGATATCTCTTTTGTTACTCCTGCTTGAAACAATGTTTCAATAATTTTTATAATTTCTTCATTATCTGACAAAACAACCAATTTCAAATATGTAAATTATTAGTTTAAGTCTTCGCACAATATGGGTGAAATCTCGATTGTTTTTCTGATAATCTTTATTAATTATCAATTCGTTTTATTTTTTGATTTCAATGAGCAGAAAATTAACTGGACCACTTGGCAATAACTTGCAAGTTGTTGTTCTACTGTAAAGTTTGCTCAAAATTTTAACACATTAAAATTATGGAGATTGAATTGATGAATAAAATGGAAACTATGACTGGTGCTAAGGCCTTGATGGTGGCTATGGAAAAGGAAGGTGTCAAACAAGTGTTTGGCTTACCGGGAGGTGCAAACCTTCCAATGTATGATGAATTTGCTAGATGTAATATTAGACATATTTTGGCCAGACATGAACAGTCAGCTGCTCATATGGCTGATGGATTTGGCCGAGTTAGCAGAAAACCAGGTGTATGTTTTGCAACATCAGGACCTGGTGCTACTAACATATTGACTGGGATTGCAACAGCGCAAGCTGACTCTGCACCAATGATTGCAGTAACTGGTCAAGTACCCGTAGCAATGATTGGAAAAGATGCATTTCAAGAAAGTGATATTATTGGAATGGCAAACCCTGTTGTAAAATATGCATATCAACCAAGAACTGCAGCTGAAGTACCAGAGGCTGTAAGAAAAGGATTCTATATTGCAGAAACTGGTAGACCAGGACCTGTATTAATTGACATTCCAAAAGATGTACAACAAAATGAAGCCGAGATGGTATTTCCAGATGAATTTAGAATACAAGGTTATCATCCTTGGACTGATCCTGATATTGTTGCATGTGAAAAAGCAATTGATATGTTACTCCATGCAGAAAAACCAATCATCTTAGCTGGTGGTGGAACTATTATCTCATCAGCATTTGCTGAATTACAAGCTATTGCTGAAACTCTTATGCTTCCTGTAGTTACTACTTTCAAAGGAAAGGGTGCATTTCCTGAAACTCATCCTTTATCATTAGGTCCAATTGGAATGCATGGACATGCAGAGGCAAACAAAATGATGACAGAAGCTGACTGTGTATTAGCAATAGGTACTAGATTTTCTGATAGATCAGTTGGAACCTTTGAGGCATTTGAAAAGAGGCTCAAAATTATTCATATGGATGTTGATCCTGCAGAAATTGGTAAAAACCAAACAGCACAGGTTGCAGTAGTTGGCGATGTTAAAGTATCACTTAGAATAATGATTAAATTACTTTTACAAAGAGCAGTTAAAAAAACTGAAGAGTCTCCTTGGGTAAAACATGTCAAAGAGACAAAAGCTTACTGGAAAGAAAACTTAAAACTTCATCCAGGTGAAATGGGTGCAGCTAAAATTTTACGTAAACTCCGTGAACTATTGCCTCCAGAAGCTATTGTAACTACTGAAGTAGGACAACACCAAATGTGGGCATCATTATTTTATGATGTAATTCAACCTGGCACTTTCTTTAGTTCTACTGGGCTTGGTACGATGGGTTGGGGATTTCCAGCATCAATTGGTGCAAAAGTAGCACGTCCTGATGTTCCTGTAGTGGATATTGCAGGTGATGGTAGCTTTGCAATGACTGAAAACTCTCTTGCAACTGCAGTACAAGAAGACATCCCAGTAATTGTATTCATTTTAAACAACTCTTCATTAGGAATGGTAGCTCAATGGCAAAGAACTTTCTATAAAAGACGAATGATTGGAGTTGAACAAAATCAATGTCCAGATTATGTAAAATTAGCACAATCTTATGGAGCTCAAGGACTTAGAGCACAATCCATGGATGAACTTGATAAAGCAATCAAAGAAGCATTAAGCAATAATGTTGCAACTGTAATTGACATCCCAATTGATCCTGAAGAAGACGTATTACCATTTGTAGCTCCTGGAACTTCGCTTGCGGATATGATCTTACCATCATAGTGATTAATCATGTGGGCCATTCTTTCTTTAGTAGTTGAAAACAAACCTGGAATCTTGTTTAAGGTAACTCATCTTTTCCGTTCAAGGAACTTTAACATTGATAGTATCTCCGTAGGCGTAACTGAAAATCCAGATTATTCTAGAATGACTATTACTACATTTGGTGATGAAAAACAAGTAGCACAAATTGTAAAGCAACTCGATAAAATGATTGATACAGTAGAGGTAAAACACTTAGATGAGCACAAAACTGTATTCCGTGAACTTAGTCTTTTTAAGATAAAACTTAGTAATGCTAATGACAGTATGGAAGTTAACAAAATCGCTAATGCATATGGCGGAAAGGTACATGATGTGAAAAAAGAATCCCTTATGGTAGAATTAACTGCAACTCCTGATCAAATTCATGCATTTGAGGAATTAGTAAAACCATTTGGAATACTTGATGTTGCACGAACTGGTGTTGCAGCTTTGCAACGGAGTGGGTCATGAAAATTAGAATATTTGATACAACATTAAGAGATGGTGAGCAAACTCTCGGGGTTTCCTTATCTCCAGATCAAAAATTATCTATTGCCAAAAAACTTGATGCACTTGGTGTTGATGCAATTGAAGCAGGGTTCCCAGTAATCTCTGATGGTGAATTAAAAGCAGTCAAGATGATTGCTAGTGAAGGACTATCTTGTGAGATTGCAGGATTAACGAGAACTATCAAAAAAGATATTGATGCTGCAGTTGATGCTGGATTAAACTATATTCATACATTCATTGCAACTTCTGATATTCACTTGGAGCATAAACTCAAAATGACTAGAGACCAAGCACTTGAAAAAGCAATTGAAGCAGTAGAATATGGGAAATCACTTGGTCTTCAAGTTGAATTTTCAGCTGAAGATGCTACAAGAACTGATAGAGAATTCTTAAAAAAAGTATTTGGTGAAGTTGCAAAAGCAGGAGCAGACAGAGTTAACATTCCAGATACCGTAGGATATTCTACTCCTGAATATATGGCGGAATTAACTCTTGATACAATTGCTGCAACAAAACTTCCAGTAAGTGTTCATTGTCATAATGACTTTGGTTTAGCAGTTGCAAATGCATTATCTGGAATTCATGCTGGTGCATCATGTGCACATGTTACAATTAATGGAATAGGTGAGCGTGCAGGAAATGCCTCATTAGAAGAGCTTTCTATGGCATTACAATGCTTACCACATAAGCAAAAATATGAAACTAACATCAAATCTGAATTAATCTATGATACTTCACGATACATTTCAAAAATTGTAGGAATTAAAGTTCAACCAAACAAGGCAATTGTTGGAGATAATGCATTTGGACACGAGTCTGGAATTCATACTCATGGTGTACTCAATAACCCTCTTACATACGAGCCAATCAGTCCTGAATTAGTTGGAAGAAAGAGACGACTTCGTGTTGGTAAACATGCAGGAATTCATGGAATGAATGCAATGCTTGCAGAATTTGGAGTAAAACCAACAGATGAACAATCGCAACAGATTCTTGATAAAGTTAAGGTGTTAGGTGATCAAGGAAAACAAATCACAGATGTTGAATTACTCTCTATTGCAAGTGAAGTTTTAGGTGAAGAAGGAATTAAAAGAATTGTTCAATTAACTGGATTTTCAGTATCTACTGGAATTGGAACTATGCCTTATGCATTTGTGAAATTAAATATTGATGGAAAAGAGTATACTGGAACTGATCATGGTGTTGGTCCAGTTGATGCCTCACTTAATGCAATTCAAAAGATTACTGGAAAAATTTCAGAGATTAGAATCAAAGATTATGCTTTAGCATCTATTTCTGGTGGTTCAACTGCATTATGTGAAGTTACAATTAGTGTTGAGGATGCACAAGGAAATAGAGTTTCAGCAAAATCAGTAGGTGAAGATATTGTAACTACTAGTGTTCAAGCAGTAATTGATGGTATTAATAGAATCATGCTCAAAAAAATGCTAAAAGAAAAACAGGTTAACTAAATCCTAAAATCTCCCTTGATGTGAAGTATTACTATGTATAAAATATCATTAATTACTGGCGATGGAATTGGTCCTGAATTATCTGAGGCTGCAATTTCTGTATTAAACACCATTAATGATAAATTTGATTTAAAATTTGAAATCACTAAATTATCTGCTGGCGATAAAACCCTTGAACAAACAGGAAAGGCACTTTCTGATGAAACAATTAATGTGATTAAACAATCTGATGTATGTCTTAAAGCGCCTGTTGGTGAGAGTGCAGCTGATGTTATTGTTGTATTGAGACGAATACTTGATCTTTATGCAAATATTCGTCCTGCAAAATCATATCCACATATGCCTGCCTTACGTGATGACATTGACATGGTAATTGTTCGAGAAAACACCGAGGATCTTTATACTGGTAAAGAATTTCGTGTAGGGGATGCTGCAGTGGCATTAAGGATAATTTCTGAGGCTGCATCAAAACGAATTGCAAAATACGCATTTGAAACTGCAAAACAACGAAATTCCAAGAAAAAAGTAACATGTGTTCATAAATCAAATGTTATGAGAGTTACAGATGGATTATTTGCTAAAGCATGTGCTGATGTATCAAAGGATTATCCTGAAATTGCATTTGAAGAAATGTATGTGGATGCATGTGCTATGAATTTAATTCGTCAACCACAAGAATTTGATGTCATAGTTACAACAAACTTGTTTGGTGATATCCTCTCTGATGAATCTTCTCAAGTTGTAGGGGGATTGGGAATGGCACCTGCTGCTAATATCGGTGATAATTTTGCATTGTTTGAACCAGTTCATGGTGCTGCATTTGATATTACGGGGCAAAACATTGCGAATCCTTCATCATTTTTACTTTCAATTAAAATGATGCTTGATTGGCTTGGTGCTAAACATAATGATTCAAAGTGTTTTGAAGTTGCTCAAAAATTAGAATCCACAATTTTTGATTTAGTAAAATCTGGTGTCAAGACAAAAGACATTGGAGGTGATAAAACTACTACTGAGTTTACTAAACAAATTACAGATAATCTCTAAAACAGAATATTTTTTTCCACTTGTGCGTAATTTTTACTGATCATTTATTATCCAGTAATTTACAATTGCAAGAATCATGGTAGCAGAAAAATTTGATGAAGAATGTCTTCTTAAAGATATTCAAGCTTCTAAATTAGCTGCGGCAATTACAAAACTTACTTGGGGTTGGAATAATGTTGCAAATCCACTTAAAGAAGCTCATGAACTAATGACTGATTATAGAAAATTATCTGTAGAAATTTCTGAATATGAACAAAGAATGGGTTCAGAACTTGGTGTTTATCAAAAAAATCAAATTGAAGATACTATGCATGATTTAGAAAAATTAATTCCTGCATTAGAAAAGAAAATCACTCCTTCTGAATTTATCGAAAAAAAGTTTGAGTAATAATTATTCATGCGTAATTTTTACTGATCATTTATTATCAAGTAATTTACAATTGCAAGAATCATGGTGGCAGAAAAATTTGATGAAGAAGGATTACTCAAAGTAATACATGCTTTTGAATTATCAGAAAAAATTACAAAACTTACTTGGAATTGGAATAATTACCCAGACTCTATTGAACAAGCGCATGAACTAATGAGTGAAGGACAAAAACTTTTTGTAGAAATTTCTGAATATGAACAAAGAATGGGGAGTAATCTTAGTATGTATCAGAAAAATAAAATTGATGATGCAGTAGATGATTTAGGTAACCTTATCCCTTACATGAAAAACAAGATCAAACCTTCTGAAATTTTAGAAAAAACTGATTAAATAACTCTACATTTTTAGAAATTACCAATTTTTATTAATTAGATATTTTACCTTACTGTAAATGGTCGTTTGTTGTATTTGTAAGGTTGTCACTGGAACACTCAAAATTACTGATGGGAACCCTGCATACAAAGGAAAGCCAATTTGTAAAGAATGTAGTGACTATCGTAAATTATTAAAAGAAACAAAGTAACCTAGTCTGCTTTTGTTTTGTTCTTTTTTGCCCATTCTTCGTACATCTTGATTAACTCATCTACGTCTTTTCCATCCTCAGAATAAGTTAGAATTACTCCAAATGTTCCTTTTTTATCATGTCCTCTTGCAAAATAACCCCAAAATGAGTCTGGTAATTTTTGAAAATTACTTGAATCATGCGATACGCCTATCAGATTGTTTCCAATGACTTCTACCACTTTTTTTGCATCATTGTCTTCGATCATGATGAAATGTATCTTCTATTACAATAAAAATTGAATTACTATGGACTTAATCTGTCAGGATCTCTTGGATACAAAACCACTTCACGTACATTATCTACTCCGATAAGTGTGGTCATCAATCTATCTAACCCCATTCCCCATCCTGAATGAGGTGGCATTCCCCAATCAAATGTTTTTAGATGGTCTGTAAATTGTGCAGGATCTAAATCTTGTTCTTTTAATCTAGTTTTCAACATCTCTGAATCGTGAAGCCTAGTTCCACCAGAGGATAATTCTAGATATCCATATTGTAAATCAAATGAGCGTGATAATGTTGCATCATCATCTTTTTCTCTAATGTAAAATGGTTTTAACTTCATTGGCCAGTCAGTTAAAAAGTAAAATCCTGGATGGTTATTTCCAATAATTCTAAGATGTGAATCAAGTAAATCATCTCCAAATTCTACTTTCTCTCCTGCTTGTTTTAATTCTTCAATACATTGATTGTATGTAATTCTTTCAAATGGTGATGATGGAACCTCTATGGTGTGCTCAATTAGTTCTTGTTCTTTCTTACAATTTTCAGATGTAAATTTGTAAACATCCATTACTAGAGATTCTAAAACATCCATAACATCATTATAGTCCATAAATGCTGCTTCAATGTCAATGCTAGTAAATTCACTTAGATGTCTTCCTGTGTGGGAATTTTCTGCTCTGTAAAAATTTGAAATCTCAAATACTCTTTCTAATCCAATTGTCATTTGCTCTTTGTATAATTGTGGACTCTGAGCAAGATATGCAGTTTTTCCAAAATAATCTAATGAAAATAGATTTGCTCCACCTTCACTTGCACTACCTATGATTTTTGGTGTAGTAATTTCTATGAATTTTTTTTCTGCTAATGTTTTACGTAATGATTGTAATACATGATGTCTTAATTTGAAAATTGAAGCTGTTCTTTGATTTCTCATATCTAATGCACGATGATTTAATCTTGTGTCGATATTGCTTTCTAGTCTTCCAATTGGATCCACTGGTAATGGATGAATTGCTTTTCCTAGTACATCGATTTCTTCAGCTTTAATCTCAAAAGCAAAATCTCTTGCTTTTGTTTCTTGTACAATTCCTTTTACACTTACAACACTTTGACGATTAATTTCTCCTAGACTCTCATTTAATTCCCCTTTTACAATAATTTGAGAAATTCCTGATACATCGCGTAGTGTGATAAATGTCATCTTACCTAGTTTTCTTAAATCTTCAATCCATCCACCTAACACCACCTGTTTTCCAATTAGTTCAGTTGTTAGTTCCGATATGTCGTGAGTTTTTACAAAAACCATGCCTATCTTTTATCCTCAAATTCTATCTCAATGTCAAGGTTTCGGGCATTTTTTACAATCTGTACAACTTTTTCTGTATTTATGGGAAACTTTGGTGTCCATTTCCCTGAAATCACTGCTTTGGTCTTTTGGATTGTTCCAGGAGCCCAAACTGAATTAATTGATAAAATTTTTGTTGGAAAGAATAAATCTTCGATAAATTTTTTATCTGTCTCATCTGCCTCTACTAGCCAAATCTTACCCTTGAATTGATTCTGAAATAATTTGTATAATACGCGACTTTGTCTGATTATCCTTATGTCATTTTTTGCTAAAGATAACACAAAATTTCCCTCAAACTCTTTACAGGAATAAAGAGTAAAATTTTCAATTTCTTTATTTAATTTTGCACTTTTTGCAAGAATAATTGATGCATCTACATCTGCTTGTGTGATTCTTCCATCATCTACTTTTCTCTCACATTGAGGGCAAAGAACCGCATTTTTTGCATCAAAACTACAAATTGGGAGCTTCATCTGAATCGACTTTTATCGTTCTGATAAAGTTGTTTATATCCCTTAGTGCAAAACAGAAATTATAGTTGTGATCTAAGAAAAACATGACATTTCTAACTGTTAATGGTTTATCATCAAAGTATTCTTCATCAAATGGTCCCGTTTATGCAGTAGATGATGTTGATTTTGAATTAGATGCTGGACAATCAATAGGCATTGCTGGTGAAAGTGCATGTGGAAAAAGTACATTGGGATTATCCATTATTCGAATGCTCTCTGGTGGTAAGACAACTGGTGAAATCATATTTGATGGAAAACCAATTTTAGAATTAGATGAATCTGATTTTAATAAAAACTATCGTTGGAAGAAAATTTCTATGGTTTTTCAGGGTGCCATGAATTCACTAGATCCTGTTTTTACTATTAAAGAACAATTCGTTGAAATTTTAAAAGAACATAACTTTGATGGTGATTCTAACAAAGTGATTTTAGATGCTATTCAATCAGTCAGTCTTGATGAACCAGTTTTAAAAAAATATCCTCACGAATTAAGTGGGGGCATGAAGCAAAGAGTTGTTATTGCAATGGCGTTGTTGTTAAAGCCAAAATTTGTAATTGCTGATGAACCAACTACTGCACTTGATGTATTAATTCAAGCACAGATTGTAAATTTATTAAAAAACCTCAAAAAAGGTGGCATGTCTTTTATGCTAATTACGCACGATTTGGCAGTATTATCTGAAATTGCTGATAATATTGGAATAATGTATGGTGGGCACATGGTTGAATTTGGTTCTTCTGAAGAAATTTATAAAAATCCAAAACATCCTTACACTCAAGGACTCTTAGAATCCATTCCTACCCTAAACGGAAATACTCCTAAATACATTAAAGGAATTCCTCCAAGTTTACTTGTTGCTCCAACAGAATGTCGATTTATAGAAAGATGTCCTTTAGCAATTGAAAAATGCAAACAAATTCCTCCAAAATTTAAAACAAAGACTGGATATGTTAGATGCTGGCTTTATGAAGATGAAAAATAATTTTATTTTGAATTAAGATATTCTTTATCAATTTTTTCTAAATATATTTCTTGAATCTGTACAATTTCTCTTTGAACTGTATTTTTACAAATCATTTTTGCATATTTTATCAAGTCTGGGTCATCTTGTATTTTTTCAAATTCTTCAATTTTTTTAAAAGAATCTTGTTCGAATTTCATTATATCTTTGAGTTCTTTACTTATTTCTTCAACTTTCATTTTTTTATAATCTTTTGAATTTGAATTTCTGAAATTAATCTCATCAATTAATCTCTGAATTTCATCTGATACTTCCATATTTTTTACATAATTTAGTTATACAAAAAAGTTATTTTTGGATTTTCTTTTTATGTTCTAAAATATGTTTCAATCCATCTGTCATGCTTAATGAATCCAAATCAATTTCACAATATGGGCACTTCAAACTTGTTCAATGTTTAAGAGTGTGTTTTTACAATTGGTAGACAAGAATCTATAATTCTTAACACTTCTGATCTAATTACTTTTTTATCAATTGATATCCATACTCTTGATTTTCCAATTGCAAAAGAGATGGTTTGAACTTTCTTTCTTTCTTCCCATACAAATTCAATCTCTCCTAAATTCTTATCAAAAAATCCCTCCAAATCGGTCTTTATTGCAATATGCGAGAACTGATACTGTGTATTTTTTGCATCCAAAAGTGGCTCCAAATCTGGTCTTCTGTTATATGCTAGTAATTCCCCACTCTCGCCAACTACGCCTACAAATCTGATAAATGGGCTTATTGCAGCTACGGAGTTACAAATTTTTTCAAAGTTTTCGTTTGTCATTTAATTGAGTTGTAAAAATATGATATTTTAATGATTATTGTGATCATATTTGTCTAGTTTTAATTAAATAGCGCCTGAAAACAATTTGATTTGTGGATTTCGTTAGTCTATTTCCATTTGCCCCTGAAGTGGGCTATCTTAGTTTAACTTTGATCAATTTTTTTGGTTCTCTTGTACCTTTTGTACCATTGCCTGGATTTTTGTTATTAGCTACAATGGCAGTTGGTGATCAATTCGATTTACATGTGTTAGCATTATTATCTGCAGTTACTGCTACTGCTGCAAAACAAATTATTTTCTATGTTAGCTATGGAGGTAGAAAAATCATTAATGAAAAAACTCGAAAGAGAATGCGCCCATTTGAAAGATTAGTTAAACGATATGGTGCAGGTGCTGCATTTTTTGCTGCAGCAACTCCGATACCTGATGATCTTGTATATGTTCCATTAGGATTGGCAAAATATAATCCAAAAAAATTTCTTATTGCAACATTTACTGGTAAAATTGTTCTTAGTTATGCTATAGTTTTTATTTCTCATTATCTTGGATTGTCATTAGTTGAACCATTTTTAGAAAACATTGATGATGCAACTCCCATTTACATTGGAATTGTTGTGTTTGGTGCAATGATGACTTCTGTTGTAATCCTACTTTTGAGATTAGATTGGCAAAGAATTCTTGGAAAATTTGCTCCATGGACTTTGGATGAAAATAATCCAGATGATGATGATTAAATTTTTATTTTAAAATTCCATAACTTATCTGTTGCTTCTTTAATTCCTATTCTAGGTGATGCAACAATTTTTTTTGATTTTATTCCTTCTGTGATAAATAATTTTGAATATTTTGTTAAATCCACTCCATAATCTTCTTTAGTTATTTTTAATGCTTGAGTTAATTTTGCTGGTCCATTTACAAGATTTTTTAAATTTGTAATTTTTCTGTTTTTTTGCATTATTTTAACTCCTTTTTCAGGTTCAATTGTACGGATTAAAACTGCACCAGCTTTAATTTTTGGATGCCTTGCTACAACATTAAAACAATAATGCATCCCATAGGTAAAATAAACATAAGCTGTTCCAACATCCCCAAACATTGCTTTGTTTCTTTCAGTAATTTTTCTAAATGCGTGACTTGCAGGGTCATCTTTGTGTCTATATGCCTCTGTTTCTGTAATTATCCCTGATACAACATTTCTTCCTATCTTTCTTACAATCCTTTTTCCAAGAAGTTTTTTTGCAACAGTTACTGTATCTTTTAAATAAAATTCTCTAGGGATCATATTCAATATCTATTTTGATCTTTTTATTATTTTTTAAATCTCTTACCAAGTCAAAGAGTTTTACAATGTCATTTTTTAGCACATCAATTAATTTTTGATTATATATTGTTGCAGCTGGATGAATTGTTAAAAAATATAGTTGATTGTCTTTTTGTACTATTTTTCCTCTAAACTTTGTAATTTCAGACCCTCCTAAAATTGAATTAAAGGCTGTATTTCCTAAAATACAGATTATTTTTGGTTTAATTATGGATATTTCTTCTTTAAGATATTCCTGGCATGTCTCTCTTTCATTTGTACTTGGAACTCTATTACTTGGTGGTCTACACTTTACGACATTTGTAATGTATACGTCATCCCTTGATATTTTTGCTTCATCTAGTGCAATGGATAGTTTTTTTCCTGCTACTCCAATAAATGGCTCACCATTTTTGTCTTCATTTTTCCCTGGCGCCTCACCTACAAAAATTACATCTGATTGAAAATTTCCTTTACCTGGCACCGCATTAGTTCTTGTTTTACAAAGATCACACTTTGTACATGTAATCACACTTTGTTTAATTATCTCTAGTTTTTGACTCATTTTCTAGTTTACACTCTTCACTGTAGCTGTTCCTCGTAGTGTTGGACCTCCGTTACCCATTATCATGGATTGCATTGGATCTCCTTTTCCACAATTAGTTATTGGCCTCACAGTGAAATCATTTCCACAGGCATCAATTGACTCAAAAAACTCTGGGGCTGTACCCATTACAATTACGTCCCTCAGTAAATCAGTAATTTCACCATTTTCGATTTTTTGTGCATACTGACATGAGATACTCCAATTGTATCGTTTCATATCTATTGATGGGACCTTCATATTTGATATCAAATAACCATCTTTGACTTCTTTTATCATCTCTTTTACATTCCAATCCCCATTTCCAATACATGTGCACGCCATTCTGATCAAAGGCATAAATCTGTAGTTTGTTGCTCTCATGTTTCCAGTAGAAGGAGTGTTGAAAATATTGGCAGTTTCTCTATTTTGCATATGATTTTTTAAAATTCCATTTTCAACTAGAGTAGTTTTTTTAGTTTCAACTCCTTCATCATCAAAATAATACCATCCTAAACTTTCTTTAATCGTAGGATCATCAAATACATTTAATTTTTCTGAACCAATTTTTTCTCCAATCTTTCCTTTCCACCATGCGCCTCCGGCCCATGCCATCTCTTTTCCTAAAACTCTGTCCGCTTCAGATGGATGACCTAATATTTCATGTGTAAGTAATGACACAAAATCTGGATTCATTACTACTGTTGCTTTTTTTTCTTTTGCTGGCTTTGCATCAATTAGTTGTGATGCCTTTAAAGCAATCTCTTGTGCACTATGTTGAATTTTATTTTTAT
>JADHUF010000010.1 GCA_016784625.1 Candidatus Nitrosopumilus sp. | reverse complement strand
AAACCAGATAACCCAATTAGAACAGCTAATGCTGTAATTTCAACCCATAAATCTACCATGATCTACTCCAAAAATAAAGTTTAGAATGACTACACAAATTATTCATTTAGTTTTTTTGCACCATCTTTTGGTTATACTTAATTCGTAAAACTGGGATTTAACTCTTAAGATGTTGAACTATTTTTGATTAAATTGAGCCTAAAAATGAGGCTAATTTTTTGGAGGTATTGCAAATTTATTTTCAGGATTACGATGATAATCTACAGGAAGCATTGCATCTTTTTGTCTACCAGTAAGAATTCCTACAACTACGTCGTCTTTTTTGATGACATCTTCATTGATTAGTTTCTTAATTCCTACAACTGTGGCCCCTGATGCCATTTCACAATCAAAACCATTAAGACCCACAACTGACATTCCGTCAAGCATCTCAGAATCTGCAACTGTAGTTGCAACCCCATTTGTAAATTCTAATGCACGCAAGCCTTTCAAGATATTTGCAGGTCTTCCAATTTGTATTGCAGTAGCTTTAGTTTTTGGTCGTATTCCTTCTTTGTCTAAATGATCATAATATCTAGAAATTAGTTCAGTATTGGGATTACCTTTATTCCATCTGAGTTCTTCACCTTCAAATTTACCATTATACAAATCAGATAATGTACTTGCACCTTCAGAATTTATGACTGCAATTCTTGGGATTTTTTTAATCCACCCCCATTCATATAATTCCATTAATGCTTTTCCGCAACTCGAAGTATTTCCTAATGCTCCACCAGGATAAACAATCCAATCAGGAGCGTTCCATTTCAAATATTCTAATGCTCTAAATGGAATTGTTTTCTGTCCTTCAATTCTAAATGGATTAATCGAATTTACAGTATATCCGCCAAATTTTTGTGCATCATCTAATGATTGTTTTAATGCATCATCAAAATTTCCATCTACTTCAATTATTTGTGCACCGAACTGATATGCTTGACTTAGTTTTCCAGGAGCTATTTGCCCAGCTGGAATATACACATCGCAGTCTATCCCTTCATTTGCTGCAAACATTCCTGCTGCTGCAGATGTATTTCCAGTAGATGCACAAACAATTTTTTTAGCATTGATTAGTTTAGCATGTGTTACTGCAGTTGCCATGCCGTTGTCTTTGAAAGAACCACTTGGATTGTACCCTTCTGGCTGTAGCCAAAAACCATCACTTGAAATACCTACAAAATCGGCAACCTTTGACATGTGATATGGTTTAGATTGTCGACCTTCAGCCCCATCTAATGATACTAAATATTTTGAACATTCCTCAACGTTGAAAGTATCAATTTGGCAAAAATTCAATAATTCACGAAATCTCCATACTCCACTTTCATTAAAAATAACATCTTCATCCATTCTACCTCTTTTGGCAAAAACTTCTTTGAGATCTTCAGATGGTTTATTCTTGTACTTTACATCTAACATGTGTCCTTTTTCACATTGAACATTCGTACTTGCAATTGGGTATTCTAAACCACATTGTGGATCAATACACTTGAGATAAGCCTCATCTTGCATTGTCATTACAGATAATCGGTGATAATTTAAAGCAAATGTGTAAATTTTACACAAGTCAAGCTATTTTTCCTAAACTATAGATTGGATTAATCTAAAAATTAATTATGGTTACCTACAATGAACATCTGAAAAATATCCTCATCAAGGTACTTGATTCTTACAATATTCTCAAAGAGATTAACGATAAACCAGATGATCTGGATAACATCAAGAAAGAAATGCTGAAAATCAACGGTTTTTTAAAAGTTATATTAAAAAAAATCAATATTGATAAAATCCCCACTTCTGATTTTAAGACAATAAAATCTAAATTTCAACATTATTTGGATAATTACTACTTTGAACAAGAAATTGAAACTATGGGACCCTTGTATTCTGATGATCTTAGTAGAGTAAAAAATATGAGATTAAAAATAATAGAAGCATTAGAAGACAAAAAAATGATGGAAGAAGTTAAAGAATTAATTGAAAAGATATGACTGGTGGAAAAAAATGTGTGTTATGTGGATGTAAAGATCATAAATTATTTGGATGCTCAAGACATATTTTAAAAAAATGTAGTTGTTACAGTAAAGGTAATTAATTTACAATGATTATTTTCGTTTAGGCCCTGATCTTTCATGAAAATTTAAACAACATTTGCATTCTTTTTCAATACATTCAGATTCATTATGATGGCCACAAATTCCACATTCACAGCTTACAGACATGATACTACATATCGTGTTTAGAATATAATGTATGCCACAATTTTTTATGAGTTTAAGGTCAAATGAGATTATTTTTTAGATTTTGATTTTTTTTTAGGTGTGTCTTTTTCATTTAATTCTTTTTCAATTGCCTCTGCTTTTGTATCCACTGCTTTGATAATCTCTTGAATTAACCCATCAAGGTCACTATCTTCTGCTGAAGGTTCTACAGTACCTGCAATTTCGTTAATTGTGTTTGAAATTTCTGCACTAACATCTTCAAAACTTTCAGGGTCTTCAAATGTTGCATTATAGAGTTCTTTGAGATTATTTACATGCCCAATTACTTGCTCGGTTAATACAATTTTGTAATCAGTTCCATTTACCTCAAATTCTTTTGAACTCATACATATTTTTCAAATTCTTTTGTTTATAATGTTTTTCAGAGATAAATGTTAGATGTAGTTTTTGATCAAAATACGATATAATCTAATGCGGATGCATCACTGATTAATCTGGTGTGATGCGAACCCAGCACATACCCATTTTTAATATAGTCTGCTGGGATCCACCTGTTTGTTGAAGTATAGTGTCTTTTTTCAGCTAACTCTCTTTCAATAGATTCAATATCAAATTCACCTTCTTCTACTTGTTGAGTTGTAAGATGCTTAATTGTTACAAGAATTTTTGTCACTTTTACACGATCTCCAAGTTTCCATTTTGATGGAGCAATCTCATCAGATACTTCAAGTACTTTGATCTTCATCTGTTTCTTTCCAAAAGTATCTTGACTGATCAATGTTCTTTCATCAGTAAATTCTTCAAAACTAATTCTTGAATTAACTTCTGCATCAGAAATTGTTTCTAATAATGACTCTGAGTTTTTCTCAGTTAATTTAATATCTGTTTTTTTATCTGACAATGCATATTCATACATTTTATCCTTAAAAAATGATTTGAAAATTAACCAAGTTAAACACTGTTTCTTTGTTTTGTCTTAAATGGCATGACACATTCCTTAAGAAACAGTTCTTTTCTTCTACCTTCTATTTTTGCAAAAAATTTGCCCTCATATGTGCAGACACAATCTGTAATTTCCAGTGATGTATCCCAAACCTTGTAATATTCTCGTAATTCTCGACTTTCATATTGCCCTATGTCTATTCTTTTCTTTGAGAGAAATTTGAATGCTAATAAGACATTTCTTTTTTTGTAAATATCAAATGTTTTAATCCACTCTAGACATCGTTCAATTTGATCTGCTGGGACTGGAAGAGATGTACTAGTTCCAGATTTTGCTTCTATGGTAAATATTGTATTCTCTTCTGTATTTACTGCCAATACATCTGGTAATGCAATACTTGGTGAACCAAGTCTAAATGCCTTCCATTGTTTTACACTATTGAATCGTTTTACCAGGGTATCTTCCCACTGGTATCCTCGTTGTCGACGAATTCTGGCTGCTTTTTTGTGATTCCTTTTGGTTTTTGCGTCAATCTTTTGTTTTGTAATTATCAGAGAGCCTACTTTTGTTTTCAATGGCATGTTATTTTCTATATTAGATATAGTACAGCAGGTAATTACATAATAACTCAATAAAATGTAAGATCCAAGTCATTTCTACATTAAAAAATTTGAAGGATTTATGCTCATTATTTATCTAATTAATTTTAGAATTAATTAAAAACCATAAATCTCTCATTTTTGAAGAGAAATTATTGTCTGAGATTATAATTGAAAAATTATTAGAACAGAGGGATTTTTATCTAAATACATTAAAACATCTTGATTTTCAATTAATAACAGATACTTCAGAAAAAGAAATTGAGAATATTGAAAAATTGAAAACTACAACTATTGATCAAATAAAAAAAGTTGAACAAGAACTTGCGTTTCTTTTACGTGATAAATCAAAGTAAATTACAGTGAGTTTATCAAACCCATTTATTTTATAGAAATCATGTTTGATGAACTTGTCAAGAATTTAGTTCTGATAAAACAAGATTTTGCTAAAAATTATACCGGAAATGCACATATTCAAGAGGTAATTCCAATTTCTACCTCTAAAGAATTTCCAATGGATGTAGATAATTTGCAAATACTTCATGAATTTGCTCAAAAAAATCCAATATACTTTAATTCATTTGAAGAAAAAATTGCAGGTATTCCATGTTTTGTTTATGAAGGGGACATCAATCAATACTGGCTAAATAGCATTAAACATGGTTCTAGTTGTCAGCCATTTTATCCAACATGGATAATGTCTGCGTATGTAATGACATCTATTGCAAAAAAATTAGGATATACGGAATTAGTAGACATTGGTTCTGGTGATGGGAGAATTGCTTTTTGTGGGAAAATGTTGGGCCTAACTTCACACAGTATTGAGATTGATGATGTACTAGTAGAATTACAAGAAGGGATTTCCAAGTCAACAAACCAAAACTTTAATCCAAAATGCGAAGATGCATTAGAGTTTGATTATTCTAAACTTCATTTGAAACATCCTGTATTTTTTATTGGTGGTCTCGCTCAAATGGGCGGAGATATTTTGGCAACTAGTATTATTGAGAAAGTAAATTCCAGTCCTGATCTAACCAATAACACTGGATTTGTATTTGCTGGAACTCATTCTAAAAAACAATTATCAAACAATTTGAACAATGGTGGGTGGGGTTCACTTATTGAAAAATATAATCTGAATGTAGTGGACACTGTTTCATTACCAACTGTTTGGACTTTTGATCAAAAAATTGAAACTCCCTACATCTATACCAAATTCAATTAACATAGAAAAAATAATTCCCATTAGAAATTCCACATTTTGAAATTTTGACTATTTGTCCTATGTTTGGCGGTTGTTGAATTTTTGCCATTATTTTGATAGTATCTTCAAACTCTACTACACAAAAATAATCCTCATTTTGCCTCGAAAACTCGATGATTTTACCTTCAATATCCCTGTTTTTTAGAGAAACTAGCCCAAAACAATGATTACAAAATTCTGTAGGTGGCCAAATAATTTTTTTACAAACAATACATTCAGGGACACAAAATTTTCCTTTGGATAACTCTGAATCGAAACTCATTTTTCTAAAACCAACACAGTTGAAGACGTAGCTGCTGCAGACATGTTATGGACAAGTCCTATTTTTGCATTATCGACTTGTCTATTATCTGCATTTGATTGAAGTTGTTGTGTAATTTCTATAGTTTGAGCTATACCTGTTGCACCAAGAGGATGTCCAGCTCCAATTAGCCCTCCTCTAGGATTTATTTTAAAATTATTTGTTTCATAAAGTTCTTGAATCATACTAATTCCCTGACCTGATTTAGAAAAACCTAATGATTCTAATGCCATAGGTTCACAAACAGAAAATGCATCATGTATTTCTGCAACATCAATGTCTTTTAGATCATGATTTGCCATTGTTAATGCAGCATGCCCTGCTTGTCTAGTGGAATCCATTGAGCTAAATGAAGTATTTTTTGTAAATCCTGCTGAAGTTGTTTTTTGACCAATACCCGTAATCCATATTGGATTATCTGTATTTTTTTTTGTCATTTCTTCAGATGTTAGAATAATGGATGCACTACCTGTGCACGGTCTAGAACAATCCAATACTTTAAGATCATCTGTTAGTTTTTTAGAATTCATCACATCTTGTATTGTAAAAGTTTGAGAAGAAAGGGCATTAGGATTCTCTTTTGCTTGTTTATGATTCTTTACTGAAACTAGTGCTAGTTGTTCATCTGAAATTGAAAATTCACGTTTATATGATTTAGAAAAAATAGATGCCCAAAATATTGGATGTTTGAATTCTCCTCTAGAATCATCCCACTCTAATATTTGCCCAGGACTATCATATCTTTCAGCCCCAGTAACAAGAACCATATCTGCAAGACCAGATGCAATATAGGAATATGCTGAAACTATGGAATTTGTGCCTGAATTACATAGGCTTTCTATAGAATGAGCAATTTTTGGCTGCATTCCAAGCATTTCAGATAAAATTGGAGACAGGTATTTGGCATTGTTATTTGTAGAAACTAAAACAGCATCAATGTCTTTTTTATTGATTTTAGAATTATTTTCAAAGAGATTTTTTGCAGATTTGAGTAAAACAGACTCTATCTTTTGATCATCTTTAGTAAATGGAGTAATTCCATATGCTGCAATTCCTACGTTAGTCATTTTAATTATCCAAAAATGTTTTTTTTAACAACTCAAAAGACTTAGTTACATCTCCAACTGGATTAAATTGAATAATTGGCAAATCAATTCCAGTATTACAAAAATTCTGAAATTGTTTTTTACATTCATTTGGGGTACCGGTTATACAAAGGGATTCTAACATGGTATCTGTAACAAATTCATGAATTGATTTTAATCCTGATTTTTGAAATTCATCAAATATGTTATTTGTTTCATTTTTGAATCCATTATTTGCCAAAAACTCTCTGTATATTTTACCTACAGCTACATAAAATGCCAGTGTTTTTTTTGCACGATCAATTGCAATATCTGAATCATCTGCAATACAAGTAATTATCTGACAAGTAACATCAATTTTTTTCTTTGATTGCATTTTTGCAATTGTTTCTTTCATCTCATTTAATGGTCTTAAATAAAAAATTACACCATCAGCAATTTCCCATGTTAAATCAACCATTTTTTGGTTAACAGCTGCTAAATAAATTGGAATTGATTCTCTTTTTGGTTTAATTAATAATGAAAAATTCTTTAAATCAAAAATTTTTCCCGTATAATTAACTTGTTTTCTAGATAATACTAATCTAATTATCTCAACATACTCTCTCATTCTTTGTACTGGATTTTCAAATTTGTACCCATGAAAAGTTTCAATAATTGGTAAACTACTTGTTCCAAGACCTAGAACTAGTCTTCCATCCGATATGGTATCAATAGTAGCTGCCCCCATGGCAATTGTAGACGGACTACGAGAATAGATATTGATAATAGATGAGCCTATTTTTTGAGTTCTAGTATTGTTAGAAACAGCACTTAGCATTGAGAAATTCTCCATACCCCATGTTTCAGGTATCCAGATTGTATCTATGCTGGTTTTAGACAGGACTTTTGTGCATTTTAGTACCTGATTTACAGAAAGTAATGAGCCTAAACTACATGCAATACGCATGAAAATTGTATGTACATTGGATATTTAGCGTATCTGTTTTAGCAATGGGTTAATTTTGATTGAGGTGGAGCATTATCCGATTAAATCATGATCAAAAATATTGAGTGAACAAACTTTCATAGAAAAATCATACCAAAAAGCACCATTTTGGGAGGATGCTACAAAATACACTCTAGTTAGCAAAGATGAATCATTTGTTGAGGAAGTAGCATACATGATGGTCACATTGCATCGAACTGGTGCATAAAATTTCAAATTTTATTTTATTATTTTTTCTATTTCTAATGCACTATCTTCAATATCTTTAAAAGAATCTATTGAGTGCCATTTTATATTTTTAAATTTAATTATATTGAGTTTGCCTTTTTTTGCATAATCTGGAAAAAGTGTTTTTTCAATATCTCCCTTACTTGGTAAATCTTTTAGTATTTCTTTTTGCAGATAGTAAATTCCTGCATTCATCCATAAACCTGAAATTTCTTTTTTTTCTTTGAATTGTAGTATTTTATCTCCATCTGTTTTTAAAGTTCCAAATTTAGTTCTCAATTCAATTGATGCTATAGAATTTGGTATTTTAGTAAGTTTCTTCAAATTAATATTTGTAATAGTATCTCCATTTATTACAAAAAATGATTTGTCATTAATCATTTTTCCAGCTTTTTTTATTGCGCCACCTGTACCTAAAGGCGATGTTTCAATTGAAAATCTTACTTTAACACCAATATTTTTTACACCAAGATAATTTTCAATCATTTTTGTTTTATAGCCTGTACAAATGATTACTTCAGTTACTCCATATTTTTTCAAGTATTTTATTTGCCATTCAATAATTGGGATATTTTTTATTGGTACAAGTGGTTTTGGGACATAGTCTGTAATTGGCTTTAATCTTTTTCCACGACCACCAGCTAAAATTATTGCTTTCAACTACCAGAGTCTTATTTTTTAGAGTATATGAAAATTTTCAAATAGATTATTCTATTGACAAATATTTGAAAAATTATTTCTTGTCTGTTTTGGGTTGTTTAATATCATCAATATTTGTCACTTCATCCATTTTTTTTGCAAATTCATTATAGATCTTTTCAAGATCTTTTAGATGCATATCAGTGCCCAAAAGTTTCATAGTTTTATTCCAAGATTCTATGTATTTTTCATCATCTAGTCCCTTACCTAATGTTTCAGCTATAGAATGAACTCCTTCTGTTTTACCTAGTGAATAAATGGCAATGTCTCTATCTGTTAGCATATTTTCACTTTTTTTCAGTCATATAGTAATGTAATTCGGTATAGCATTCAACACAATACTCTTCAAAATTAGTATGATCACAGTCGTAGACTTTTTTTACATCATTATTACATTTGCTACAAATTGTCATTGTTTGTCAATTAGGATTTTTTGATTTTAAGTATGCCTAATCCAATCTGTATTAGTCCTGCGATAATTAATGGAATTGTTTCAGAAAGTACATTTCTTCCAGATTCTTCTGCGTCTGCAGGATCTGCATTTCCAATTACAACTGCACCTCCAATAAGGATCAAAATACCTGAAACAATTATCAAGATTCCAAGGCCTTTAGAAGATTCTTTTCTGGAAATAAAATATGCAATAATTGGCAATATCAATGCAGGGAGACCTAATCCCATTCCTCTTGTTTTATGATCAAAGGGAATGAATCCTTCACCGTTATCTGCACTATATCCTACAATGACATCTACACCATAAATTACAAGTAAACTAACTGCAATACTGGTAATAATTAATGCTGCAGTTAGAGCCATATTCCATACTTCTACCAACAACTAATAAATCTAATTAGATAGACTGAACAACTGTTTTTTCTTTAAGCGTATCTAATTTTTCTAATAACTGATCAATTGACTCCCCATGTACTCCAACTAGATTAAAATGTCCTAATTTTCTGGAAGGTTTTGAAATTTTTTTACCATACATTTTCAAAAATAAATTATCTTGAGAAATATCTAGTGGACGATATTCTCCTTCAAATTCTTTTGTTCCTAAAATATTGTACATTATTGTGTTGTGAATTAATTTAGTACTTCCAAGTTCCAAACCTAAAATTGCTCTTAGGTGCTGTTCAAACTGAGAAGTTTCACTAGATTGTAATGTATGATGACCTGAATTATGCACTCTAGGTGCAATTTCATTTATCATAACATCATTATCTTGTGTAACGAACATTTCTATTCCAAAAACCCCAGCTCCTTTAAGAACTGTCATTGTTTTTTCTGCAATTTGTTCTGCTTTTTTTGTGACTTCATCTGTAACTCTTGCAGGAGCTATTGTCTCACGTAGAATGTTTTCTTCATGAATGTTTTCAACTAAAGGATATGTTTTGATTTGGCCTTTAGTGTTTCTTGATGCAATAACTGATACTTCCATTTTAAAGGGAACAAATTTTTCTAGTAATAGATTTTGTCCTTTAAAATAATCAAATGCTTCTTGAATTTCATTATCTGAATTGATTTTGAAATTACCTCTACCATCATAAGCATCTCTTCTTGCTTTAAGTAATACAGGAAATCCAAATTTTTTCAAACCATCTTTGATATCATTAATTTTTTCTATTTTGATAAATTCTGAAACTGGTATGTTGTTTTCAATTAGGAGAGATTTTTGTAAAAATTTGTCTTGAATAGTTTTTAATGTTTCAGGAGATGGGTTTATCTCTGCATTTTTTTCAACAGATTTTAAAACATCACTGTCTCCAGACTCTATCTCGTAGGTAATTATATCTGATTTATTGGATAATTCAATAATTGCATCTTTGTCTTTGAAATCTGCAATGATTTGTTCAGCGCCAACTTGTGCTGCAGGACAGTTTTCAGTTGGATCTAGCACTATTATTTTTGATATGTGTTCTGGCATTTTCTTTGCTGCCTCTGTAATCATCATTCCAAGTTGTCCTCCTCCAATAATCCCAAGAATTTTTGCCATCATATCCATCAGTGTTATGGACTAAAAATAGATAATGTTAATTTGAACAATTTTGTTTGTTTTTTTCTAATAGTTATAGATAATTACTCTCTAGTTTTTTCTAATATTGTGACGTATTCAAAAAAACCCTTAGTTGGAATAATTATGGGTTCTAGTTCTGATAGTAGAATTATGCATGGAGCAGCTGAGATTTTAGATGAATTTAAAATTAAACATGAAGATCAAATTGTTTCTGCACACAGAACCCCTGCTAGATTGGCAGATTATGCAAAACATGCTGAAAAAATGGGATTCAAAGTAATCATTGCAGGAGCTGGAGGGGCTGCCCACCTACCAGGTATGATTGCGTCACACACGATCATTCCAGTTATCGGAGTGCCAATACTAGTGTATAATGATAAACATTCAAAAAAAACAGATACTGCAAAATTTTCTGCATTTGGAGGATTAGATTCATTATTATCCATTACAGAAATGCCATCAGGATCTCCTGTTGTATCTGTTGGAATTAACAAATCAGGCAATGCCGGAATTTATGCTATGAAAATTCTTGCAAATGAATTTCCAGATTTGAAAAAGAAGTTAAAACAACACAAATCTGATCAACATGATTCTGTCATGAAAGAGTCTGATCAATTAAAGAAAGAAGGTCTTTCTAAATTTACCAAGAAAAAATTCAAATAATTTAAGTTAGTAAAGTGAATTGAATATTTTTCTTTTTTAGTGACTCAATTAACAGATTTGCTTGCTCTTGTCCTTGAGTTTCAAGACTTAACGTCACTCCAGCTGAACCTGCGTTAATATTTGAACTTAATCTATCATGAACTACTTCTACAATGTTTGCATTTGCCAAAGTTATTTCATCTACAATTTCTTTGAATGCACCTGGTCTATCAGGCAATAATATTGATAGTTTTAACAAACGACCCATAGCTGCAAGACCTTTGTCTACAATTTGACCTAAAAGATACATATCCACATTTCCTCCTGCGAGAACTGCAACTACTTTCTTTCCAGGTGCAGGTTTATTTGAAATCAAATATGCTAAACTTGCAGCACCTGCAGGTTCTACAACAAACTTCATTCTTTCCATTAGTAGAAACATTGCTTTTGTGATTTCTGTATCATCAACTAAAACAACTTCATCTATTAATTCACGAATTATATTAAATGTGATTTGGCCGGGTATTTTTACAGAAATACCATCTGCAATTGTTCGTGCACCGCCACTTGAAGTTACTGACCCTTGTTTGATTGATTCATACATTGATGGGAATGATTTTGATTGAACACCAACTACTCTAATGTTTGGATTTTTTTCTTTAATTGCAATTAAAGTTCCAGCAGCCAAACCCCCGCCACCTATTGGAAGATAAACTTCATCTACATCTGGGAGGTCTTCTAAGATTTCTAATCCTATAACTCCTTGAGCTGCAATAATTTGGGGATCATCAAAGGCATGTATCATAGTTGCCCCTGTTTCTTTGGCAATTTTTTTTGCTTTCGCAGATGATTCATCATAATTTGTTCCTTCTAAAATAACATTAGCACCATACCCTCTAGTGGCTGCTACTTTTGCAGGAGATGCATTTTTTGGCATTACTATAGTACAAGGAATTCTTTCCAATGATGATGCAAATGCCATACCTTGCGCATGATTACCTGCAGATGCTGCAACCACTCCGTGTTTTTTTTCTTCGTCGGATAATAATTTGATTTTATAATATGCCCCACGGATTTTAAATGAACCAGTTCGTTGTCGAAACTCTGCCTTTAGATAAACATCAGAATCCGTAAGATCACTAAACGTAGGTGAATGAATTAAAGGGGTTTTTTTTATTTCATTTCCTCGCATTGAGTTTGCTTTTAGGATTTCATCGTATGAAGGATCCATTGGAAATGTTGCTAGTAATGGGGCGTATTTGACTTCTTCTATACAACAATTGGACATCATGTTAACTTTTATGCGTAAATTTGAAGGAATAACTAAATAGTTCAAGAATGTCGTTAAAAATATATCAAAGGATCGGATCTCCCCTTTGAGAAAACCTCTCAATTTCCGATTCTTTGGTTTTATTATAAATTAATAATTTTTTCAAGTTCATCTAAACGTTTTAAAATATTTTCTTTAACTGATTCAGATATTTTTCTTGGATCAAACAAACCTTCTTTGTTTTTGTTTTTAACAAATTCTAAATCTACAGTACATAAACATCCTTCTTCACCAGAAACTAATCTACTATCATCAATTAGTACTGGAGTGGTTTGATAAGTTTCAATTAAAAGAGAATCAAGTTCATTAAACAACTTTGTCTTTTTTTCAGATAATTCTTGAAAGTCTACTCCTGCATCTTTTTCAATTTCAGCATAAACTTTTTCTCTAAATTCATCATTTTCATAAAATACTTCAAATAGTTTTTGATGATCAAAATCTTTGTATCCCATTTCTTTTAATTTATTTAAGACGAATTGATCACTATTATCAGAAATTTGTTGTTCACTATTTTTTGTTAAATCTACAATCTTAGATAATTCTTTTTGGCAATCAAGTACACGTTGATCTGGTTTGTAATATAACAACACATGGAATTGTAATGACATGTGTCCTGAAATTAAATAATTTCCTTCCATTATCTCAAACTTTGTAAAAATTCTTCGAAGATCCTCATTGTTAGTAATTGAAACATCTTGTAATGACCAATCTGTAAAATTTTTATTAATTTTTTGAAAATAATCCATAACTTGTTTTGGATCAAATGATTTTTGCTTTGTTACAGTAGAATCTCCAAGCATAACCTCTACATCGATCATTTTTGTGAGATCTGTCATCTTTGAAAGAAATAATTTTTGAATTTCGTCGTTTCTTTGATTTAATGTTTGAATAAAATCATTGGGAGATCTTGTACCTAGACGCATAAGAAATAGCCAATTATTGTTTACCTTAAACCTTCATCAATATCTAAATAGACATAATTTTGATTCTAGGCATGAAAGAATCAAGAACTAGGTGTAATCATTGTAATGGAGAAATTACAGAGTATTATGATGAAAAATACAAGGGAAAGAGAGGAAAATGTACTAGTTGTAGTGTTGATTTTCCACTAGAATAAGGAAGGACAGAGATGGTAGAAAATAACGATGAAAATAATACAAAGCAAGGAACTGAAACATCAAAGGATGCACACGGTGTTGGTATCAATATGAATATTACTAAAGATAAAGTTCAAGATTCAGAAACTCTAATTTTAGAAACTCAAAAAAGAGTTTGGGGGGCACTTAAACAAGGTTATCAATATTTAGGAGTAATTAATGAATCAGATAAATTTCTAAGAAAACATGCATTTTCAAAATTAGATATGGTGGTACTATATGTTGATTTAGTTGGTTCAACTACGATGACATTAGAAATGCCTGCAGAAAAAATAGCGATAATCATAAGTTCATTTTCACAAGAGATGGCTGCTGTGATTAGGAAATATCATGGGTATGTATTAAAATTTGTAGGTGATGCAGTAATAGGATATTTTGTTTCAGATGAAGATGATGTTTACGGAACAGGATCAGCAGATGATGCATTAAATTGTGCAAAATCAATGATTGAGATTATTCAAAAAGGAATTAATCCAATTCTGAATCAGTATGACTATCCAGACTTGATGGTAAAGATTGGAGTTGATTTTGGACAAAATATTGTAGTAAGATATGGAGCAGATAAAATAAATTCTCAAATAGATATAATGGGGCCTGCAATTAATATTGCTGCAAAAATCCAATTAATGGCAAAACCTAATCAAATCTTAATTGGATATGATGTGTTTCAAAAATTGAATCCAGATTTACAAAGTGAATTCACTCAAATCATTTGGAAGAATCATGAATGGAAATATCGTTCTAGATTAACTGGTGAAATCTACAAAGTTTATGAACATAAAGTACAACTTTAGTAATTTAATCATTAAACAGTAAATCTATCTGGACATTCAACATGCTCATAGTGATGTTCAGTGAATTTTTCTTGAACAACATAAATTACAATCTTATGTAGTTCTTCTTCCATGATGTCTTTTTTACATTTTAGACATTTTTTTGTTTCAGTCATGTGTATCTGCGATCCAAATTGAGAATCTATAAGGATCAGCGATCAGCTCAAGTTGAGTTAAAACAACTGAGAGTTTACTAAACAGTATATCAAACGACTAAAGCAAAGCAGAAATATGGTAAATATCGACTCATTTTGTGGAAAATCACGTCATAAAACACCTAGAGAACCTCTATGGGTTAAATCCAAACATTCCACATCGAGCATTGCAATTTCCTAGATTACCTCCAGGATTAACACATCCAATGTTCAAAATTTATGAAAATCCAATGAAAGAGCAATTTTCACAAGAAGTTGCAACTATAAATCAAAAACTAGAAGGATTTCAACGCATGTATCAGCAACATGCCGCAGGACTATTGTCAATGGATTCCACTATTGTTCCACCTGGACATCCGCTATTTACTAGCCAAAATTCAGTTCAAACACTTCGAACTGAAAATGATAAACTGTTTAAAGAAAATTCCATGTTAAAGAAAAAATTAGAAAAAGAAAACACACCTAAACATCATTAAAAATTATTTTCTAATTAGTAAAAATCCTTATTAATTATTCAAAATCAATTTTAATAATGGTAAAAACTCCTGCAGACAAGTGGAAAGAGACTATAATAAAATATAGAAAACAATGTCAAAGTATTCTAAAAATATCAAATAGTGTGCGATATGCTGGAGTCATCAATGTATATGGTAGAACTTTAACTGGAATAGTTCGCTCAAATCTAAAACCCTTATTAAAATCAGAACAAGTAAAAAATGAGTTTTTTATAATTTCTACTTTAATATCATTAAGAAAAAATACTGCCAGTACAGTTGGAAAATTAGAACATGTACTTTTACAACATCAAAAGATAACTATTATAATTTTACAAAAAAACGATATTACTTATTATGTCTCAATAAATAGAAAAGAAAAAAACTTAGAAAAGATTATCAATTCAATAAAAAAGATAATTTAAGCTGGTGTAAATCCTTGATATCCACCTGTTTGTTGAGCTTTATCATCAAAGATTGGCTCAAACAAGGAAATTAAATATTCATCAGGATCCAAAATCACTGCATTTTTTCCTGCATCTTTTTCTACAATGTCACGATGAATCTTGACGCCTTTTTCTTTTAATTCCTCTATTGCAGATTTTACATCGCCGACAAGAAATCCTATTGTAATGCCATTGTCAATGGAACCTCCAATGTGTTGTTCAGTTAGTGATGCTGGATGTAAACTCAATAAAGCCCCAGATGTGCCCAAATCAATCCAAGATCTTCTTTGGTTTTTGATTGGAAGTCCTATAATTTCATGGTAAAATTGTAGTGACTTGTCTAGGTCATTTACAGCCAAAATTACATTTCCAACTTTTTTGATGTTCACAGTACATCTATCCCTAAGTTCTTTAAATCCATTGTCATTGAACTTCCACCATAGTTTCAGTCCTTTCCACACCATTGATTTTTTGGATTTGGTTTGCCACGTCTTTAATCTGAGATAACTGTTTAACATCAATTATTGCTACAGCATCAAATTGTCCACTAGTTGGAAAAGAATCTGAGATAGAAGTTACCTTTCGCAATCTTGCAGCTATGAGTTTTTTTGGAGATTTTACTAAAATTATTGCCCTTACCAACCTAGATTTACCTCCACTTCAATTAATGTTTCAGTAGTAACAATATCTTTAATTTTTTTGAAATCAATTACCATGTTATTAATTTCATCAATATTACCTAGCAAAAGTGCACTAATATCGGCCCTTCCAGTAACGACCATAATCTGTTTTACAATTTTACGTTTTTTCTTTAAAATTTGTACAACATCATCAACCTTGCCAGGTTTTACCATGATTAGACATAATGCTCGCATGAATAGTATATGTTAGTGGATCGGATAAAGATTCCTAGTCAGATGCTTCTTGGGACCTTGCTTCTTCAAGGTATGCCCTTCGTTCTTCATTGACTTTTTCTTTATCAATTTCAATATCATCATCAACTATTACAATACCAACATCATCAAAAGAGGGTACTTTGGGTTTTTTACTCTTAGATTTTACCTTTGCTTTACTAGTCTTGACTTTTGTTGTTTTTGCTTTAACAGTTTTTGTCTTTGTTGTTTTTGCTTTAGTTACAGTTTTTTTAGCAACTTTTTTTCCAGCCATGAATGTCGAAAATCAAAAGTTTGCCTAGTTTTTAAAGATTTTGCATACTGGTGTAATTGTACAAATTATGAAATTATATCAGCACATTATATTTTTTAGATTTACATGACAAGTTTTTCTGTAAATTCTACTAAATTATTCATTTAGCGATCAATTATACATTGTATCATGAACCTATATGAAATAATAGATCTATTCTAATAATATTTGAAACAGTGCCGCGGGCGGGATTTGAACGCGCGACAGCCCGGTCTTCAGCCGAGTGCTCTCCCAGGCTGAGCTACCACGGCACTAAAAAAATGCGTTTGATTGAGGAATTAAAGTTTGTCTTTTTAGATCTTCCAGAGAATATCATCTATGTTTTTTCGTTTATTGACTAAACGTCCAATTACAAAGAACAGATCAGACAGTCGATTTAGATATTTTATGCAATTTGAATTAATTTCATCTTTTTCACTTAACTGAACCACTAAAGTTTCTGCTCGTCTGACAACAGTTCTAGTATAATGTAGTTGTGCAGCAGCAACATCGCCTCCTGGTAAAATGAAATTTGTTAAAGGAGTTAGTTCTGATTCAAATTTGTCAATATGCTGTTCCAATTTTTCAACCATGTCTAATGTAACTCTATTTTTCATATCATTGAGATTTGGGTTTGAAAGATCTGAGCCAACTAAAAATAAATCATTTTGGATAATTGTTAAAATTTCTGTCATATCTGTATCTAATGAATTTGCCAACACCATACCTAATGCGGCATTTGTTTCATCTACTGCCCCATATGCAATAATTCTTGGGTGGGATTTTGCTATTCTAAAGTTTCCTTGGAGGCCAGTATTTCCATCATCTCCAGTCTTAGTGTAAATCTTCATCAACTTATCATGAGAAAATTAACTATTATGTTGTTCGAAATTACATCATATGAAAATTCATTAGGAGAAAATATTCTCCATATTATAATAAAATGATTATAGATTTTTTCAAAACTGCTGTAAATCTTAAAAAAATATCCAGACAAGGATGGATTGATAAATTATCAATTGATACGCCCGAGTCAGTGGCAGACCACTCCTATTCAATGGCAATAATGAGTATGGTATTATCAGATTTAGAAAATTATGATTCTGAAAAAGTTATCAAAATGGCATTGTTACATGATTTGGCTGAATCAAAAATTGGAGACTATACTCCTGAGCAACTCAACAAAGAAAAAAAGATAGAAATGGAAAACAATGCATTTCAAGAAATTATTAAAAATTTACCAGATTCAATTAAATTAAAATATTTACAAATTTGGAAAGAATATCAAGAAAATATTTCTCCTGAATCAAAACTAGTACATCAAATTGATAGACTAGAGATGACACTTCAAGCTAAAATCTATGAAAAGGATGGACATTCCAAAGTAAAATTAGAATCTTTTTTTGAATCAGCTAAAGCAGAGATTACTAATCCCACACTAAAAGAATTATTTACAAAGATTATCAATGAATAGTGAAATGTCTGAGAAAGATGAATTAATTGATGCACAAAAACAAGTAATTGGCATATTGTTTGAAGTAATTAAAAGACTGCAAGCAAATAATGATCTAGATGAAGAATATTTTCAGTTAATTGCAAAAGAGGACAAAAATGCAACCCGTCTTAAAGAAATTCTTGATGAAAGAACTGAAAATGCAAAGATTGTTGGACGTTTATTAGAACAATTAGAAACTTAATTTTAACAACCACAGTCATCATCAGAAAGAATTCTTAGATGTGCAGTTTGTTGATATTTGTCTTGAACATAATTCGATAGATTTGCAATCCTAATTCGTGGTTCTTTAGTTTTCCAATTACCTTCATTTTCAAACCAAAACTCAATTTCATCAACATTATATCCCTCACCACTTTGAACAAGACCTTTAAAGATAGATTTTATCTCCTCGATTTCTGATTCTGAGAGTTTTGATTTATCCTCAACAATGGCAGTTATTTCATTTAGTTTGATTATTACATTATTTGTAAGAGGCATGAATTCAAAAAGTCTAAGATTCTATAACAATCTTTTGAAGCGAAACTGTTTTTATAATGATCCCCTTATTTGGGAAACATGCAATATTTTCAAGCCTTGCAACTAGGTAAAAAAAGAGTAGAAGCAGCAAGAGAATACCTTAACAAATTAACAGATGGTAAAGCAATGCCTGCACTTGCTTTAGCTGATACAAAATCGGACATATGGGAGGCAGTTGGCGAAGAAAATCTTTATGCATTTGTAGATGAATCTGCAGGTTTTATTTTGACTGATAATAGTGGCTATATTCTTGCATTAGTGGATAAAACTGGTGCTTCAAAGACCATAGTTCAAGGTGTAACAAAACAACAAAAAGAAAACTTGGAGAAATCTTTTGAGGCAGATAACATTCCAAAATTTGAAGGTAAAGTTATTCTTCCAGTTTAGCCTCGATACAAAACGTAAACCTTTAGTTATCATATGTGCAGAGTAATAAAATGAAGAAATTCTCTCAAGAGATTGAAGTCAGTGGACATCTAATTGATTCTTTGATTTTAACTAAGATATTTGATAAAATAATGGATCATAAAGGAGAATTCCAAGTACAAGAAATTAGTATCGGTAAAAAGAAAAAAGATCAATCATATGTACGCTTACTTGTTAATGGAAAAAACCAAAAACATCTTGATACAATTTTAAACACAATTTATCGAGAAGGTGCAGTATCTAAAATTCAAAAAGAAATAACATTAAAAAAATCCCCAAAAAATTATGTGATGCCTGATAATTTTTACAGTACAACAAATAATCACACTCAAGTTTTCCTAAAAGGAAAATGGATTCAAGTTGAAAACATGATGATGGATAAATGTATAGTAGTAAAGGCAAACAAAGCATTTTGCGTACCAGTAAGAGAGGTAAAAAAAGGTGATCAAATAATAGTTGGGGAAAAAGGAATCAAAATTACCCCACCTGAACGTCCAAGAGAAGGTGTTAATGTTTTTGAATTTATGGGAAGCTCAAGCTCTAGTGAAAGACCAACTCAACATATTGCAAAAAAAGTTGCAGAAGACATCTATAACACCAAAAAGAAAGGAGGAAAAATAGTAATTGTTGGCGGTCCTGCAATAGTGCATACTGGTGCAGATGATGCAGTCTCTGAATTGATCAAATCAGGATATATTGATGGAGTATTAGCAGGAAATGCCCTTGCAGTTCACGATATTGAATATGCCACACTTGGAACATCACTTGGAATGAATGTAAAAGATGCAACACTGGCATATCATGGACATCGAAACCACATGGATGCCATTAATGCAGTCTTCAAAGCAGGCTCCATTGCAAATATGGTAAAAAGCAAGAAACTGAGAAAGGGGATAATGTATGAATGTGTAAAAAATAAGGTGCCATTTGTATTAGCAAGCTCAATTAGAGATGATGGTCCATTACCAGATGTAATTACTGATGTCACACTAGCACAACGAGAATACAAAAAAGTTCTAAAAGATGCAAGTATGGTAATTATGATCTCAACTATGCTTCATTCCATTGCTACAGGAAACATGCTTCCAGCAAATGTCAAAGTAATTGTTATAGATATCAACCAACCAACAGTTACAAAACTCATGGATAGAGGAACATGGCAAGCACTAGGAATTGTATCTGATGTTGGAGCATTTTTGCCAATGGTTGTACAAGAAATCAGGAAAAGAAAATAATTTAGGCATCAACTTTAATTTCTGATTTAACCTTTGCGTATAATAAAACCGGATAAATGCTACGCGTCTTTTAAATGAAAAAAACCAGAAAATTAGTTTGTTGAAGAATAGATACAGATCTTATTTGTCTGGAGTGATAATACTGTTGATGTTATCTAGTGTACCAGCATTTGCAGAAGTTACAAGTTTGCAAACTAATTCTGATTCATTTTACAAAGGAGATAAAATAATATTTTCAGGTACTGTTGAAGATGGAACTACAGGTTTAGTGACAATTGTAATTCGTGATCTTAATGATGAATTTGTATTACTTGCACAATCAATTATTAATTATGATGACACATTTGAAAAATCAGTAAACATTAGTGATAAATTTTCAAAACATGGAATTTACAATGCAACTGGATTTATTTTAAACATGACAAAGGGAGTTACTACTAATTTTGGAGTTTCATTAAATGGTGTGCCAATAATCCTAGAAGTACCTGTTGAGGAACCAATAGTTGAGGAACCAATAGTTGAGGAACCAATAGTTGAGGAACCAATAGTTGAGGAACCAATAGTTGAGGAAGTACCTACTTCAACTATTGCCAGTTTTGTAGATCCTACTAAAGACCCCAAACACTATATTGATAGATACAATAACGAATCAATTTACAAAACTTGGTTTGATAAGAATTATCCAGAATTAACAATAGAAGACGCAGTAGGATATACAGATAATACTTCAAAGATAGAAACTACAGTTCAAAAATTAATTAAAAAAGAAATGATCCCTGAAGCTGAAGCATCTTCCATTTCAATACCAATACAGCAACAAAACAATAATTCAGATATTATTGAATTCATACTTGCAGGTGTAGGGTTAGCAGCATTGTTTGGAGCAGTTTATGGAATTAAAAGAAAAGTAGATGATAATTCTAATCAAATTTCCATCAATAAAGAGACAATAAGACAAAAAATAATTCGTCCCATCATGGGATCGAACCCAAAAGATATTCTTCAAACAAGACTAGTTAGAGGAGAGATTACTGTAGAAGAATATGATAAAATAAAATCAAAATTATACTAACTTGGTGTGATGGATGAATTTTTTTGGGTTTGTAAATCCTGTAATGTATTTTTTTTAATATCCTCAAAAAACTTTTCAATCATATCAATTCCAGCAACAACCTTTGGGGCATAATTTTTAACAAATTCTATTCTTTCAGAATTTGATTTTGGTTTGTTATCAAGGTAATTTTGGTAAACTTTGGCCCCATCATAATCAACATACGCTATTCTTGCGCTAAAGTCATTTCTCTCCAAAACAAGACTATCTCCACCAACAATTGCAGTATGATATGGATGAACAATTAAGGATTCAGATAATTTTTGAGACGTATTAATCTTAGACTCTTGTAGAGTAGATGCAAATGCATTAAAATCAGCTAAAAGATAAAATGTTGCATCGGGTTTTGTAGTTTTTACTCCTTCAATGGCAGACAATGCATGATAGACATAATCTCCCATAATATGATGAATATTTCGAGTTATCTCAAAATACTCATCAATCTCTTTACTTATTTCAAATCCTGCAATAGCTGCATGCTGAATTGGAGTAGATACTGCAGTATATTCTGTTGCAAGAATTTTTTTAAATTGTCCTTTTAGATCAACTGCATGTTGTGGAAAAATTACATAACCTAATCTATAACCACCAGCAGCATGTGATTTAGATAAGCCATTGGTAACAAATGTACCTTCAGGATAAATTTTACCCATGCTTACAAATTTTGAAAAATCATAAGTTGTTTGAGCATAAATCTCATCAGAGATAACCGAAATATTTTGTTCACGACAAACATCAGTAATTTCTTCTAACTCTAATTGATCATAGAGTAATCCAGTTGGATTATGAGGATTATTTAAGATTAGAATTTTTTGTCTGTCTTGTAATCGAAGTGCCAATTTTCTAAGATCAATAGGAGAGATTTTTCTATTTGCACGAGCTGGCAACATATGATAATTTTTCTTCAAAAATCTAATCTGTGGAAGATACCCCAACCATGCTGGA
>JADHUF010000009.1 GCA_016784625.1 Candidatus Nitrosopumilus sp. | reverse complement strand
TGTAACAATTACAATAGATTCTAAAATCATTTTATCATCCTCTCAATTATTTTAATATCTAAATTATTTTTTACAGTTTTTGCTAGTTTGTCTATCTCTTTATCAATTTTAGCAATATTATTTTTAGTCCAGGCAATCTCTTTTGGTTTTGCATCAAGTGAGTCCTCTTCAGGGATATTCATCCTTATCATTGGAATGGTTCCTAAAACTGGAATCTTTGTAATTTGTTTTAGTTTTCTAAATCCTGGTTTTAATACATCAATATCCCCACGAAACTTGTTAAACACAAACCCTTTGACTAGTTTTTGATATTTTTTTTCAATTAATGCCATAGTTCCAACTAAACTTGCAAAAGAGCCTCCTCTATCAATATCAGATACTAACAAAACAGATGCATTTGCTTTTTGAGCAATCTGCATATTTGCAATATCATATTTTTGTAAATTAATTTCAGCAGGTGAACCAGCACCTTCTAAAATTACTAAATCATAATTTTTTTTAAGTCGAGATAAAGAATCAATTGCAGCTTTGATTCCTTTTGATTTTACAAATTTTGCATAGTAATCTTTTGCATGCATTTTCTTGTAACGCTTACCATTAAGATAGACTGTGCTATAGTAATTTCCTAATGGCTTGAGCATTATCGGATTGAGATCTGGCGTAATTTGACATCGAGCAGATATTGCCTGAATTGCCTGAGCACGAGATATCTCAAAATCAGGCGTAGAATAACTAAAGTTTGACATATTTTGTGACTTGAATGGTGCTACGCTGTAACCCTTGTCAGTAAATATTCTGCATAATGCTGCAACTAGCGTAGTCTTACCAGCACCAGAAGTAGTTCCCTGAACCATCAAAGATTTCATGCTATTGCCTCTAATGCAAGTATTAGTTTTAGATTATCTTTATGAGATTTTACTGCAATTCTAATGTAGTGATTGTTTAAACCATGAAAGTTTTTACAATCTCGAATCAAGATTTTATGTTTTAATAATTTTTTTTGGAGTTTTGTAGAGTCTTGTTTTGTTTTGATTAAAATAAAATTAGTTGAAGAATCATGACATTCAAAACCTGATATATCAGCAATTTTATTTTTAAGAAAACTAGATTCTTTTTTTATTATAGATTTTGATTTTGTAAGATGAGATTTATTTTTGATTGCAATTATACCAGCCTCTTGAGCTAATGCATTAACACTCCAAGGAATTTTTATTTTTTTTAGAATGTCTATAATTTGTTTTGAAGCTGCTGCATATCCAATTCTAATACCAGCTAGACCAAATGATTTAGTAAGCGATCTTAGTACGAATAGGTTATCGTATCTCTTTACTAAATTCAGTATAGATTGATTTGATTGTGGAACCAGTTCAATAAAGCATTCATCAACAAATACAAAACAAGATTTACGTTTAGCAGCTAATAGAATTTTGATTAGTTGTTTTTTTGATAAAATAGTTCCAGTAGGATTATTTGGATTACAAACAAAGATACATCCGTTTGCAGGAATTTGAGAAATAAAAGAGTCAAGATTTTCAGCAAGATTCATTGTTTTAAAAAAAGTAATTTTACAATCAGCAAGTTTTGCCGCAGCTTCATATTCTCCAAATGTAGGTACAGGAATCAAAATACGTTTTTTTGATAAAAATGAACTGCAGAAATTATAGATTATCTCAATTGCACCATTTCCAACAATTAGGTTTGATTCTGGTAATCCAGTGTATTTTTTGAGGCTATGTACCAAATCACTAGAATGTGAATCAGGATAATATTCCATTTGATTCAGTCTTTTTTTCAGGGTTAATTTGACAGATGCTGGCATTCCAGCAGGACCAATATTTGAGCTAAAATCTACAATACTAGGATCTTGGTTATTTACAGAGTATATTCCTCCGTGAGCTACAGGATTATGTCTTGAAATAGGATATTTTGGTTTTATTTTCACAGTACCAAATAGAAATAGGCAATATAGTAGCTTTTGGTAGTCTGAAAAACGATTATTAATTGAAGGCGATCAATTATCAAATAATGGATAAGAAAAGAGTTGCAATTATTGGAGTAACAGGTGCCGTAGGGCAAGAATTTGTCCAGTCTTTAGAGAATCATCCATGGTTTGAGGTAACGCAAATTGCAGCTTCTGAACGTTCAGCAGACAAGAACTATCTTGATGCAATCAAAGATGCAAGTGGGATTGTTGCATGGGATGTTGGTGGAGAAATACCTGAATATATCAAATCAATGACTGTCAAGAAAATTGATGATCTTGACGTATCACAATTAGATCTAGTATTTTCAGCAGTTGAATCAGTAGCTGCAAGAGACATTGAAACTAAAATGGCAGCAGATTTGCCTGTAATTTCAACTAGTTCTGCATATAGATATGAAGAAGATGTTCCAATCCTTATTCCAGGAGTAAATGATGAGCAATCAGAATTGCTTGAAATTCAAAAGAAAAACCGTAACTGGAAAGGTTGGGTAGCACCACTACCAAATTGTACTACTACAGGTTTAGCAATTACACTAAAACCATTACTAGAAAAATATGGTGTGAAAAAAGTCATGATGACCTCAATGCAAGCAATTTCAGGTGGTGGAAAATCTGGGGTATCTGCAATGGGAATTACAGATAACATCATACCATACATTCCAAAAGAGGAAGGAAAAGTTAGAATTGAGACAAGAAAGATTTTAGGAAAACTCAAGGATGGTAAAATTGAGGATGCAGATATCAGAGTTAGTTGTACTTGTACAAGAGTTCCCGTAATTGATGGACATACTGAATCTGTTTTTGTAGAAACTTCAGAAGATATTGATCCTGCAAAAGCTAAAGAACTTTACAACTCTTCTAATCAAAACATGTCAATTGAAGGATTACCTTCTGCACCAGAAAAATATTATGCATTTCATGATGATCCAACAAGACCTCAACCAAGAATGGAAAGAACTGTTGGAGGCGGAATGACTACAACAATTGGTAGAGTTGAAAAAGAAGAACTGTTTGATCATGGACTCAAATACATGTTATTTTCACACAACAAGAAGATGGGTTCAGCAAAAGGTGCAGTTTTGTTAGCAGAAATGTTATACAAAAAAGGCAAGATTTAGACTATTTTTTGCAATTTTTACAATAATAACTTTATAAGAACCAGAAATCTAGATCGACTCAGGTGTTTTAAACGGCAAAAGTAGATGACTTAGATTTACAAATTTTATCAGAATTATCTAACGATGCATCAATTTCAGTTCCACGTTTATCAAAAAAGATCAATGTAAATTCATCAGTAATCTATTCAAGAATCAAAAGACTAACTAAAAGAAAATTAATTGAGCGTTTTACAATTGTTGTTAATGATGCTGAACTTGGCTATAATGTCAAAGCATTAACTGGAATTAACATGGATACAAAAAAACGCGATCATATAATTACAGAATTATTCAAAATTGATGGAGTCAGAGAGGTTGCAGAAGTTACAGGTAGATTTGATATTCTGATAACTATGTATTCAAAATCATTAGATCAGATGCATAAAATGGTCTCTGAACGAATTGGCAGGATTGAAGGAATTCAATCTTCAGAATCATTTATTGAGATGAAATCACGAACTAAAGTAATGCCATATATGTCATCAAAGGATAGCGACTAATATTGCAAAAACAAAAGTCAGAATCTCGTGTTGCAGTATATTATGAATTAACAAAGCCAAAAATCTGGTATTTACTAGTGTTTACTGCATTTGGTGCAGCATTAACAGCATCTAATATCTACGGTATTGAAATTTCTCTAGGAACTTGGGCATTAATGTTATTTTCAGTTGCAGCAGGTTCAGCAGCTGCTAATACTTTGACGAATTATCATGATAGAGATATAGATGCAATAATGGAAAGAACAAAAGATCGACCTCTTCCATCAAAGAGAATCTATCCTGCAGTCAAAGCAAGAAACTTTGGATTGGCATTAGCAGGAATATCATTAGTTTTGGCATTTGGAATTTCATTTACAACTACATTAGAACAAGGCGTATGGGCAACTACATTCATTGCATTTGGATTAGTAAATAATATTCTTGTTTACTCTTATGCATTAAAACGAACTTCAAGAACTAACATAATTTTAGGAGGATTATGTGGCGGTTCACCTCCTTTGATTGGATGGGTAGCTGTAAGTATGTCTGATTTGTGGACAATGGGTCTTGCAATGGCAGGATTAGTGTTTATTTGGATTCCAATGCATATTTGGGCTTTGACGTTACATTTCAAAGAGGATTATAACAAAGTAAATGTTCCAATGTTAACTGCAGTACAATCTGAAAAAACATCTGCAAGAGCTATTGCAGGTTCTACTGTTGTAATGGTATTATTTTCAATTGCACCATTTTTCATTACAACGGAAAGTGGTGAAGAAATGGTAGGCGGAGTATATCTATGGACTGCAATTGCATCAGGTGCATTAATGGTTGCATTATCAATATGGGTGATAGTCAAGCCTATGGAGAAAGCATCATGGACTTTGTTTAAATTTTCTAGTCCTTATCTGGCAGTATTATTTATTGCATTAATGGTAGACTCTGCATTATAAGATACTACTATTTTTATCAAGACTGTTAAGTTCTTTAGTAATTTTAGAATGCTGTTCAACTAATGTTTCAAGTTCATTTTGTAATTCAACAGAATCCCATTTTGAGTTAACCAAAGAAGACAATTTTGCAACAATACTCCACTGAAGATTACTTTGCTCATCAATTAATTCTAAAAATTGCTTTCCTTTCTCATCATCATCCATAATTTTTTGATATTTTTCAATGATAAAAAGCTAATAGAAGGTAATAATATAATTTCAAAGTTTTATTAGCAAATAATGAATAATTAGCATATGCAATGCAGTATTTCAGAATGTAAGTTAAAAGCAGTAAAGAAAGTAAAAATCAGCTTTAGAGAAACCCGAAATTTATGTAAAGAACACAGTAAATTATTCAAAAATAAGGAGAAAAAATATGCTCCAAATTTTACTAAAGCATCAAGATTTTAATTAAAAAAGATTAGATTTTTTCAAACTTTGAAAGATTTAACATCTACTATTTTTAATCTATAATATGGTTACCAAGAAAAAGAGTATTCGTAAAAAGAAGGTAATCAAAAAAACAACTAACAAGCCAAAAAAACAAGCAAAGTCATCAACAAAAAAACCAGAATTTGATAAAGCATGGACAGCATATAATGTTGCGTTAAATGGTTGGAAAGAATCTCTTGCACAGTGGCAAAAAGCTACAAATGAAACTCTAATGACGTATAACGATGCATGTCAAAAAGCAGTAGAAACAGATACAGAATTATTAAAAAAAGTAAGTTCAAGTTGGGAGAATACATGGAAAGAAATTGCTCCTGAATATGTCAAACAACAAACAAAGATGATTGAAAATATTTTCAAAGAAACCAATATGGAATCAATGCAAAAATTCAATGAACAATGGGAAAAATTCCTTAAAACATCAGGTGGAGATTCAATTACTGCATACCAAGAAGCCATCAAAAGATTCAATCAAACATGGCAAACTGGACAGATGTAATTCCATAAAATTGTAAATTAGCCTGAAAAAATAAGATTATAATTGGTTTAAAGACACCATAATCAGATGGAGATCTCTATAGAACCATGGAAAAAATTGATTATTCATGAAGTAATTGAATACAAATTTGAGGATTGGGTAAAACAAATAGCATTTAGTACTAAATCATCAGGAGGAGGAATTCCCACAATGCAATGGACAAATGGGATTGTGTTTTCACCAGCAAACTTTCCAACAACAAACACTACAGTCGAAGAACAATTGAAAGGAATCTTACATTGGTCATCGGTATCTTTTGCAATAAAAGAAAAATTTGAAAAACAAATCGTGAAGGAAAATGCAACAATTAATCTAGTTGATGTTAGTGTAAATGAGATTTTCAAAGAATTAGCAACAAGTTTGAAGACACAATCAAAATATACAACTCTTGAATCTAGCAAAGACTAATGGATATTGAAAAAACGATAAAAAACTGTGAAATATATCTAAAACAGATTAAACAATACGAACCTGATCCTTACTATGTAAATTATTTTTTTAATAAGTACATAAATTCTGTAAATGACACATTTAATGAAATTTTTGAGGAAGGAAATAGAGATTTTGGATTATTTATTTCAGAAAAGATTTCACAAAAGAAATTCTATGAGGAAGCAAAGAAGAAAAATGATCAAAACGCGATAAAGTTTTCAGAATGGTATTTAATAAAATATAATCAAGAACATGAAAATCCATATCCAAATTTTATTAAAAAAATATGTCAATTCAAAAATAAATTTGAAAAATTACCTAAAATTAAAATCATGATAAGGGCATCAGATAGATACAAAGATGATGTATATCAACAGATTAAAGTAAATTTGAGTCAGGAAAAAATACGTTCAAAAGACGAATTAGATATTGAGATTAAAAGACAATTACCAACATTTTTAGAAATTATAAATCATAAAAGAAGTAAAAATAACGAGCCTAAAGTAAGAGAAAGCCAGGTAGTTGCATCTACATTTCTAGATATTGAAGAGTATGAAGATATTGAAATTACATATGCAGCTGAAATTTACATTCCAGTAATAAAACGATTAGTTGAAGAATCAAGGAAAAAAATTAAAGAACTAACTACATGGAATTAGTTTTAAAAATTAATTTAAAATCCAAAAATAGAATGTTCATTTTTAATTTTAATAATCGGTAAATACGAATATCCATGATCAAAATTATCAGAAAATTCCGGATCTTGTCCTTGATTTCCTTGATATTTCACAAAATGTTTGGCAGGTTCAGAATCTAATTTAACATAATTGAAATTATAGATTACATTATCCATTTCTAATGATGTTATGTATCCTAGTACCCAAGAATTTTTGTGAGGTAATACATATAGAGTAAGATTTTGTTCATCTGGAAACTCAGGATCATATGTTAATCGTGCTAAACTTCCTAAATCTTTAACTTGAATTGGATGAAACTGATCAGAGATCTTTTCATTTTTTACAGGTAATGAAGAAATTTTAGATTCCATATGTACGATAGGCGCATAATTTGAAATACTTTTTGTAGATTCTACAACATCACAAATCTCTTTTCCTGCAGTAACTTGGTATGAGATATACCTACCAGATTTTGGCATTGGAGCATAAAGAATCAACAAAGTATTTGCAAGAGTTAAACTATTTGAAATAATTCTTACCCCATCAAGTTCTTGGGAATATACTCTATGTGGATACTCTCTAAATGCACAAGCATGTCGTGCTAAATCATTAAAACTAGATAATTCAACAAAGCATTCATTCTGAGTTATTGACATTAAAAAATAGTGAATGAATCACGTTTTTATTCTTTTGAAAATTATTGTGTCCTTGGCCACATTGTATTCCAAGTTTCGGCAAATTTTTTCATCATTTCACCATAAGCATTCATTTGTTCTAATCCAGATGAGCTTAGAGTCTTTTGCCAATTTTCAGCAAATTGTTTGAAAACAGAAGCATTAGAATCATTAAGAGCTTTTTGCCAATTGTCACTAAATTCTTTGAAGGAATTCATTCCCACATCAGTCATAGCTTTTTGCCAATTTTCTCCAAATGATTTCATGGTTTCAGCGCTAGATTCAACAGTTGCTTTTTCCCAGACTTCATTGAATTTAGTTTGCATGTCATTACTTGCATTCTGAATTTGCTCAAAAAGTGATTTCCAACTTTCAAGAGATTTTGTATACTCTTGCCATAATGAATCCCACTCGTTGTTTTTTTCTTGTTCAGACATTAACTAAAGATATTTTTCGTTATTCTTAAGTGGATCCATAAAAATTAGAAAAGATTAGTTTTGACGATTTTTTAATCGTTTTTCCATTCTAGATTTGCCTTCTTCAAACTTGATTCGATCTTCATCTGTTTTTAGAGATAGTCTAGGCACATACATCGGTTTACCATTTTCATCAAGAGCTACAAATGTAACAAAAGCAGTTCCAGTAACGGTCCTTATTCCAGTTACAATATCTTCAGCTTCAGATTTAACTTCAATTTCCATTGATGAGTTATGTACATAATTTATTCTAGCATTTAGTTTGAGAACATTACCAACAAAAACAGGTTTTAGAAAATTAACACTATCCATAGATACAGTAACTGCATTTGATTGAGAATGTCGTTGAGCTACAATTCCTGCAACCATGTCAATATGTTTTAAAATTTCACCACCAAACACATTTCCTGCAGGATTTGCATCAGAGGGAAACATCCTAACAATTACTTCTGCATGAGATTCAGATGGACTCTTTTCATTAGGAGAATTTTGTGATGACATTTTCAATCTTAGTTTCTTTATTCATCTAATTTAATTTAATGAGTCAACTTTATCATTTGAAATATTTCTCTAGTTTAATTTTATCAATTTTAGGTATTTTTGCTAATTCAAATCCATCTGGGCGTTTTGAAAGAGATCTGGTTGCATCAATACCCATTTTTGCAGTTTGTAATTTCTGTTGATTACTAGATGGATCAAGACTAGAGCCACGAACATTCTTGAGAATAATTAGATCTTTATCTGCTTGAAATCTTGTAGCCATTGCATATTCTACTGATTCAGCATCATTAGGATCAATATCCTCATCAACTACAGTTACTTGTTTTAGGGAACGATGAGAATCGAATGTTTTTTTAATTATTTTTTTAGGATCAGATTCATTTTTCTTTTTAATTTGTACAACAGCATGTAACCAATTACATCCACCATTAGTCATTGATACTTGTCTTGTTTGAGAATACGTTTTCTTCAATTCTCCATTTAATTTAGATTCAATTGGCATTCCCATTAGTAATCTATGTTCTGAATAACCAGATAAAACATCATGGAAAATAGGATTATTCCTAAAATAGAGATTTTCAAGTTCAAAAACAGGTTGAGATCTTTTATGATCATATGTTTGAAGCATTTCAACCATCCATTCAAGATGGGTTTTATCACGAAGAATTTTTCCTTCCATAACAATTTCAGATCCTGATGGTACATTCAATCCTGAAGAAGAAAGTTTTGCCAAAGTGAGTTTTCCTCCCAAAAGTGAATTTGCAATATCAATTTCATCTTTTCCCCATTCGGCTTGATATGCACCAGCAATTGAAATTGCTGGGTGAACCCCCACAGTAATTGCAATTCTTAGATCTTCCCCATGTTCTTTAGCATCAACAAAACATCGGTGTAAATGACGTCCTTCTACCATTCTAATGGAAAAATGAGTTTTATCAATTGGCATTAATCTATGAAAAGATGAATTTTGTTTTCCAGTTTCAGGATTTTTTGCATATGCAATAGAAGATGTAATAAATGGTCCAGATTCTTTTTCAAAATGAGTAACAATAGGCATGGATAATAGGTTTTTTGACTTGTTTTCCATGAATTTTCCTGAAGAGATGATTTTTGGTCGTTTAGCTTTTTTGATTGCTGAAATAACTTTTTCATGAATATTATCTTCAGTACCTCCAATTGCCATAGCAAATCTCTTTCTTGTTCCCACCAAATTAGAAACTAAACGAAAATTACTTTCTTTAATATTTTCAAATAGAACAGCATGTGAGCCATCAACTTTTGCAGTGATTCCAGCAATTTCAAATTTTGTAGAAACTTTTGTTTTTACTGTTTTAAGATCCTTATTTTTTTTAATTTTAGAAATAAAATTTCTTAAATCACTCATTCTCCACCATTTCCATTATCTCAGACATCAAGGCTTTTGCAGAACTAGGTTCTAATTCTTTTTGAATAAAAGTAGAAACTAAAGCAACACCTCTCATTCTTGTACTAATTCTTTCAGCGATAAGTTTTAGAAAAAGAGATTCAGTTCTAGATGGAATAATAGTTGTTGTGATTGGGGTTGGTCCAGTTGACAAAGAAACAACCATGGAACCAATTTTGTTAGGTCCTTCAGTTACAGAAATAAAATATCCATTTTCAAATTTTTGAAGTTGTAAAGAAAAAGTACGGCTCTCCAAATTTATGGTTTTTTGTAAAAATCCATTTGGAGAGGTCAATGAGCTATGAACAAATCTTATGCTTTTATTGCTATTGATTCATTTTCTTGGGAGGCTTCAATATTTGGATTCTTCTTGCAGTTCTTTTCGTGTTTATCGGCATAAACAAACAATTTTTCACAAAATCTACATGGAGTTTTTTCTTTAGCTTTTTTTGCTACTTTAGATTTTGCTTTAGTTTTTGATTTTGTTTTTGCTGTTACTTTAACTTCAATCTCTTCTGATTGAGTATCTGCAACTGCTTTAGCTTCAATAGAATCAGCTTCAACTCTAGCACGCAATTTTGCTTTGTATTTTAAATTACGTGGTTTTGTTCTTAATCTATATCCACAACATGGACACCAAAGTCCTTCCCATTTGATGAAGATTTCACAAATTTGGCATCGACGTTGTCCAGAGGCATATCTTCCGGTTCCAACAGGCTTTTGAGCCTTGTATCTAACACAAATTCCTTTACAAGTCATCTTGGTAATTTGTTATAGAATTCACAACTATATAAGAGTGGATCGATAAAATCTATATAAAAAATTGAAAAACATGGAAATATTTTAAATTAATTTGCGATCAAAGTTATTTGTTTCAAAAAAAACGAGAAATCTTCAATAAATATGTATAGCTGATTTCTATATCGTATTTTTTCAAAAAATGACATGTATCAATATAGTTGTTTAACCAAAAATTTCATTTTTTTCCAATAAAACAAAGAAAATTTATGATATATTCATACTTTCATCATTGCACCAATAAAGTAAAACCAAAAAAGGAGTAAATTTGTCTTATTTTTAAAAATTTGTGAATTAGATTTATGCTTTCAAAATAGTTGACACAACTTGTTTTACTGCTTCATCAAAATTAGCATCAATACTTGATGTAATTTCAGATAATGTAGATTCACCGTCTTTGGTAACTTTGGCAGATTCTGCAGTTGCCTTTTCTTTTGATGCATTGATGATAGATTCAGCCTCTTTTGTGGCTATTTCTCGAGTTTTTTCTAATAAAATATCAATTTCAGTCTGTGCTTTTACAGCAAGTTGTTTTTTCATATCAGATACTTTTCCGTTAAGTGAATCCAGATCACCTTCTAAAGCATTCAAAGATTTGATTATTCCAGTAACTTTGGATTCAGCCATACTACTCATTATACCCAAAATTCACCAATCCATTACTTAAATCATTCATTTTTAATCAGATTTTAGGCACAAAAATGACAAAAATTAAGGTGTTATCCAGTAGTTAAAAGTAATATTGCTCTGGCAAGATCGCCTTTAGCTTCCTCTAAAGCATTTTTAGCCTTTTCTTCATCAACTCCAGCTTGTTGACTAACTAGTTGAATATCCTCTTCTGAGAAAATTGGAACTTCTAATTCTCGTTCTTCATAACTATCTGCAGTTACTGTAAAAATAGAATTATCTTTTGCTTTCATTTCAGTGACAGAAGGTTTGGTAACAATAATCTCTTTTTTATCTGTCTTAATTATTACCTCTTGAACATTTGGGAGCTCATTCATATCAAGACCCATCTTATCCATCATCCTTCGCATTTCGCGATTTCCTCCTCGCATCATGATTTTATTTCCTCATTACGACTTTTTAAACTATCTCTGACTTTAATTGCTACCCCCCGATTAAAATCTGAAATCATCTCACATGATAGAACAGCCTTGCCAACTGCAATGACTTTATTTTTGAATAATACTGGAGTATCAGCAGAAATACGTACATTTTTTCCACACCATACTACGTGTTTACAAAATACAGATCTTCCTTCCATAACAAATGGAGCTGCATCTTTGTTTATCTCAATGCAGTTTTCGCGAAATGCTTTACTTTTCAGTAAAATTTGAGCAAAATAGGTACTAATTGCTAAACCGCCATCAATTCTTAAAGTACATAATAATTTTCCTTCATGTGAAACAGTTCTTATTCTTCCAGTTTTTCGTGAAAAAATAATTTCAATATTTTTTGGTAAATATTTTGATACACCATTTCCAAACAAAGCATCAAGTGAATGTTTTAGCTTCAAAATTGGGTCCATACGTATAGGCGATCTTTTCTTAATATTAGTTCAATGTTAAACTATACTACAAGTCTTAAACTATATAGATAGGATTTTTCTCTTTAGATTATGGAAGAATCAGGAGAAACAAGAAAAATTCAATTTACTGGTAAATCATCATACATAGTTTCATTACCAAAACAATGGATTACAGAACTTGGTCTAAAACAAGGAGACCAACTTAGAATGGTCAGAAAAGGATCATCAACATTAGAACTCTATCCACCAAAATTTGAATCTCGCACACACAAAAAAGAAGAGGCAGTAATTGAAATAGAATCTGAAGAAGAAGCAGATTCAATTGTTAGAAAATTAATTTCTCTATATTTTTTGGGATTCAAAACGATTAATGTTAAACCAAAAAATGGTAGATTAAGCCCCAATCAAAGAAACACAGTAAAAGATGCCGTTAAGCGAATGTTAATGGGTTCTGAAATTATTTCAGATTCAAGTGGAGGAATTACAGTACAGGTTCTGGTTAATTTACTAGAATTATCAGTGGATGGTGCATTCAAGAGAATGATTCACTTAGCAAAGTCAATGTCTAGTGATGCAATTTTAGCAGTAAAAGAGAATAATTTAGAGCTAGCTCAAGAAGTAATCAATACTGATGATGAGGTAGATAAATTTGGATTTTATATTATTCGTCAATTAAAAATAGCAATACAAAATGAGCATATGTTAAAAGAAATGGGTTTTAGAAATGCTAGAAATTGCCTTGGATACAGACTAGTTGTAAAAAATATAGAGAGAACAGGAGATCATGCAGCATTTATTGCAAAAGATCTTCTTGAGTTTAAAAAACCAGTCAAAAAAGAGATTTTAGAAAAACTGCAAGATATGAATGAATTTTGTTTATCAGTTTTAGATGATTCATGTCTAGCATTATTCAAAGAAGACTATAATCAGGCAGAAAAAACCATTAAAAAGATAGATGAAGTTTCTAAATATGAGAAAAAAGTTAGAGATGCTTCAAAATCACTGAAAGATGATGAGGAGATTTACAGAGTTAGAAGAATGACTGAAAATATCAGAAGAGTTGCTGAATATGCTAGTGACATAGCAGAAATTGTATTGAATATGAATATTGAAAAGGCATTAAAAAAAACTGTATAATTTATCAAAAACAGGTAGAATCTTTAACGTGAATCATACTAAAAATATTGAATAAAAATGAAGTCAGCAATTTTAATCACATATGATAGAGAGGATGCAATTAATGAGGCTAAAGGACTATGTGATGCTGCAGGATATGAGGTAGTTCATACAATTACACAAGCATTTCTACAAAAACCAAAATACGGAATTAGTGGTGGAGGTGTAGAAAAACTAGAAGAATTATCAGAAAAACTTAGACCAGATGTAATTGTATTTGACGAAATTTTAAAACCACATCAAAACTATAGTCTAGCATCGGTTTTACATAGAGAAGTTTTAGATAGAGAGGGATTAATTCTTGAAATTTTTGAAAGTAGAGCATCAAGTGCAGAATCAAAATTACAAGTAAAATTAGCACAATTAAGATATGAAATGGTTCGAGCAAAAGAAAAAGTCCGTCTTTCAAGTATGGGGGAACAACCAGGATTTATGGGAATAGGAAAATTTGAGATTGATGTGTATTATAATGATATCAAGCATAGAATGCAAACAATAAGATCTAAACTAGAAAAAGCTGGAAAACAAAGGGAACTTCACAGACAAGGAAGAAAGAGAATGGGATTCAAGACAATCTCACTAGCAGGATATACATCTGCAGGAAAAACAACATTATTCAACAAAACAACAGGAGAAGCAAAAGCACAAAGTAAAGAACTCTTTACAACCCTAACTACAACTACACGAAGATTAACAATTAATCGAGAAGCATTCTTAATCTCAGATACAGTTGGTTTTATCAGCAAATTACCTGCATATATGATAGATGCATTCAAATCAACTTTAGAAGAATTAGGACATACTGATATCATTATTTTAGTAATTGACATTAATGATTCAGTGTTTGAATTAAAAAAGAAATTTGCAAGTTGTATGAGAACATTAAATGAGTTAGGAGTAGAAAAAGACAATGTAGTATATGCATTCAACAAAATAGATTTGTTAGAAAAAGAAGAGGTTCAACGAAAAATTGATTTGCTTAATTTGACTGAAAACGCAAAGGTAATTCCAGTTTCCTCAAAAACAGGTGAAAATGTTAAGGAGTTAAAAGAATTAATTATCAAAATTATAGAAAGTCAAAATTCACACAAATTCAAAAAAAATTCTTTAGGAGTTAAAGAAGCATTTGGTAATTGAAGTAGTCAGAATAGGACAACGTCTTGTAAGAGATGATAGAGTTACAACACATGTTGCACTGGTTTCAAGGGCATTTGGAGCAGAAAGAATTTTCATGACTGAAATTAATCCTGAAATTAAAGATACACTAGAGAAGATCAATAAAACTTGGGGTGGAAATTTTGCGATTGAATTTATCGATAAATGGAAGTCTATTGTAAAAAAGAAAAAGGAAGAGAACTTTAGAGTTGTACATCTTTCAATGTATGGAGAAAACATTAATGATGTACAAGAAAAACTTCGAAAAGAAGAAAATCTGTTAGTCGTTGTTGGTGCTGAAAAAGTTCCAAGAGAAATTTATGAATTAGCAGATTATAATGTAGGAGTTGGAAGTCAACCTCATTCAGAGATCAGTGCATTGGCAATACTTTTAGATCGTATCCAGAAAGGTGAACAATTTGAGAAGGTATTTCCAGATGCAAAAAGGAAGATTATACCCACAAAAAAGGGTAAAAATGTACAAGTAAAAGAAAGAAGGGATTAATAATAGAAAATTTGGAGGGAACAGATTGGTAGACAAATACGAAGATCCTTTTGTTAGAATTGCCTCAATGATTGGAGGAGATGAATATCTCAAAGTAGCAAGATCTCTACTAAAAGCAGAAGATGCAACTGATGAAGAAATTGCAAGTTCTACAGGACTTAGAATCAACATGGTAAGAAAAGTGTTGTATGATTTATTTGGAAAATCCCTCATCACAGGAATTAGAGTAAAAGATGAAAGAAAAGGCTGGTTTGTATACAGATGGAGAACCAGACGAGAAGAAGTTGAGCATTTTATTGAAAATCAAAAAAAGAAAATTACAGATAGATTGCAACAAAGATTAGATTATGAAAATGCTTCTGACTTTTATCATTGTGGTAATGAAGATTGTCCAAGAGTGACCTTTGAAAGTGCGCTTGATGGTATGTTCAAATGTCCAACATGTGGAGATGTTCTAAATCTAAAAAAGAATGATAAATCAAAAAAAGCATATTCAAAGAAAATTGATGAAATGAAAAAGGATATGCAGCAAATATTCTAATTAGATCTAAAAGCAAGTTACTGAATTAAATAGGAGAAATAGGTGGGTATATCCTTGAATCAAATCACTACGGTAAATCCAGCTACAGGTGAAGAAATTGCAACGTTTTCTCCAATGGACAAAAATCAAGTATTTGATCTAGTAGGAAAAGCAAAAAGGGCATTTCCAGAATGGAAAAAAGATTATGAAAAACGAAGAAGTTACATTTACAATTTAGTTGAATATCTAAAGAAAAATAAATCAAAACTTGCAAAAGTTGCAACAGATGAAATGGGTAAACCACTCAAAGAATCCATTGGTGAAGTTGAAAAATGTGCTTGGGCACTTGAATTTTATGCGGATCACGGAGACAGTTTTCTTGCTGATGAAGTATTAAACACAGATGCAAGGAAGAGTTTTCTATCATTTGAACCACTAGGAGTAATTGGTTCCATCATGCCTTGGAATTTTCCTTATTGGCAGGCATTAAGATTTGCAGCCCCATGTTTAATGGCAGGAAATGTAATTGTAATGAAACCATCCAGAATAACGATGCAATCAGGAATTGAAATTGAAAAAGCATTTACTGAATCAGGCATACCTGATGGAATTTTTCAGACAGTAGTAGGAAGTGTAGATTCAGCAAATCACCTAATTGATTCAGATGTTAACGCTGTAACCTTTACTGGAAGTACAAGTGCAGGAGCAAAAGTAGCTCAAAGAACTGCAATGAATTTGAAAAAATGTGTATTAGAGTTAGGTGGAAGTGATCCTTTCATAGTATTAGATGATGCAATTTTAGATAAAGCAGCAGAAGGAGCAGTAAAAGGCAGATTCATTAATTGTGGTCAAAGTTGTGTTGCTTCAAAAAGATTCTTTGTTGGAAAAAATATTGCAGAAGATTTTACTGAATTATTTATCAAAAAAGCATCACAACTCAAAATTGGTGATCCTACAGCTATGGAAACAGATATTGGTCCAATTTCAAGCAAAGAGGGATTAAAAACAATTTCTGGAATTGTAGAAGATGCAAAAGAAAAAGGTGCTGAAATTCTTTTAGGAGGCTCTGAAGTTGAAGGTAATGGATTCTTTTACAAACCAACAATTCTTACAAACATTAAACCAGATATGAGAATTGCAAAAGAAGAAACATTTGGTCCAGTAGCACCAATTACAATAGTAGAAAATGAAAGTGAGGCAATCAAATTAGCTAATGACAGTGAATTTGGTTTGGGTGCAAGTATTTGGACAAAAGATCTTGCAAAAGCAGATAAAATGTCCAGACGAATTGAATCAGGAATTGTTAGTGTAAATAATGTGGTAATTTCAGATCCTAGAATTCCATTTGGAGGAATAAAACATAGTGGATTTGGTAGAGAATTATCAAGATATGGTATGTTAGAATTTGTAAACTTGAAATCAGTTAGATTTTACGATAATCTTACACATCATCACTACGTAGAGTAGATTTTTCACTAGTGGAAATTAGAGAATTCCTTAAGTATTATTTTTACATATTATGTAATGACGAGGACACTCGATGACATTAGTTTAGGGAGTGAGGATCAGTGAGATCTTGGGAACGCCTTGAGCTTTGAAATGCATTTAGAGTTCATGATTCCTGTTATACAATGTCCTCGTCAGATTCATCATCTTCTGAATCATCATCACATTCTTCTAGTTCAATATGTGTGGGATTTCCATCATCGCCAAAATAGATCTCAACACAGATATCGGTAGCTAAAGTAGAGGCTAAAGTTTCAGTTAATTCCTTTGGAAAATTACCTAATCTACTAGAATCTGAAGAATATCTATACTCAGTAATTTTGTCTTCGTGGTAGAAATCTATCTCAATATCACCATTAACAAATTTTCTAACTCCCATCACTTGACCAAATAAACTATATGACAAATCTAATTTCCTTGTTGAGATACATCCCTTGTAAGATCTTCAGCTAATTGTTCATAGTGTTCTCTAGGTTTTCCTATATCTTTGAGTTTTGATTCCTCAATTTCATTAAGTTCTTTATCGACTTTTGCAGAAACATATTGCAACCGTGCTTCTGCCATCATGAATAATCTATTATTTTCTTTCCAAAGATGTTCTGAAACATGTTCAACGTATTGTTGCATATCAGAAATTAGTTTTGTAGAATTCCCTGATGAAAGATATTCTTCAGCAGATTTTTCCATTTGAGTTCCAATTTCTCTTGTACGTTGATGATCAACTAACATCATTGCAATAGGTCCCATATTACTAGGCATTCCAGCTTGTTCTAATGCAGGAAACAATGATTTTTCTTCTTTACTATGATGACAAACATCTGTAAAGTTTTTTGAGAAATCAATTACTGGAAGTAAAATTGATTCAGGAATTTGTTTATCATCGCTTAGTAGTTGAATAGTAGATTCCATTGCTTTAACGACTTTTTCAATTAAATCATGATCACGTCTTAATGATGTAGTTGACACAATTATTTTAGAAAAAATCCAATATCTATACTTTATTTATTTTAAATAAATAATTAAAAGATAGAAATTAGTTAACGGATTTACGTTAACCAGTAGGTCTAACGGTTAGAAAGGCTTTTTGATTTTACAAATATCCAAATCTTTTTAGTCATTTCACTTGGTGCAATTGGTTTATTTCCAAATACTTGTTCCACAGTTTCTTGACGACCTGCAAAATTTATTGCATAACCACCAAATGCTGGTTTTTTTGATTTTGATTTAGCTTTCTTTTTTGGAGCTGCTTTCTTTTTTGTTGCAACTCTCTTTTTTGTAGTAGCCTTCTTTTTTGTTGTAGTTTTTCTTTTTGTAGCTTTCTTTTTTGCTGCCAATTTCTTGTAGTTTTATTTCAAATTAGGTATATAACTTACACCTTAACGTAATGCAAAACAAGATGATTTTTGAGCCTCTTGATAGATTTGAGATGTAGTTTAGGAGAGTTTGAGATTTTTTTAAAACCTTGTCCTTGAATAAAAGAGATAGCGTCATTTCCTCCAATTAAGAACGGAGATAAAGTAATAATTAATTCATCAAAGAGATTTTGTTTAATAAATTCCCAATTCACAGTTCCACCACCTTCAACAAGTATTGTTTTAATTTTTTTGTTGTAAAGTTTTTTCAGCAATAATTTAATATTTACAGAATTTTCTCCAACAGTAATTATTTCAATAGGGAATTTATGTAATTTATCAAAATTAGACTTGCTAATTTTTTTTGATACAGCTATAATTGTTGGAATTTTATTGCTTGTTTGTAAGATTTTGGAACTTTTAGATATAGTTCCCTTAGAATCTAAAATTATTCTAATTGGGTTTTTTCCTCTAGTATGTCGTACAGTTAGCAATGGGTTATCTCGTGAAACTGTATTTTTTCCAACAAGAATTGCATCCACATTAGATCTTAGTTTATGAAGTCTTACACTATCTTCTTTAGAGGATAATTTTGAATCACCGTTACTAGTAGCAATTTTTCCATCAATGGATAATGCTGCACTCATTATCACATAAGGTTTAGATTTTACCATGTACGATTTTACCTCCAATCATTACTGCTTTAATTGCAGATTCTGATGCTCGATGAACAATTGATGCATGTGGATTATGCATTGGTTCTAAATCTAATGCATGTTTATCAAGAAAAATACAATCAGCAATTTTTCCAACTTCAATAACTCCAATATCTTTTTTTAAAATTTTTCCACCATTTACTGTAGCCATTTTAAGAATTTCTTTTGGATCAACTCTTTTTTTGTGAATTCCCATAGTTACTTTCCAAAGAAAATCCATCTCTCTGAACATATCTGGAGAATTTATCATTACATTATCTGTGCCTAAAGCTACCGTACAGCCTGCTTTTTTCATCAATTCTATGTCTGGAATTCCTTCAGCTAAAGATGAATTAGCTCTTGGACAGATTACAATTCCTCTAGTTTTCTTTGCTGCAGTAAAAAGATCATTTTTTGAAGCATGAGTCATGTGAATTAAAAAATGAGGTTTCAGAGATAAAGCTCTAATTGTTTCAGATTTTCCAGTAATCTTTTTTGAGGAAGAAACACTTTGTTTAGTTTCAGCTGAATGTATTGCTCTAAGTTTTCTTGTTTTTGAATAATAATTTAGTACTGATGTGCTATTTTCATTTGCACCACTTATACCAATTCCATCACATTTTTTGAGGAGTTCAGTAAGATCTCCAATTTTTTCCTTAGGGAAAGGAAGATTTTTTTTAATTTCAGTAGAATCGTGATAAAATTCAATTCTACCTAGAATAATTGAACGTAAAGGAATATCAGATAATGTTTTTTTAAGTAAAACAATTCCATCTAACCCACCTTCTCTAAAATCAACAAATGTGGTGATTCCTTTTCGAATCATAGAATGACATGTATTTTTCATAAAATTAGCTAGATTTTCTTGGGAAGTGTTTTTAAGAATTTTTGATTTGACTCCAAACACGGGATGGATTTTTTTATCAACAGAATTATTCAGTGTGACATCTTTTCCAATAGAATCACCAATGTGTGTATGAGCATTAATGAATCCAGGAATTAATAAAAGACCTTCACAATCTATAGATTCTTCTTTATTTGAATTGATTTTTGATTGAATTTTTTTAAATATTTCACCCCGAATTTTGATATCAGTGTTTGAAACAAAATCTAATTCTTTACCTGATAAAATACTCAGGTTTTTCATTAACATGATAATTCATAAACTTCAGGCTTTTCTTTTCCTGAATCGCGAATTTCTCTTATAGTATCAAGCGATTTTGTGGCTAGTTTTACTGCTTCTCTAGAATTGTGTCCATTACCAATTCCACAATTCAAAGAAATTTTATTATCGTTTTTAATCATATCAATAAAGTTCTGTACAGAGTTTTTTGCATCATCACTTGCAATTACCATAAAGTTATCACCGCCCATAAAAAATGTAAGCGAATTTTTTTCTAGGAAAAATTTTGACATCTTTGAATATAATTCAAAAATTATTGATGAAATCTCATAAGGAGAATTAGTTTTACTACTTGAAGTAAGATCATCTACATCTAAATGCATAATTGAAACTTTTGATTCAGATTTACCATTAACAAAACCAAAAATATTATGTTCTTTATTTAATACGGTTTCATTTTTCTTTCCTTCATATGCCTTCAAGTTTGCTTCAAATGGAGATACACCATAACCAATCGAAATTGTTAAACGTATATCAAATAATTTTTCAAGTGTTTTTTGGATTTGGATATGATCATCTAACTCTAGTCCATTGGATACTACAAAAAATTCATCTCCTCTATTAAGAAAAACTATACAATTTTTTTCAGAAAATAGTTTTTGAACTTCTTTGTAAAGTGATGCTTGAAGCATTTGAAGTTCATGTTCTCTATCACTTCCTAATGTCAATGTCCAAGGACCATATCCAGTAATTTTCAAGATGCTAAGTTGAATCATTTTTGGATCCTCTGGAGTTCTTTAGAGATTTTTACAACAGCCTCAACTGCGCGTTCTGCAACAGGTCTTATTCGTGCATAAGCATGTCTTTCTTGCATTCCAGGACCAGATATTCCTAAAGAAACCGGTTTTTGGTATTTTATTGATAAATCAGCAAGGGATCTTGCTGCAGAATGAGAGATTACCTCATCATGTTTAGTTTGACCCTTGATTATGGCACCTAAGGTAACGACACCATCAACGTCTTTTTTCTTCAATAATGCATCTACAATTATAGGCATATCATAAGCACCAGGAACTTTACAAGTATAGGTAATTTTCAATTTTAGCTGATCAGCTTTTTCTTGAGCTACAGAAAGCATCCTAGATGTCACTTCTTCATTGAATTCCGAAACCACTACAGCAATATTCAAAATTAATGCACCTTGGCGTATTCTAAAAGTTCTTTTCCATCAATTAATGGAAATCCATTTTGTTTTGCAAATTTTTCTGCTTTATCTACAGATAATGCAGAATATGTTTCAGCATCCATCATTTCACAAATTGCAGTAACTGGAGTTAGTCCTGCAATTTGGGCCAAATAAACAGACATTTCTGTATGTCCTTGACGTGCAGCTAACAACCCTTTAGATGCAATCAACAAAGGAACATGACCTGGAGTCTTAAAAGATGATGCAAATTTTTTCTGTTTATTTTCAACATTGTAGATATTTGCCATTTCTTTAATTGTTAATGCTCTATCAGTGTCTGTTATTCCAGTATAAGTTTGGTAATGATTAATAGATAATGAAAAGGTTGGATGATCACCATAAGGTGCTAAACCCATAATCATTTCTTTATTTGAAATTGGAGAGTCTGCAAGAATTTCATGCATGTATTTTAAATCAAGAGATTTTGCAAAATTATTATCTATTGCAATACACAATAATCCACCAGCATGTTGTCGCATTCGTGCAACATGTTCAGGTGTAATAAATTCTGCAGCTGTAACCATATCTATTTCATTTTCTCTTCCAGCTGAATCAAACAATAAAACAAATTCTCCACGTTTTAGAGATTGTAATGCAGATTCAAGAGACATATACAAAAATTATTTGTATTCTGATTATAAAGTTTACTAAAAAATTGGTAATTACCACTAAAGTTGTAGATAATTGACTTTATTTTAGGATGTATTTTCCAAGAATGTCAGTTTCAATATTAACTTTATCGCCAACTTTTTTGGTACGAAAATTTGTAATTTCTATGGTATGAGGAATCAATGATACGTAAGCAAGATTTTTTTTGATATCAACTACTGTTAAACTAATTCCATCAATAGCAATAGAGCCCTTTTTTACAACATATTTTGATAGTTTTTTAGGAATTTCAAACCAAACTTGAACTTCTTTAGGCTTTTTTAGAATTTTTTTAATTATTCCTACTCCATCAACATGACCTAGAACGAAATGTCCTTCCAATCTATCGCTTGCTTTTAAACTTCGTTCAATGTTTACAATTCCTCCAACTTTGAGATTGCCAAGATCTGTTTTTTTGGTAGTTTCCTCAATCATTTCAAAAATGCAACTAGATTTTGATAATTTTGTTGCAGTAAGACATACACCGTTTAGGGCAACACTTTGTCCAATTTTTAATCCCTTTGAATGTTTACCCAGATTTACAGTCATTTGAATTGCGCTTCGATTTTTTGTTTTTTTGGAAATCTTTTCTACTTTTCCAATTCCTTCAATAATTCCTGTAAACATCAAAAACGAGTATTAGTTTAATGTATAAAATTATTTGGAATCATGCTCTACAAATTCATTGTTACAGAATTGATGAAAAACAGAGTAGTTGTTTTTTTTGGCATCAGTCTTAATTTTTTCCATTTCTCTGTTTAGCACACCTTGTGCTGCTAAAAATGCATTATCTTCCATACCTAATTTTTCAAATAATTGTGATTTTATAGTAGGTATTTCTTTTTGACTAGGATCAATTCTTTGAGCATTATCATAATATTCTATTGCAT
>JADHUF010000008.1 GCA_016784625.1 Candidatus Nitrosopumilus sp. | reverse complement strand
CTGTTTGTTCATAAATCAGATGTTGACGGATTCATCAACGAAGGCGATAAAGTTGAGTTTGAAGTCGGCGAAGGCCAAAAAGGCCCAGCAGCTCAAAAAGTCAAAAAAATAGAATAGACAATGAATTTTTTAATTTAAGATTTCATCTTTGTTTTCTTAAACTAGTCTTTCTTTTTCTTATTTTTAAAATCAATTTTTAATTCATAAAAAATTTGTGGTCCCGCGGGGCGGAATTGAACCACCGACAACCCGGTTTCTGTATGCCTGATATGCTGTTTTTCGGTCAGCCATCTTAAGCCAACAACTACAGCCGGAAGCTCTACCAGGCTGAGCTACCACGGGACAAGGAAAACATGATCTCTTCTATTAAAAAACTATCGTAGATGAATTTCATCTAATGATCGTTAACGTACTATACGCATAAATACTTAGAAAAGTTTTTGAAGATTTAGTGTTAGACCTACAACTATCTTATTCTGGTTATGTTTGCGCTCCATATTTACATACACATGAATCTGTTGAGCTTAAGGAATCTTGGATTCATTCAAAAAATATAGAAAAATTATTTTTTGTTACAGGTACATTCTCTAGTGAAAGTAAACCGTATTTTTCTGATTCTACTAATCATTATCTTTTAGCTAAATTCAAAGATAGTGAACATATATCAAAAGATCTTTCTAAGTACAATCAAGAAAAAACTAGCTTTGTCTTTAATATCAAAGATGATTTATTCCAAAGAGAAGTTAATGGAGACACTAATTTTATTTCTGTATATTATGTAGAATATGGAGAAAATGATGATGACTTGCAAGAAATTGCAACTCTATTATTAAAAAGAGATAAAATTGAAAAGGCTGGACTCGGAAATATGAATACCTTTTGTTCAGTTCCCTCAAAATTTACATTCCCATATTCTGAAAATATTGTTGTCATTGAAGTTGCAAGTGAAAAAAGTCATCAAAGTGTAAAAAAATACTGTGATCAAACACGACGTGATGTTAACAGAAAAGGATTGATAATGAATAATCTGGTGAGTCTTTCAATTCTTGATCAATTAAAGTAATAATTCTAATTTTTTCTTGTTTTAGTAAATGATGCACTGAGAATTTTTTTTCTAGTGATTTCAAGTATCTTAGAAATTATATCAAAAACGTTATCTGTTTTATTTCCTAAAATTCTAATGATTATTCCTGATTCATCTGGTAAGATTGATGTTCCAACAGAAACCCCATCTATATTCACAATGTTTCTGTTTATGGTGTTTTCTAGTTCAATTACATCCTCTTTTCTAGTTAAAACGTACACTGTTCCAACTACTTTGTATTCTCCTAATACCCCAAAATTTTTTAATTTTTGTTTTTTTGTCTCAATTTTTGTATTCTCTAAAAATCTCATTTTATTATCTTGATTTTTACAATGTGTTCTTAGGTAACAAATATCATATTCAAAAGATTCATCCATGGCAATTCTACCTGAAGTTAAAATTTCTGAATAAACCAAAGTAGAGTTATTGTGAATGTTGAGATTTACTTTTTGATAATATCTAGAATTCTTATGTGGAATTATTTGTTCAGGAATATATTCAAAATAACAATTCTCATCAACTGTAATATTCAAAATTTGTGATGCAAAATTTGAATCCATACTATAGATGCTAGTGGCACCTTGAGTTGTCATATGGGCAATTGCCTTATTTTTTAATGCCACATCTGTTCTGTATCTGTCTCCTTGTAGAATCCCCCCTGATGGTGAAATAACATAAAGATATGCCATTTCTGGAAGTGAATTTTCAGGATATACTGCTCGTTGAAGTTGTAATGGAACTTGTGAAAATTGTTTTGTGATCACTGTTTTTCCATCACTATCTTTTTGCAGTTCTAAATCTAGGATGCCTACTTTTCCTGTCTTTCCAACTCCTAATTGTTTTACTTCCGTTTCATAAGTTAGAATTTCTATTGGCATATCTTTTGGTGTATAATGTTCTAGTTTATTCATTAATCACACCTTTTGTGTCATTGATGATTTTGGTGCAGAACTAAGCAAAACATCATGAATGATGTGTTCAGCTATTTTCATTACTCCTTCATCTGTTTTACAGTTGATAAATTCAAATGGTTTTTCATTTCTAATCTTTTTTGCATCTGTTTTCATAATATCTAAATCTGCGCCTACCATCATAGCAAGATCAATCTTGTTAATCACTAAAAGATCACAACTCTCAATTCCTAATCCTCCTTTTCTTGGATATTTGTCTCCCCCTGCGACATCAATTATGTAAATAAAATAATCTGCAAGAATAGGACTGAATGTCGTTGTAATATTATCCCCGCCACTTTCAATAATTATCAGATCAAGTTCAGTATGTTTTGATTCTATTTCTTCTATAACTGCAAGATTCATGGAAGGATCTTCTCTGATTGCTGTATGTGGGCACCCACCTGTTGCAAGACCTATGACTAAATTTTCTGGTAATAGGCCTTTTTTTGTAGCCAAATTCTCTCTTATTCTATCTGCATCCTCTTTTGAAATTACATCATTTGAGATTATACTTACACTGTATCCTTTTTCAGCTAACATTGGTACCAGACGTTCAATAAGCATACTTTTTCCTGAGCCAACAGGTCCGCCAATACCAATTCTTGGAATATGAGTCATAATAAAAAATTCAATTTTTATGTAATAAACATTTTAGAATCCATCTTCTCATGTGACATTTGAACAATATCTACTTGAGGAGCAAATTGCCATATTTCATCCAGTGATTTATTTGAATACTCTTTGATAGTTTGACTGATAATTGGTTTGATGCCATGAATAATTTTTTGACCTTCAAAATGTTGAATTAATCCTAATCGTAATGCTGCTCCTACGCTAGCTACAGTAAAACCATATAAAATCATTACCATGCTTTTTTCTTTTTTAATTTTTAATGCATTACAACAAATTGCAAATGCTACTGGAAATACTCCATGTATTTTATTTTTAATTATATTCTCTTTGTATTGATTTAAAATTTCATCATCTTTTACAAACTCTGATACACACTTGATTAATTGAATGCCTGATCTTATTGATGCATCACGTATTTCTTTTATTGATTTTGAAGAAAAACCAATACTGTCTGCCTCAATTATTTTGTTAAAATCCTGTTTACATGCACTATCAAATGCGTTTACAAGTACAACACAGTCTGATGGTCCTATCTGTTGAAGAATGTTTATTTTAATTATCTCTACAACATCTATCATCCCTTGAATTTTTTTCTTTGTGAAAAGAAATTCTAATCCATTTGAAGTAGCAAAAAGACCTGTGGGAAAAAATGAGTCCGATAGCTGCATTACTCCCAACTCTTGTTCTATTTCATCAATGTTCATGTATGTCAGCTCCTGAATGAGGTGAAAATATTTTTTCTTCTATTGTCATTTCAATATAGTTAATAATATTTTGAAATAGTTTTGTAAATGTCTCTTTTTCGGAATCTGCTTGAATTGGAAATAAAATTTCTTCTTTTTGAATGGATATTGGTCTATGCATATTTCCAATAATGTGCCCTAAGAGCACCATGGTCTCAATACTTTTGGTTTTTAGTCTCACAGAAACTACTTTTTCTGGCAATTGCTCTACCACAATTTTTGTCTCTCCATTTTTGATAATATCCCCATGATGAAGTTTTACTCCTGGGTCTAAATTCAAGCCAATATCTGTTCCACGATCTGTTTTTCTCCTCAAAATTCTTTTTTCTAACTCCATTCGTGAAATCATGAGCCTTTCAAAATTTTTACTTTTTAATTCATCAAATTCTTCATCAAGAAAAATATTCCCTACTGGTGAATTAATTTCTAACACAAGTTACTTTGTTTTTTGGCAAAGTTATACTTTGTTAGATTCCTTTAATGATTAAATACCCTGATACATTATTCAACTCAATGATGCTTACTCCTAGAGAATTAGAAAAACTAAATGTTTTTGTTACTGCAGAACTTGCTCGTAGAAGAAAAAATCGTGGACTTAAATTGAATCATCCTGAGGCAGTATCTATTATCGCTGATCATATATTGGAGGGTGCAAGAGATGGAAGAAATGTTCCTGAACTTATGAGCTCTGGAAAAAAAGTTTTGTCAAAAGATGACGTATTGCCTGGAGTTGCAGATCTTATCCATTCTATTCAAGTAGAGGCAACTTTTGAAGATGGAACTAAACTAGTAACTGTTCACGATCCTATTGTGTGATAACCATGATTCCTGGAGAATATTTTCTATCTGATAAATTCATCACTGCCAATGTGGGCAAGTCTATCGTATCTGTCAGTGTTAAAAATACTGGAGATAGACCGATACAAGTGGGTTCTCATACACACTTTTTTGAAACAAACAAGGCTCTAGAATTCCCAAGAGAAAAATCCTATGGATGTCATCTTAACATTCCTGCTGGAACATCAGTTAGATTTGAACCAGGAGATACAAATGAAATTGAATTAACAGAATTTGGTGGGAAAAAAATTGTTTATGGATTCAGTGGGTTAGTAAATGGAAATCTTGATGAAAAACAAGAAGAGGCATTCAAAAAAGCTACTGAAAAAGGATTCAAGGGAATGGGTAAATGACTCTAAACATTCCAAAAAAAACTTATGTTGACTTGTTTGGTCCAACTACCGGTGACCGCATTCGTCTTGCTGATACTGATTTGATTATTGAAATTGAAAAAGACTTGATCAAATATGGTGATGAGGCTGTATTTGGTGGAGGCAAAAGTGTGCGAGATGGAATGGCACAAGCAAGTGGTGTATCTAGAACCGAATCAGTAGACCTTGTAATTACAAACGCAATTGTAATGGATCCTATTTTGGGAATAATTAAAGCCGATATTGGAATTAAAGATGGGAAAATTGTTGGTGTAGGAAATGCTGGCAATCCTGATATCATGGATGATGTTGATATGATAATTTCTTCAAATACTGAGATAATTGCTGGTGAGAATACAATTTGTACTCCTGGAACAATTGATTCTCATATTCATTTTATTTCTCCTCAACAAACAACACACGCAATATGTAATGGTACCACTACGATGATTGGTGGTGGAACTGGTCCTGCTGATGGAACTAATGCAACAACATGTACTCCTGGTAAATGGAATATTCATAGGATGATTGAATCAGTTGATGGACTACCGTTAAACTTTGGTTTTCTTGCAAAAGGAAATGATTCTCGTGAAACTGCATTACTTGAACAAATTGAAGCAGGAGCTTGTGGATTAAAATTACATGAAGATTGGGGTACCACTCCTGCTACTATTGATTCTGCTTTGAGTGTTGCAGACAAAACTGATACTCAAGTTGCAATCCATACAGATACTCTAAATGAATGTGGATTTGTTGATGATACTATTGAAGCAATTGCTGGAAGAACAATCCATACTTATCATACTGAGGGAGCTGGAGGTGGCCATGCTCCTGACATTATGAAAATTGCTGGTGAAGAAAATATACTTCCTTCATCAACAAACCCTACAAGACCTTTTACGGTAAATACACTAGCAGAACATCTTGACATGATGATGGTTTGTCATCATCTAAATTCATCAGTACCTGAAGATTTGGCCTTTGCAATGTCTAGAATTAGAGGAGAGACTATTGCAGCAGAAGATGTCTTACATGATATTGGAGTATTGAGTATGATGTCTTCAGATAGTCAGGCTATGGGAAGGGTAGGTGAAGTTACAACTAGAAATTGGCAGACTGCTGATAAAATGAAAAAGATGACTGGTGCTCTTCCAGAGGATAATGAACAAAATGATAATTTTAGAGTGAAAAGATATCTTGCTAAAATCACAATAAATCCTGCCATAACTCATGGAATTTCTGATTATGTGGGCTCATTACAGCCTGGAAGACTAGCTGATATTGTAATTTGGTCTCCTGAATTTTTTGGAGTCAAACCAAAGATGATCATTAAAGGTGGTTTTATCGCATATTCGCTTATGGGAGATCCTAATGCATCAATTCCTACCACTGAACCTGTATTGTATCGTCCTATGTTTGGAGCCCTTGGTCAAACAAAATATTCTACTTCTGTAACATTCACATCACAATTAGCATTGGATAATGGTATTGAATCTGAAATCAATTCAAAAAAGAAATTAGTTCCTGTTAAAAATTGTCGTTCTATTGGAAAAAAAGACATGTTGTATAATGATCTTACGCCAAACATTGAGGTTAATCCTCAAACATATGAAGTAAAAGTTGATGGAAAACTTGCAACTACAGATCCTGCAGAGAAAGTTTCATTGGCAAGACTTTATAATTTATTTTAAACTTTGTATGTTTAATTTAAAAATAATTTACTATCTAACCCGATTGTAAATACAATATTGATACCTATAACGAAAGTTATCCCAGCAATTATGTATCTTAAATATTTAGTAGCTGAACTTATTTTTGATAATAAAATAAATGGTAATCCTATAATTCCACTAGCAACAGTCATGCCAATTATACTACCTATCCCAAACAAAATTAAAAAATACATCATTACATCAAAACCATTCATGGTAGACGCAATTAATGCTACAAGACTACCAGTACCTGCAATACCGTGAATACATCCTATTAGATATGATTTATGACCATGTTTATGTTCTGCACCATGGTTGTGTGAATGAGTGTGAGCAATTCCGTTTGAATGTTTGTGAGGATGAATATGTTTTTGTTTGAAGATACTTTTGTTTGTAAATGTAAAAACTCCTAAAACAATTAACATAAAACCTACAACCATTTCTGCACTAAGAAAGAAATCATTAGGTATGTTTAATGATAAACCTGCAATCAATAATCCAATTAAAATTATGCTGGATGTATGCCCCATTCCCCAAAACACCCCTCGTAAAGAAGAACTGATAGTTAAACTCCTTAATCCTTGTTTTTTTGAGTTTGTGGAATTCTTGTTATTTTTTAATAGTTGAGTAGAGACTGCACTGAGATGATCAGGCTCAAAAGCATGTACTAATCCAATCATTAGACCTGCAATTATTATTAAAAAAGGATTGTTGGCTTGCAACATTTCCATTAATGTTTCAATCAATTATCTCACTATTCCTATGTTGTCTGTTCATAAAGAAAATATTGGTTACTGTGGATAGGGGCACTCATAACTCAATTTTCATTAATCTCTCTTTGGGATTTCAGCACGTGGGTTTCCAAAATTATATGTATTTCCAGTACCGCGATAATTTTTAGGTCTGACAGGGTCTCCTCCATCCAAACCTCTTTTTGTTAATGACAATCCAGCTAATAGTTCTATAACTAATCTTTGTCCCAATCCTGATGTGATACCACCATTGTAAGAACTTGAATCACTGACATCATATGCTGGAGCAATTTCTACCAAATCCATTGCAAATCTATCAGGATCAAATGATTTTGATAATTGTCGTATCATTCTAATTCCTTCTCTTGATGTAAGTCCGTTTGGTTCTGGTTCACCAGTACCTGGTGCATAAGCAGGATCAAAAGAATCTATATCCCAACTGAGATAGACGGCATCTGTTCCATCATTTGCTCTGTCAGCTATTTCTTTTGCAATTACATCAATTCCTAATTCTTCTACATCAAGCATTGTAAACCATTGGAAATCTTGATCAGACATCCATTTGTACAAATCTCGTCCTGGCCAATATCCTCTTGGACCTACAAGAGAATAGTTTCTCCCTTTCAGACAACCCATCTCCATTATTCTTCTAATGTGTGCACCATGATCATACTTGAAACCTGTTAATCCTTGTGGGGCACAATCCGCATGTGTATCAAAATGAATCATGCCAATGTTTTTCCATTTTTTCTGGAATGCTCTAACGTTTGCATAAGTAATTGAATGATCTCCGCCAAGCATTACTGGAATACCGTCTGCTTCTAGTACTTCTTTTACCTTTAGAGTCATTCTCTTGTGTGACTCTATTACATCTCCTGGTGAGACTATGACATCACCATAATCTACTGTTCGAAAAGTTCCAAATGGGTCTGCACCAGTTTCAATGTTGAATCGTTCAAAAGGAGGTGATGGAATTGTAGAGGCAGCTCTTATTGCTCTTGGACCATATCTTGCTCCAGGTCTAATAGTTGTACCAAAATCAAAAGGTTCACCAATAATTGCAACGTCAGGTTTTGCTTCAAGTAATTCTTTATGTGTTCTTACCCAAGGAAGGTGCAAAAATGTATTAATTCCTACAAATGGCGCAACATCTGCACCTTGAAAATCGTCACCATAAAATTCCATGCCCATTTAAATCGAATTTCATTCACGACTTTAATAATTAAAGATTTCAAGTAAAGTACGAATTTTTATTTCCTTTAACACCTAATCCATACATATAACAAAAAAATCAAATTATGTGTAATATGCGATTAACTAAACTATAAAAATAATATTTGAGTAAAATATCTATATGATATTAACAAATTCGAAAAATGCTTGGTATTTTTTGAATCAAGGACTAACAGCAGTTTATTACAATCAATTTAAAAAAGCTGTTACGAAATTTAACAAAGCTATTTCCATAGAACCTGAAAATATTGTAGCTCAACTTCATAAAGGTACAACATTACATAAAATGTATGATTTTCAAAATGCCATAATTTGTTTTGAACATGTCTTATTAGTAGATCCAAAAAATTTAGATGCTTTATACAACAAAGGTCTTGCACTTGAAAAGTTAGAAAAATATGATGAGGCAATAATCTATTTCAAAAAATCACTTGAAATTGATTCACAATATTCTGATTCATTAATATCAATGGGTATGTGTTTTAGTAAATTAGGTCAAAATGATGAAGCTCTAAAAATAACTGATCAAGTTTTGTTGGATGATCCAAAAAATTCTTCTGCACTTTATAATAAAAGCCTGATTCTTGGAAGATTAGAAAAGAAATCCGAGGCTATATCCTTCTTGAAAAAGGCTGTTGATGAAGATTCTAGACAATCCAATATGTTATATGAAAAAGGACAAAAACTTACAAAGCAAGGAAAGCATGAGGAAGCAATAAAATTCTACACTCAGGCTTTAGATATAGATAATAAAAATACTAAGGCTCTTGTGGCCAAAGGATGGACACTTGATTTTGCAGGATTTTCAAACAAAGATATCTTTGTATTTTATGATAAGGCCTTAGAAATTGACCCAAAATGTACTGATTCCCAACTTAACAAAGGAATGGTATTAGACAAAACTGGTATGCACAAAAAAGCCATAGAGTGCTTTGATAAAATTTTAGAATATGATCCAAATAATGTTAGAGCACTTTACAGCAAAGGCATTTCTTTATGTTCATTGAAAAAGTATGGAAAAGCTAGATTCTATTGTGAATGTGCATTGGAAATTGAACCGAGAAATGTTCTTGCCATATGTAGTATGGTGTGGTTTTTGGAACACTCCAAAAAATATACTGAAGCTCTTGAATATTGTGAAAAAGCATTAAAAATAAATCCAAATTATGTTTATGCGATAAGCTATAAAGGAAAATTACTTTTCTTATTAAAAAAATATGAAGAATCTCTAAAATGGTACAATAAAGCAGTAGAACTTGATCCTCAAAATCAAACTGCGATTTTTTATAGATATAAAGTGCAAGGTATGTTAGATAAAAAGAAAAAAGATCCATTTTTAAAAAGACTTACAAAATTATAACACTTAAAAAAATCAAAACAAAAACTAATTTTGGAATATTTTTATATTTGTTCTATGATGAATTTAGTAATGCAAAATGTTAGCACCCCAGAAGATATTGATAATGCATCAAGAAAAGTCATTAGTGCATTATATGGTGATGTGGATGACTTTAGAATAAATGAAACATTTCAAATTCCTGAAAAAGGACCTAGAGAAGCTTGGGATGTTCAAGTTAATTTCATGTTAGATGCTTTGAAATATACTGTAGATCTTGAAATACAAGAAAAAGGTGGTCATGTAACTAATGCACGACTAATTGATACGATGACACCACTCTAATTTTTTAATAATTTGATTACAATTAATTGAATTTATAGAGTTAAGATTTCTTTTGCTGCTTTAATTTTTACAAGTAATTCATTAATGTAACTATCTGCAAATCGCTCAAAACTGGGGCCTTCACTCAAATCTTTTAAATCCTCTTTTTGTTTTTGATATTCTTCTTGCAGCCATTTAAAATCTGTCCCCTTTAGACTGATGGAATGATCTTGAGCATCATTTTTTGATTCAAGCATGTTGACAATAAAATAACTTACAAATTTTGTAAAGCATTTTACCCCATATTTTTTTTCATATTCTTCCCCTAATTTTTCATAATTTTCTTGTAACCACTCTTTAACATCTGATCTAATTGTTATGGTATTATATCGACCTGATAAATCCAATTTTATTTTATGACTTTCTACAGAATAATACCCTCTTTTTACTTCATTCATAATGATGATTAGGGTACTTGGAAGAAACATTCCTGGATAACTTTTATCAGTTGCTTCTTGTAATCTAGTTGTAATTACAGGTTTCATTCCAACTGTGGAATATCCTTTCCCTGGCATACAAAATAATTTAATTTATTGCTTATATCGGTTTACTCATTCAGTGTTTTGAGATTCTTTTCTCTTCAATTCTTTAACTAATCGAATAAAAACCCAAAACGTCCCCATTGCTACTATCCCAATCCCAAGTCCGCTGTAAAATGTATTAGATGTTCCAGATTGACTTAAACCAAGTCCTAAAATAATTAAGATAACTGCAAAAGCATATTGTTTATCCACATTATCTCTGAGATGATTAAATTAATAAGATTTTGATTAAAAGTCATAACGTCAATTTGTTCCTTTTTTACGATCTAAAAATATGAAAATCATAATTCATTATTTTCTGAAATAGTCTATCTAGGGTATTTTTCTTTAAAATCTCAATTAAAATTGGATCAAATGTACTATACGTATCAATTTGTCAGCCTAAAACGTACTTTACCTGATAATTTCAATATTTATATAATTTTCATAATTTAGAAAGGCATGGTAGAGATGGATGGCTTTGCAATAGCTGTCGCCATTTTTATCGTAATTACAATTGCAGTGGGTGTATTTGCAGGTAAATTTGTCAAAAATAGTGGTAAGCGATTAATTGTTGCAGGAAAAAGTTTGCCTTTGTTTATGGTTGGAACAATGCTTGCAGCTCAAGCAGTTGATGGAAATTCAACGTTAGGAAATATTGCACTTACATTTGAATTTGGATTTTGGGCTGGTGCAGTTATTCCAATTGGTCTAGGATTGTGTTTACTCATAACATCTGCATTCTATGCAAAGCCATTAAACAAAATGTCTATGATCACTTTACCTGATTTCTATTTTAGAAGATTTGGAAACGGAGCAGAAGGAATTTCTGGTGTACTTATGATTATTAGTTTTCTAATCCTTGTTGCAGGCAATTTAGCTGCTAGTGGATTTATTTTAGAAGTTGTATTTGGCATTGATTATTTCTATGGTATAGCAATTTCAGCTATAGTAGTGGTGATATACACAGTTGCTGGCGGATTATTTGCATCAGCTTATACAAATCTATTTCAAGTTTATCTTGCCATAGGTGCGTTCTGGGCTGCTTTCCTTTTCTTTGCTGGAAACTTTGCAGATACTCCTTGGGATGTAATTTACAACAATGCGCCACCAGAGTTTATGGATCTTTCAGGATTGTATGATGTTGCAAATGGCGCGTTGATCAATTGGGGAGCTATCCTTGCATTGGGATTAGGTGATATCGTTGCACTTGACTTTATGGAAAGAGTATTTTCAGCTCGAAACCCAAAAACAGCACAAAGAGGTGCACTTATGGGCGGTGCACTAACAATGTTTACTGTAATTCCAACAAGTATGTTGGGAATTGTCGCATTTTATTATCTCCCTGCAGACACACTACCTGATTTAGCATTACCTATACTATCTACTGAATTTATGCCATTTGCAATTGGTGCGGCAATATTGATGGGTGTAATTGGAGCATCCATGTCTACTGCAAGTGGAGGACTATTGGCAATATCTAGTGTAATTTCTAGAAATATGATGCAAAGAATAATTCGAAGACGATGGATGGGACAACCTAATTGGAGTGATAGTCAATTACTCAAAGTAACTCGTCTTGTAATTATTCCAATGATGGTAGTTGGAACTGCTATTGGTTATTTCATACCAGCTCCTGGAATTTATCTAATCTTAGCGTTTGACATAGTTTTTGCTGGAGCATTTGCCCCACTTACATTTGGTCTGTTTTGGAAAAAGGCAAACATGCCTGCAGCTATTGCATCACTTGTTGTTGGTTCAGCTATACGATTCATCTTCTTCTTTACAATGCCAGAAGAATGGGCAGGATTAGATACAATGATACCTCCTGTTATTGCATTTGCTTTGTTTATAGTGGTGGCACTTGCGACACAAGGAAAATATCCAGGAAAAGCAAGACACGACATACGAGATTATGTTCCACCAGAGGAAGATGTTATTGCAGGAGAAGATTTGAAACACTTTGGAGATGGCAGTCAAGCAATGCCTGGAGGATCTAGTGCAAATACAACTGATCCTGGTGAAGATGTTGCAAGTAAGAATGCAACGTAAAATCAACTAACGTAAGTTATTCATTTTTTATTTCATTATTTTTCATAAATTAAACTAGTCAGCAAGTATGTTTTAATATCTAAAGGGCGGCTAAAAGTGAATGAAATATCCTGGTATACTTGATCAAGATATTTCACGAGTTGGATTACAAGAATCTCAAATGTATAATTTAATTTCAGGTAAACTTGTTACAGAAATAGTTAAAACTTCTCTTGGCCCACGTGGCATGGAAAAAATGTACATCGATATTCTTGGTGAAGATACTATAACAAAACATGGTGGTGCCTTTTTGAGAAAAGTTGATGTTGATCATCCTGCAGCTAAATCAGTTATAGAGGCTGTAAACACAGTAGATACCCATGTTGGAGATGGTACCACATCTACAGCTGTTTTGATAGGTAGTTTGCTTAAGCATGCTGAAGGATTATTAAAAATTGGAATCCCTGTTGCTACCATAGTTCGAGGATATGAAAGATGTTTGGATTATGCTTTAGATACATTAGATGAAATCAAAATACCATCAAACAGGAGAGATAAAAAAATAATGAGACAATTACTTACTACTTGTTTAGAGGGGAAAGCAATTTTTGATTTACATGAAGAAAATACAAAGATTGTAGATACAATCCTTGAAGCAATATGTGGAATAGCTAATTTAGAAAATGGACATGTAGATATTGATGATATTAAGCTTGAAGAAAAAATAGGAAATGTTACAGAAATACAATTGGTTAAAGGTACAGTAATTGATAAAACAATAGATAGTTCTGCGATGCCTAGAGTTATTCAAGATGCCAAGATTTTACTGATTAATGAATCACTAGAAACAATGAGGACAAAATCAGAGTCAGAGATAGAAATCACATCCCCTCAACAAATGAACCAATTCATTGATCAAGAAAATAAAGACTTACTTGTACTTGTAAAAAATATTATTGATTCAGGGGCTAATGTTGTAATTTCTAGGAAAGGAGTAAATGAGTTTGTTCAAGAGGCTCTTGCAAAAAACAATATTATTTCAATGCGGAGAGTAAAGTACAATGATTTATGGTGGTTAGAAAAAGCAACTGGTGCTAAGACCTGCAAAGATATTGAGAAAATATCTAATGATGAATTAGGTTTTGCCAAAAAAGTTTACGAAAAAACTATAGGTGGAGATAATATGGTTTTCGTAGAGGGTGGGAATAACCCAAAATCTGTAACTCTGTTATTACGAGCAAACTCCAAACGATATCTTGATGAATTTCATAGAAATGCTTTGAATGCATTTTATGTATTAAGAAATTTCCTTGAAAGCCCATTCATAGTGTATGGTGCAGGTGCTTCTGAATGTATAGTGGCACAAAAAATTAGAAAACAAGCCCTAAGTGTTGAAGGTAAAGAGCAAATTGTGATAGAGAAATTTGCAAATGCTGTTGAAGAAATACCATTAACATTAGCACAGAATGTAGGGATGAATCCATTAGATACATTGACGCAATTACGAACAAAATTTGCAAAATCTAATGGTCACATGAAATGGTATGGGATAAACTCTAACAATAGAAAAATATCTGATGTGTCATCCTCTGAAATCATTGAAACTGTGGCTGTGAAACAACAAGTTTTCAAAACTGCAGTTGAGGTAACTAATATGATTTTAAACATAGATGATGTCTTCATGAAGAATTTGATTGATAATACTCACTGTCATGTTGATGGAGTAGTTCATGCTCACCACGATGGTGGCAAATCTCATAATCACTTTGAGCAAGAAGGGCTAGAACAAAGACAGATGCATCATTATTACTAAATTATTAACAAAAAGCTACAATCTCTGAAAATAATTATACTATGGATTAATTGAAATTTGTAATTCTTGTTCTAATTCAGCACTTTTTTCACTATTTAATTGAGATTCTTCATCTAAATCAATTTGATTTTTTGATTCATCTGAAGAGTCAAATCCAAAATAGAACACCAAGTTAATAATTATAAACATTATTGCAATGATAATTAGCCTAGATTTCATTGATAGTTTTCTTTCAGGGTCTGGTTTGTGTGCCATATTGTAAATTCCAATCACTACTTTTTATCTATGTCTAAAATGTGAATCATTCCATAAGCTTTAAAGTTAGACCTGATATGTGAAACTGAATTTGAATGAAAAAAAATTAGAAGAGTATGATGAAATTTTTGATTACATTGTAGATACTCACCCAGATTGGGAGAAATTAATTACAGATGGTGATATCAAAGTCAAGACAAATCAAGATAAAGTGCAATTTGCCCATATGGAACAAATCTTGAAAAAATTTAATCTTAGAATTACTGATATTTCTTATTCAGACTATTATGGTATTTTTTTTGGAATTGAAAAACTTGAAACTATTTAGAATTTAATTCTCTTCTTTTTTGATGAATTAAACTTCAATTAGAAAAGTTAAATATTCGACGACAAACTGTTTTTTCATGAGTAAACCATCTGATCTTGGTTCTTTGAAAATAGGCTCTTACATTTTATTGCCACATTCTGATCAACCAAGTGGTGAGCCATGTCGAATTGTTGAATATGATACCTCAAAACCAGGAAAACATGGTGCCGCCAAAGCAAGAATTGTTGCAGAGGGAATTTTTGATGGTCAAAAAAGACCTCATGTGGGCCCAGTAAGTATGCAAATTCACATTCCACTGATTAACAAGAAAGTAGGCCAAATAATCTCAATTAATGGTGATACTGTACAAGTTATGGACTCTGAAACATTTGAGACAATTGATGTGAGTCTAATTGATGATGAAGTAAAGGGGAAATTGGATAATGGCCAAAATGTAGAATATTGGGTTGTAATGGATAAAACTAAAATCATGCGCATTAAGAGCTAATGTGGATGCTGATGATGAGCGGAAAAGCCGTCTGATTTTTGATGAGGATTATGAGTAATGAAGTGTCCGTTTTCAACAAATCTCAAATGTTTGTTGAATTAAATATTTTTTAGATTATGAAGTTAGGATCTCTTTTTTCAGGTGGGAAAGATAGTACATATGCAATTCATATGGCACAAAAACAAGGACATGAAGTCACATGTCTTCTAAGTGTATTTACAAAATCAGAAGAAAGTCATTTACTACATCATCCAAATTTACAGTGGACAAAATTACAATCTGAATCCATGAAAATTCCTCAACTAACAATTCATTCTGATTCTGATGAAACTGATGATGAGTTAATTGCACTTGAGAATTTATTGCAAAATGCTAAAGAAAAATTCCATATTGAAGGTTTGGTTCATGGTGGAATTAAAAGTCAATTTCAAAAAGAAAAATTCGAGACTCTTTGCTCAAAATTAGAATTAATTGCAGTTGCACCGCTATGGAATACTGAACCAGAACAATACATGAATGATTTACTAGATTCTAATTTTGATTTTATTATGATTACCGTGTCATCTGATGGTTTAGATGATACTTGGCTAGGAAAACAAATCTCAAAATCTGACATTGATACTTTGAGACAATTATCTGAGAAATTTGGATTTAACTTAAACTTTGAGGGAGGTGAGGCAGAAACATTTGTTATCAATTGTCCTCTCTTTTTAAATTCGATCAAAATTAAAGAATCTAAAAAAATATGGGATGGGTATAGAGGAAGGTTTGAAATAGTGGATGCGGAGTTGAAGTACAATGCTTGATGGGCTTAAGGAGAGTTTGGGTGCTGCAATCAAGAAGATTGTGAAATCTTCAGGTATAGATGAGGAACTTATCAAAGAACTTTCTAAAGATATTCAAAGAGCATTATTACAATCTGATGTTAATGTACAATTAGTTCTTGAAATCACAAAACAACTCGAAGAACGAGCACTAAATGAGACTCCTCCTCCTGGGCTTTCACGTAAAGATCATATTGTCAAGATCCTCTATGATGAACTTTCAAAATTATTAGGAAATGAATCTGAATTTGAATTTAAACCTGGAAAGCAAAATAAACTAATTTTGCTTGGGATTCAGGGTAGTGGTAAAACTACTATTGCATCAAAACTTGCCAAGTTTTTAACTAGACAAGGATACAAAGTTGGAGTTGTAGGTGCTGATACCTATAGACCTGGTGCATTGGTTCAACTCAAAACTATGTGTGAAAAATCAAATGTTGAAGTATATGGTGAAGAAAACAACAAAGATTCTCCTAGTATTGTAAAAAATGGATTAAAACATTTTGCAGGACAACCATTAGATGTGATTCTAATTGATACTGCAGGACGTCACAAAGAAGAACAAGACTTACTTGATGAGATGGCCAGGATTAACAAAGTTGCAGAACCTGATTTAGCATTACTTGTAATTGATGGAACTATTGGGCAACAATGCTATAATCAAGCAGAGGCATTTCACAAAACTATCCCTGTAGGTGGTGTGATAATTACAAAACTGGATAGTTCTGCAAAAGGTGGTGGTGCACTTGCTGCATCTGCAGCTACTGGTGCGCAAATAATGTACATTGGTACTGGTGAAAGAATTGATGATTTAGAAAAATTTTCTCCTACACGATTTGTCGGACGATTACTTGGTATGGGTGATATTCAAGCAGTATTAGATTTAGCAAAACGATTAGAAAATGAAGGAGATGATGTAAGAATGAAAAGAATCTCTAGTGGAAAAATGAACATGGAAGATTTCCTTTCTCAGTTAGAAGAAGTCACTAAAGTAGGCTCCTTGCAAGGAATTCTTGAGAGTATGCCCGGTCTTTCAGGAATGGTAAAAGATGATCAACTAAATCAGATGGAAGGCAGAATTTCAAAATGGAGATACATCATTCAAAGTATGACTAAAGCTGAAAAAGCAGATCCTGATAATTTACTTAATTCATCAAGAATTAAACGAATTTCTAGAGGTTCTGGTTGGCCAGAAGGCGAAGTAAAAGAATTACTCAAAAATTATAAAAATTCAAAGAATATGATGAAGGCCTCCAAAGGACGACAAATGCAAGGAACGCTTAGAAAAATGGGATTAGGATAATCATTCACATTAAACTCCTAACATGTCTGATTATCAAAAAATTGTTCTTCTTGCAAATCAAATCTTAAAAAAATATGAATTATGTGATCATTGCTTAGGTAGATTATTCTCAAAACAATTACATCTTTCATCAAATAAACTTCTTGGTAAAAAACTCAAAAAAAATCTAAATCATACTCAAAAATGTTACATCTGTAAAAATTTGTTTGATAATCTGGATCATTTTTTAAAATTAATGCTTGATACTGCATCAAACTATTCTTTTTCGTCATTTAGTGTGGGGGCTATAATGAAACCTTCTATTATTGATAGAGATGATTTGATTCGTTCAAAATACAAATTAAAAGGAATTGATAGTGTAAAGACTGATGTATCAAAAGAATTAAGAAAATCATTTTCTAGGAAAACAAGAAAGATTGTTGATTTTTTAGATCCAAATGTAACTTTTACAGTAAACTTGAAAGATGAATCTTGTCAACTACGTTCAAAGTCAATATCTCTTTCTGGAAGATACATCAAAACCTCAAGAGGAATTTCCCAAAAACAAAAATCTTGCAGTAATTGTTTTGGAAAGGGATGTAGAATTTGTGATTTTCATGGAATTTTGGAATTTGATAGTGTTGAGGGAATGATCTCTCAATTTATTTTCAAAAAATTTGGTGGAACCACTGCTAAATTTACATGGATTGGTGGCGAAGACAAATCCAATCTAGTTTTAGGCACTGGACGGCCTTTTTTTGTTAAAATTCAAAATCCCTTTAAAAGAAATTTGAAATTAACTTCTAAAACCTTTGATTTTCTCAAAATTACTAACCTGAAATTTGTTACAGACTCTCCAAAAAAACCTCTTAAATTCAATTCGTTAATAGAAGTAAAAATTTCTACAGAAGATGAAATTGATTCAAAAAATCTAAAAAAATTAAATGATCTGGCAAAACATCCTATAGTAGTTTATGAAAAATCTGGAAAACGTTCTGAGAAAAAAGTTTTTTCTGTAAAATACAAGAAAAATTCAAAGAATACTTTTACTTTATTTATCAAAACTGAAGGAGGATTGCCAGTAAAACGATTTGTGAATAGTGATGATGTGTCCCCTGGAATCTCTCAAATTCTTAATATGTCGTGTAAGTGTCAGGAATTTGATTTTCTTGATGTTGAAGTACAATGATAACAATTAACTAGCACTGAAATTCTGAAACAATATGCCAATAAGGAAAAAAAATAAACACAAAAGACATGCTGATCAAAGAGCTGAAACACGTAAAAAAAAGAAAGCAAAATCTGGAAAGCCTAGATCCTGATCAAAACAACCTTTTTACATTCATAATTATCGAGGATGGACATTGGATCCATTAGTACGTTTGAGAGATGCACACGCCAAAGGAATAATTCCTGATACTGTGTATGATCTTACAGTAGATCGTTTTCCTATTACTGTTGCCGGAATAAATAGAATTGAAAAAGCTTCAGGAATTAAATTTCCTACTGCTTATGTGGAGCCATCTCTTGTAATGTCTTCTCCCAACCCAAATTCTTATGAGTTTGGAATTTTGTTTGCAAGAACAATTCCTGTGATGTTTGATAATAAATTTCAGGTTGTAATTCAGATTTCTGCACCTCTGGTTGCTTATGGATTAAAAGGAACAATTCATGCAATATTGGCACATGAATTTTTACATTTTTTGGAATTAATAAGGAAAATTTCAAAGATGGAATTACTTTCAGATGAAATTTCTGGAAATTTATTTGAAAATGTTTACAGTGATGAAACTAGATTGTTTGAACCTAGAGCCGTTTTCAAAGATCGTACTTTGTTAGATCATATAACAAAAAAATTTCCTGCTGGGTTTCGTGATTTTAAACTAGAAGATAAAGTAATGAAATTTTGGGCTGATAAAGATCTTCCTAAATCTAACATATCTTTGGATTCAAACACTGTGAAATTATCTATGGAGTCTCTTTCTAAAATTAAAATTGCTCCTGCGTTTATTTCAAAAATTGAACAATTAGAAGAAAAAAGTTCTAAAATTCACAAAAAAAAATTATATTAAATTAATTTAAAATTTTTTACTGATTGAATTCTGTTAATCCACATTTTCCACATGTGTGTCTATCTTTGTGTTCTGACATAAATACACCTTTACCACATCTTGAACATATTCTTCTAATTCTTGATATTTTATCTCCATCTATTTTAAAATATTTGTAAACATTTGGGCTAGATCCTTTTTTACCTTTTTGTTCTACAGGCATTATTTATCTTTCTCCACTTTTACTTCTTCAGCTGGAGCTTCTTTTACTTCTTCAGCTGAATCTTCTGCTGTTTCAGCTTCTGCCAATTTTGTTTTTGTTTTCTCTATTCTTGAGAAAATTGTTGGGTTGATCTGTTTTTTTGCTAATCCTTCATCATCATAAACATAGAAAGTTCCTGTAATCAATGGCTTTCCTACATGAGTTTTCAATCCCATTGGAACTACAACTTTGCCATCTAGTTTGAATTCTTTAGTAATCATATCTATTGCTTCAAATTTTTTGAGTTTACCTCCCAACCCTGTAAAATTACACGTTAACTCTCTTCTAGATAAGAAGGTGTTATTGACGTCTGTGATAGTCTCGATGATAGACATGTACCCAAAATCCTTTAGATATTTCATATAAACCTTGATTGTAATTAGAAAAGAAATTTAAGAAATTCTTACAAATTAATGCCATGGAACGATATATGCTTCATTTCAAAAACAAAGATTATGGTCCTGAACATTCCCGCGAGATAGTTTACAAAGCCAGAGATCTTGCATCTGACATGAATGTATCAGTAAGAGTTGCTAGGATTGCCAGGAAATTTGTAGAATTTGATGTAGCAGTTGAAAAATCGGATCTTGATTTACTTATTGAAAAGTTATCTCCAATTGGCCCAATTGATAATGTTCGACATGTCATAGAAGAAGTGATCGATAAAGAACAAGGTACCAAAGATGGGATTTTTTACTTTAACAGTGAACGATTTTGGGAAAGTCATGAATCATTTGAAGGTGTTTGGAAACAATGTTTTGGACGAGAAAAGGAAGTTGTTCAAGGAATAATTCTATTAGCAGTTGCATTTGCTCATGCTCAAAAAGATGAACTCTCTATTGGAATTGGAATGCTAAGTAGAGTTTTAGAAAAACTAGGTGATTCTCCTTCCATGTATCATTCAATAGATGTTGATAGAATAAGAAATAATGTAATTGAAATGCAACAAGCAAACAACTTGACTATGTTTGAGATTTAATTAATTCAAGAGATTTTGGAACTACTTCTGCACCTTGAAGCAAACCAATACTTCCTTTCTTAGCTTGTTTTTCAGTCATTCTTGTTGTTCCATCATTTTTAATAAAATCCCCTGAAACTACAACAGGAACAGGATCATCACTATGTCCTTTGTTGATGCATGGTGTTGAGTGATCAGCTGAAATTATAATTGCAACTTTACTTGTGTCAATGTTTTCAACAAGGGTTTTGAAGAATCTCTGGTCTATTTCTTCTATATTTTTTGTCTTACCAATTGCATCTCCATCATGTCCAAACTCATCTGGTCCTTTGAGATGAACGTATATTGCATTTTGAGTCTCCATTGCCTTTGCTGCTGCTTTTGCTTTTTCTTCATAATCTGTTAATCCACCAGCTTCGAATGCTTTCATTTTTAGAACTTCTGAAATTCCAAGCTCAACAGGCATATCTACTATGCATGAAAATTTCATGGTATATTTTTCATTAATTGGTATCACATCTGGATATTTGTTACCTGCATCTCTAAGTAGAATACAACTTAGTTGTTTTTTGTTTTGTTCTTGTCGTTTCTTGTTGATTTCACTCTTTTTCATAATATTGATTGACTGATCAGAGAATTCATTTACTAGATTTGCAGTAAATTTTGAATCTTCATTTTCTTCTAAAGGTAAACATTTTTCAATTTTTAAGAAGTCTCCAACAGCTTTTGCTACTCCCATGCCGCCAATATTGCTGTATGCTGGGTCTGTGTTAGTAATTTTTGCTGATAGCTTTCTAGAATTATCTCTAATTCTAACTGTTACCCTATGCCCAATTGTTGGAGAAACTACTACTGATGTATCAGGATGTAAAAATTTGATCTTTTCTTCAATCTCTTTTGCTACTCCATCTGCATCTTCTTTTTCAATATGTCTTCCAGCTCTTCTATCTATGATTACTCCATCATCATTTAATGTAGAATAATTTCCTCTTAATGCTAAATCCCCATCTTTAAAGTCAATTCCAATTCCTATGGCTTCAATCACTCCTCTACCTGCATAATCTGTGTGATTGAATTTGTATCCTAACATGTTGAAAACAGCAATATCTGATTCAGGAGCAATTCCTTTTCCAACAGAAATTACTTCTCCTATTACTCCGTTACTCGCAATTTTGTCTAAAGTTGGTGTATTTGCAGCCTCTAATGGTGTTTTTCCATCCAAGTCTGGATGTGGAAGATCTCCAACACCATCTAAAAGAACGTAAATCATATGAACATTAGAATTATCCATAACACTCTCTGTTCATTGAAGATCTGATGCTTTCCTTTAAAGCTTACATCAAAACATGCGATCAAAATAAAAGATAATTTTTTGATGAAGGTAGGATTTTACTAATCTTATGAAAATTCTATTACAATTTTTTTTATTTTGACTTTAATTAGATCTTAGTAAACATTTTAACATCCATTTACTTCCAATAATAATTATGGGAGATATGCGCAAGGGTTATGTTTCTGAGCGCTTCATGATTGTTTCAAAAAAAGATGACAAAATTATAAATCCTGATAAATCTCCTTATGCTCCTGGAAACGAATCAATGACTAATCCTTCTGTTTTATCTCTTGTCGCAAAAGATGGAATGTTACAACGCCTTCAAGACAATGAAGATGAATATGTAAAGGGATGGTCAATTAGAGTTTTTGAAAGTAAGAATCCAATTGTTTCCATAGACACTGAAAATTCTTACAGTGATAGACCTTACTATAGTGAACCTGCATATGGTTATCATTATGTTGTAGTTGCATCACCAAATAAAAAAGACACATTTGCAACAATTGATCCTGAACAATGGTCAAATGTTTTAGTTGTTGTTCAAGATAGACTAAGATGGCTTTATACCCAAAAAGGTGTAACATATGTTTCAATTTACGGTGATCATGGAGAACTAGCTGGAAATACAAACCCTCATCCTCACTTGCATCTTCTAACATTTTCTACAATTCCTCCAGTAATTGAGGAAGAAGCAGAAGCCTCTCATAAAATACTAAATGAAAAAGGTGTTTGTCCTCTGTGCCAAATTGTCAATGAGGAGATTGGTGGTCCAAGACAAGTTCTTCAAACGGAAGGATTTATTGCATTTTGCCCGTGGTCTCCATCATACCCATACGAATTTTGGATTTCTCCAAAAAAACATACCACTAGTTTCTCAAAAATCACCCAAAAAGAAATCAATGATTTGTCATTAATTTTAAGGTCAACTTTGGGTGGTCTTTCAAAAACTGTCAAAAATGTTTCATATAATTTAGTATTCCATCTTTCTCCTGAAAAGAAAAACAGTCGACAAATTCATTGGCACATAGAAATTTACCCAATCACCAAACCTTGGTCTGGATTAGAACGTGGATATGGAATTTTCTTAAATGATATCTCCCCTGAACAAGCTGCAGAAAAACTTGGTGCAGCATGCAGAAAAGAATTAGCCAACCTAGTTGGGATTGTCTGATTATCTGAATGGTTTATTTATCAACTAAAATTTGTTAGAATCATGGCAGTTGAGAAATGGCTAGCAATTGCTAGTATTGGTTTTTTTGTAATGTTTGCAGGAGAAATGATTTCAATTTACAACTTTATGACCAACATCCCTTCTGATGATGGATTTTTAAAAACATTTGAAGCAAATCCAAAAATATTTCAGTTCATCTCTATTAGTGTTGGGCCTGCCGGAATTTTAGCTGGAGTTGCTTTTCTTATGTCAAAACAATATGGTTCAAAACAAATTGGTGGAATGATTATTGTCGGTGGAATAATTTTGTTAGTGGGAATGTATGTTTGTTATTCAATGGTGGATAAAATTATTGATGATTATCAAACAGATGTAGTACAGTATATACCAATTTTATTTATGGTATTATCTATTCCTGTAATGGGTGTTGGAGCTTATTTGAGCAAGCAAAAAAAGAAACGTCCTAAAAAAGAATTCTTTTAGATATGATCAAATCTTAATTCGTTTGCAATGTGTCTGAAGCCAAGTTTTTCATAAAATGGCTTTACCTCGTCTGTGCAATCTAAAATTGTCTTGTAACAGCCTCGTTTTTTTGCAAATTCAAGAAGATACTTCATAATTTTTTCACCAATTTTTTGTCCTTGAAAGTTTTTGTCTACTACTACATCTTCGATGTGACCTACTAATCCTCCTTTGTGGATAAATTTTGGTTCAATTAGAAGTGTTGTGGACCCTACTATTTTTCCATCTAATTCTTCAATTGCTATTATATGATCTGAGTTTGAATCAATTTTTTCAAAAATCTTTTCAGCATCGTTTTTGTCAATATCGCTTGTTTGTCTTAAT
>JADHUF010000078.1 GCA_016784625.1 Candidatus Nitrosopumilus sp. | reverse complement strand
TACAATCCCTCATTTAAATGAAGAAAAAAAATTAAGACTTTCTAAAAGATTTTTTGATATTCTGATTAATCAAAGAACTAGAATCAAGGTACACATCGTAAAATGATAATCCTTCCATCTGTGTTTGATGGTCAATTTCTTGGATTTTTTTTAATTCCCCTTCAGATGCCTCAAGCACCAGGTCATCTAATTTTTGCAAGTCTTTGCGTTCCTGTGGAGTCATTTAATTTTGGTTTAAAAATTTTCATTTATGACCAAAAGTTGCCATATTAGACTAATTACTAAACTTCAGAGACATAATTTTGGCGAAAATATAATAGAAGATTTTCAGTACGCTCAGTATGGAGACTAAAAACATCGGTTTACGAGGAATTGAGATTGCAGATACTAGAATTTCAAATATTGATGGAAAAAAAGGTAAGCTCATCTATCGTGGCTATGATATTTTAGATCTTACAGAAAATTCAACCTTTGAGGAAACAGCATATTTACTACTTTATGATAGCCTGCCAAATAAACAACAATTAGATGAATTTAATGCAAAATTAATCGATGCAAGACAGATTCCAAAGCAAATGCAAAAGAATATGGGAAATTGGAGAAAAGACGCAGACCCTATGGATATGCTTCAGGCATTTGTTGCAGCACTTGCAGGATATTTTGATGAGGAATTTGCAGATAAAGAGGCCAGTTATGACAGAGCAATTAATCTCATTGCCAAAGTTCCCACAATTATTGCGAGTTGGCATAGAATTAGAAATGGATTAAAAATCATAGATCCTGATCCTTCACTAAGTCATGCAGCAAATTTCCTATACATGATGTTTGGGGAAAGACCAGATCCAAAAGTAGAAAAAATCTTTGATGTATGTCTAATTCTCCATGCAGACCATACTTTCAATGCATCAACATTTACAGCAAGACAAGTTGCATCAACTAGAGCGCACATGTATTCAGCATCAAGTGCTGCAATTGGAGCATTAAGTGGAGAATTACACGGAGGGGCCAACACAGAAGTTATGAAAATGCTATCGGATATCGGAGAAGTAGATAAAGTAGAAGCATGGATTAAAGAAAAAATGAGTAAAGGGGAGAAAATCATGGGAATGGGACATGCAGTATACAAAACATACGACCCACGAGCACAAGTTCTAAAAGAATTATCAAGAAAACTAGCAGAAAAAACTAAAGACCCATGGTTTGCCATTACAGAAAAAGTTGAAACAACAACCATTTCTGAGATGAAATTGCAAAAAGATATGGATATTTATCCAAATGTAGATTTGTACAGTGCTTCAATTTACTATATGTTAAAAATTCCAGTAGATCTCAATACTCCAATTTTTGCAATTTCAAGAGTTGTAGGATGGGCAGCTCACATCATTGAAGAAAAATTTGCAGAAGCAGCACCTAAAACTGCATTATACAGACCAAAGGCATCATATGTTGGAAAGTATTGTGGTCCAGAGGGATGTGAATACAAAACCCTAAACTTGAGAAAATAGTTTTTAATTTCTTGTACTAAGCCAATCTTTTGCTTTAGAGTTTACATCATGTTTGTAGAGAACTTCAAAGACCATATCATAAAATGTGATGCCCTTTTTCTGTGCTTGTTCATCAAGCCATTTTATTCCATCAGCTAATTCAGGATCATACTCAGAAAATTCTACTAATTCATCTACCATCTTTGAGAAGAATGCGTGCGACTCAAGCATGAATACATCTTTTAATCTTTGATCATAAGGGACATATTCAAATTATATAGACAAAAGACCCCTTTTTGGTTGACAATTGCACCATGTTTTTTATTCAGATGGAAATACAAAGAAAATTTCATGGAGTATTCAAACAGGTAATTCAATAATTGAGCAAAACAGAGAACATGCAGAAATTTATAAAGATAAAGTGACAAATTTACAATCAAAATATATCGCATTACATGTTGGTTTGTTTTGGAGAATTGGGACATTTATTATAAAAAATGCAGACATTATAAAAATAAAATTGGATGAAAAAATAATGTATGAGTATTTCATGTTTAATTCAAAAATTAAAGATGAATTAATAGAAAAAAGAATACAGTTCAATAATCAATTAATCAAGCAAAGAAAATTAAAAATAGAATTTGAATTAATACATATAGATAAAAATTTAGTCAAAGAAAATATCAATGCAAAAGAGATTAAGACCAAAAACGATTAGTTACTTGGTGACATCTCATTTGCTTGTAATTCTATCACAGATTTAATTCATAAAAGAAGGAATTGTTTAACATCATTGACAACAGTCAATGATTGATTAAAGCGATCATGTGAAATTTTCAATTCTTTTTTAAAATTTTTGTAAATATTTGAAAAACATCAAAAAATCAAGATTTCAAAAAGGATGCAGAATGGAAAATAAGATAATAGAATTCTAAATACTCATAAATTAAAATTATGAACGTAACAATGACGATTAGATTTATTTACTATGCATAGAGTTTGAGATCAATTATGGCAGGTATAGACAAAATAGCAATTGCATTTACAATTGCAATTATAGCTATAGGTGTAGGAACCGCATCTTATTTGGGTGCAGTTCAAGATGCCGGTCCTGTTGTTTCAGCCCCAGTTGTTTCACAAACTCAAACAGACCCATTTGCAGATATTGCAGATGAAGTCAAAAGTGGAGCTCCTGCAAAAGCAATGAAAGCTGGATGGGATAGACTAACATCAGATATCGATCCTGGTGTAGGTCATGAATCACATCAATTGGCAATCATTTTGGCACCAAGTGACAAAGTATATTCAGGCACACTCAAGTATGATGCATCTGAATCAATTCAACTTGTCACATTACATGGTCCATTAGCACATGGTGAAGACAAAGGACAAGCAATTTGGACACCCGATGGAAAAACAAAGTTTGCATTAACATTTGTTGATCCAAAGAATGCAAAAGGCGAATGGGAATTTGCCGGTAATGCTTTAGCAGTACACACAATGAATACCGAACCATTTGTAGTTGATTACAAAGTAGACTATACTGAAAAATCAATGTCCGATACTGTAATGACTGGCACAGTAATGTCAGCAACAGATCCAGGTATTGGTCACGAATCACATCAACTTGCAGTGCTACTTGCACCATCAAGTGATGTTTATTCAGGAATTCTTTCATACTCTGCTTCTGAAAACATTCAACTAGTTACACTTAGAGGCCCAATTAGTGCTGATGAAAAACCAGCGAAGACTTGGACCCCAGATGGTGAAACTATCTTTGAATTAACATTTGTTGATCCAAAGAATGCAATGGGTTCATGGAAATTCTCAGGTAATGCTTTAGCTGTTCACACAATGAAAACAAATCAAGCAACCATTAGTTACTCTGTAAGTGCAACTGCAACTGCAGGTAAAACTATAGAAGTTGAAGATAAAGTCATCATAGAAGAAAGTACTATGGAAGAAGCAACTACAGTGGAAGAATCAACAGAACCACAAACACATATGGTTGATATTCCAGTAGGAACTTCAGTTCCAGGATGTGAAGATAGTAATTCATGCTACTCACCAGCAGATATCACAATTAATGCTGGAGATACAGTTGAATGGATTAACATAGATACTGCTGCACATACAGTAACTGGAGGAAGCGCATCTGATGGTCCATCAGGAGTATTTGATAGTAGTTTGGTCATGGCAAGTGCAAATTATGCATTTACCTTTAATGATGCAGGCAGTTATGATTACTATTGTATGGTTCATCCATGGATGACTGGTAGTGTAACAGTGAACTAACCAAAAAAATCCTTTTTTCTTATTTTATTTGATTTTTTTGAATAATTCTATTATATGCAACCCCAAATCTATGAACTTCATCTCTAGTATATTGTAAAATTTTCAATGATGGTTTATTTTTAGGAATGATAATTGGATTTTTGTTCTTAGGTACAAAAACTTCTTCATTTTCTTTGGCCAAAGAAATGCATGGAAGTTTTAATCCAAGGGACTCTAAAGATTTCATAGCAGCATTTAGTTGTCCTTTACCACCATCAATTACTATTAGATCAGGAAGTTGGGAATTTTCTTCTAGTAATCGATAATACCTTCTTTTGATTATTTCCCCAATCATGGCAAAATCATCTTGTCCAGTTATTGTTTTGATTTTAAATTTTCTGTATCCAGATTTGTTTGGAGTAGCACCTACAAATCTAGACATTGCACCTACTGCAAAGTCAGTGCCATGATTTGAGATATCAAAACATTCAATGATATTAGGAATTACAGATAGATTTAAAATTTCTTTTAATTCAACTAATCCAGGATCGCCACCTTTTGAATGAATTAATTTAATATTTTTTAAAATTAAATTTATGATATCTTTTTTCTTTCCTTTATTTGGAACTATGATCTTTACAATAAACCCAGATTGTTCTGAAAGTAATGATTCTAATAATTTTAAATTTTCAGGAAGTATATTAACAAAAATAAATTTTGGAATTTTATGTGTAGAATAATACTGATAAAGAAAGTTTGAAAAAGAATTATCCCCAACTAAATCAAAAAAGAATTTGTCACTATCTCTAATTACACCATTAATCATTCGAAAATTCATCACTATGGCAGTCTGGTCGTTTAATCCTATACCAAAATACTCCTCATCAGAATTTTTAACATATTCCATTTTTTGTTTATTTTGAAGACTCCCAAGTCGAATCAAAGTATCACGTATGTCTTTTGCACGCTCAAATTGCTGTAAATCAGCAGCTTGATGCATTTCTTCTTGTAATTTTTTTGCAAAAATTTTAGTTTGGTTTTTGCCTTGAAGTACTTGTTCTAATGCAGCAACATGTTTTGGATATCGTTCTTGCGCATCTTTGAATTCACAAGGCCCTTCACAATTTCCTAAATGATATTCCAAGCATACTTTTTTTGGAAGAGTTTTACAAATCCTAATTTGAAAAGATTTTCTCAAAGTACCAATTGTAAGTAATTTTGAACTACCTTGGGTAAATGGTCCAAAAGTTTTTCCTTTTCCTAAAAATTTTCCATCCCTAGTTCTTCGCGATACTAATAATCGAGGATATTTTTCATCAGAAATTCGAAGATATGTGTATCTTTGTTGATCTTTTAATTCAATGTTAAATCTAGGCC
>JADHUF010000007.1 GCA_016784625.1 Candidatus Nitrosopumilus sp. | reverse complement strand
CTGATTCATTACCATTTCTTGGATTAGATATTGAATCTGAAGACAAAGACTTGATTAGAATTGAATATAGTCCAAATAGACCTGATTATTCAACTGATTTTGGAATTGCACTTGGATTGCAAGGATTACTTCGAATCAAAACAGGTGCAATTAAACTCAATATTAAAAAATCTAACAAGTATGCTGTATTTGTACAATCTAGAGTATCAAAAGTTCGTCCTTTTGTAACTGGTATTGTTGCAAAAAATGGAAAAATTGATGATAAAACAATTAAACAGCTTATGACCATGCAAGAAGATCTTCATTTTGGAATAGGAAGAAAGAGAAAAAAATCATCAATAGGAATTCATGATTTGGATGTAATTTCATTTCCTTTAGTTTACACGACCACAAACAGACATCATAAATTCATTCCACTAAACTCAAAAAAAGAACTTTCTATCTCTGAAATCCTAAAAAATACTCCTGTTGGAAAAGATTATGGTTCTATACTTGGAAATTCTACCCAAGTACCTATAATTTTAGATGCAAATCAACAAACCGTCTCTTTTCCTCCAATAATTAATGCAGCTGCAACTACTGTTACAACTAAAACAAAAAACCTCTTTGTTGAGATAACTGGAATCAATAAAGATGATGCTGAAGATATGCTTTCAGTTGTTGCAACTGTTTTACAAAGTGCTGGGTTTACTTTAGAATCAGTTCAAATATCTGGTACAAAAAATTCTTCACCTAAACTTGAACAAAAGAAAATCTCTGTTAATTCTTCTTTAATTAATCAAATCCTTGGTTTGAATCTTAGCACTTCAAAGATTATTTCATCATTAAAAAAATCTAGATTGGATGCATCAACTAAAGGAAAAAATATTATTTGTGTAATTCCTGCATATAGATTTGATATTTTTGGACCAATGGATTTAGTAGAAGAAGTTGCCCTGGGATATGGAATTCAGAATCTTGAACCTACATTGTCGCCTTCTCAAACACTTGGTCAAAAACACCCCAACTCAATTAATTTGAAATTGATTTCTTCGATTATGACTGGATTAGGTTTTATGGAAGTTCTAAATTCTAGCTTAACAAGTAAACGAATTCTTTATGATAATACAAAAAGAGATTCAATGAAAATTATATCGGTTTTAGATTCTAAAAGTCTTGAACATACTATTCTTAGAGATTCGTTACTTCCAGGATTAATTAATAGTCTAGCAAAAAATATTCATGAATCATATCCTCAAAAATTATTTGAGACAGGAACTATTTTTAACAAAACAAGTTCTGTAACTGAAGAAACTCATCTTTGTGCAGTAAGTTCTCATAAAGATGCAAATTTTAGTGAGATAAAATCTGTTTTACAATCAGTTATTCAATTGGTTTTTGGAAAAACTTGTGAAACTAAACCTACAATTGATCTGACTTTTGAAAAAGGAAATGTTGGAAGCATTATTGTTAATGGAAAAACTGTTGGAACTGTTGGTGAAATCAGTAAACCTACTAAAGATAACTTTAAGCTTAGAGAACCAATAGTTTCCTTTGAGATAAAACTACCTGGTTAATATTTGACTAAGTAGAATATCGTATGCCCTAAGAGCAACCATGCAGACGGATTGGGATGATGTCGATCGTAATGATACCAATGATTTTCAATTCACCCAGGCATGGCACATTAAGGGCACCCCGGTTTCAGAACCCAAGGAGGTTTTGGCTAAAATACCAATGATCTTGTGCGAGTCAGAACCGGGGAACAATTTCATTTAACAAAAATTGAAAAACCATAAAACATCCATTAGTGATACAGAAAACTGAAATGGTGAATTATTGGTTAGCAAAACAAGAACCTAGTGGACCAAGAGGATATAATTTTGAACAATTAAAAAAAGAAAAAACAACTATCTGGGATGGCGTTCATAATAATCTTGCATTAAAACATATGAGAGAAATGAAACCAAACGATCTTGTTTTGTTTTATCATACAGGTGATGAAAGACAGGCTGTAGGTATAATGCAAATTATTTCAAAACCCTACCCAAACCCAAAAGAAGAAAATGAACGTTTCATTGTTGTTGATGTGAAATACAAAAAATCACTGAAACGTCCCGTAACACTTGATGAAATGAAAAAAGAAAAAAAATTTGAAGATTGGGAACTTGTTCGAATTTCAAGATTATCTGTAATGCCTGTCCCAAAGCCGATTTGGGATGTAATCATAAAAATTTCCCAAAACTGAACATAATCGGTTTATTGATATAGTCGATTTTTTTAATTAATGTATGGCAACAGCTTATGTTTTAATAAACTGTGAACTAGGTTCAGAAGAAGCTATTATTCAGCAACTAAAGGGCTTGGAAGGTGTTAAAGAAGTTCATGGAACTTTTGGTGCATACGATATTTTGGCCAAGATTGAATCGGATACTGTAGAAAAACTTAGAGAAACCATTACTTGGAAAATCAGAAAAATTGAAAAGATTCGTTCAACTCTTACCTTGATGGGTATTGAAGGTCAGACATAAACACCACTTTTTTTTAATATGATTTTACATTTTATTTTTGTTGTACAAAAAAAAGATCGTGAAAAACGACAATTTGAGTTTGAATATATTCAAAAAATGAGTAAATTTTACAAGGTATGGATTAAAGAAAAATTTGGAAAAGATTATGAAATTCAATGTGATGAGTTGATTACAGAACCTAGAAATTTTTTCCAAAGACTTGATACACATACTCTTGTACATGATCATGAACAAAGAGGAAAAGACATTTACCATTTCTATCTAACTCATTTCAGACCTTCTTGGACTGATTGTGCTGGTTGTGAAGGATACCATGCTGAGAATTTTGGAATGGTGTTTTGGCAACCTCTTAAAGAATCAAATGATACATTATTTCTTGCAGAAAAAAATTGTACTACTGTATCTCATGAACTACTTCATGAATTACTAAGAATTTCTGGACATAAAAAATTCATTGAAGACATTCATGATATTTGGACAAAACATCTCTTCGAACAATTGGAATTTGATCAATATGATGAAAATTTTCAAAAAACTGATGGTAAACCTATGTTTCTAACAATGAATACTTCACAATTAAATCTGTAAAATAATTTTTAAAATTAACATTTTGTAACAGAATAAATATTATTTTCAAAGTTTGCTGTTTTGAAATTTAACATATTTTCAGGATCATCGTTTCTTGATTTACTCAAGTTTTCAAGTTCTACTAATGCATCACCCCTAAAACCTACTGAAGACCCATAAATTGCATCTGTTAACATTGTTCCGTGCTCACCCTTCTTGATATCGTCTACCATTTCATAAAATCTCGTAGTTTCTTTTTTGTTAACAGGATTTCCAGTTGCTTTGTTATATGCAACTGCAATATACATTCCATTATTTTTTACTGCAACAGGAATTTTATGATTTTTAGTTGCAGCTCCTGGAATTGTTTCATTAACTAATACCTCACATTTATGATACATACTTGAAACATATGCAAAGAATCTGTATTGTGCATATTTTCCTGCTTCATCCTCTTCACAACCAACAAAAACCTTGTGTAGCAATTCCAAAGCACTGTCATTCATACTTTGTAATCTATCATCAATTCTACCTCTTTCAAGCAGATCTGATTTGCATTCTTTTGCAATTAATACTAAAATGAAATCAGGTAAATTATAATTTTTGAGAGCAGCAACAAATGCACCTGCTTGTGACATGCCAAATTTTGGAAAACCCTTATTGACCATATTCAAACCTCATTTTAGAAAATTTCCAACTCCCCAACATTTAATTAAAAAGCTGCTTTTCGTTTATAATTGTTAAGAAATTTGCATGCCTATTACAACAATTTTCGTAATTTTTAAATTGTAAATATTAAATTCAGGACAAATTCATTGCATCATATGGAAATTGATACTACTCCTGAACTTGTTTCACGTGTTTATTTGAAATTAAAAGAAAACATTACTACATATCGAAACATAGTTGGAAAACCACTTACACTTACTGAGAAAATTTTATCTGGACATTTTACTGAAATTAATGATAAAAGTTTTGTTGGTGGGAAAGACTATGTTTTTCTAAAACCTGATAGAGTTGCATTACAAGATGTTACAGGACAAATGGTAATGCTTCAATTTATGCAAGCTGGACTTGAACAAACATCTTTACCAACAACTGTACATTGTGATCATCTCATTAGAGCTGAAGTTCAAGGTGATACTGACATGAAAGTTTCGCTTGATGAAAATAGTGAAGTTTTCAAATTCTTACAATCTGCTGCAGCAAAATTTGGATGTGGTTTTTGGAAACCGGGTGCTGGAATTATTCATCAAGTTGTTCTTGAAAATTATGCATTTCCTGGTGGTTTGATGATTGGTACTGATTCTCATACTCCAAATGCTGGTGGTCTTGGAATGATTGCTATTGGAGTTGGTGGATTAGATGCAGCTGAAACTATGGCCGATATGCCTTGGGAATTACTTTATCCTAAACGAATTGGTGTTAAACTAACTGGAAAATTAAATGGGTGGACTGCACCTAAAGATATTATACTCAAAGTTGCTGAGAAATTAACAGTTTCTGGAGGTACTAATTCAATAGTTGAATACTTTGGACCAGGAACAAAATCTATCAGTTCTACTGGTAAGGCTACGATTACTAATATGGGAGCTGAAATTGGTGCAACTTGTTCAATTTTTCCATATGATGAAAGAATGGAAACTTATCTGAAATATACAAATCGAGGAGACATAGCTGAATTAGCAAATCAAAATAAAGAATTACTTGTTGCAGATCCTGAAATTGAAACAAACCCCGAAATCTTTTTTGATAAAGTAATCGAAATCAATCTTTCAACATTAGAACCTCTTATTGTTGGACCTCACACTCCTGATTTAGCAAGGACTATTTCTAAACTATCAGATGATGTAAAATCTAATGATTATGTTGATCAAATTTCTGTTGCATTAATTGGCAGTTGTACAAATTCATCTTATGAGGATATGTCAAGAGCTGCAAGCTTAGCTAAACAAGCAATAGCAAAAGGGATCAAAGCAAAAATTCCATTATTAGTTACTCCTGGATCTGAACAAATTCGAGGAACTATTGAGAGAGATGGACAAATGAATTTATTTCAAGAAATTGGAGCTACTGTTTTAGCAAATGCATGTGGTCCTTGTATTGGACAATGGAATAGACCTGAATTAGAAAAAGATCAAAGAAATACTATTGTTACAACATTTAACAGAAATTTTCCTGGAAGAAATGATGGCCATCGAAGCACCCTAAATTTCATTGGAAGTCCTGAAATGATTATTGCCTTAGCTTTAGGAGGAAAACTTTCCTTTAATCCATTACAAGATGAACTAACCGCATCTGATGGAACAAAATTCAAACTTGAACCACCAAAACCTGCACCTGAAGTTCCTGAAGAAGGCTTCATGAGACCTGAGGGAGTTTTTGTTGCGCCACCAGAAATCTCTGATGATATTGAGATCATAATTGATCCTAACAGTAAAAGATTGCAACGTTTAGAACCTTTTCTAAAATGGAACAGAAAAGACTTTGAAGAACTTCCAATAATAGTAAAAGCTAAGGGAAAATGTACTACTGATCATATCTCTCCTGCCGGTGCATGGCTATCACTTCGAGGACATTTGGATAATCTAAGCGATAACATGTTTCTGGGAGCAGTTAATGCATTTAATGATGAAGTAGGTCATGGTAAAAATATTCTTAACAATCAACTTGAACCGTTTTCAAAAATTGCAAGACAATACAAAGAAAAACAAATGAACTGGGTAGTAATCGGTGATCATAATTATGGTGAAGGTAGTAGCAGAGAGCATGCTGCAATGACTCCAAGATATCTTGGATGTGTTGCAGTTATTACCAAAAGTTTAGCTAGAATTCATGAAACTAATTTAAAAAAACAAGGAGTTTTGGCATTGACTTTTAGTAATACTGATGATTATGACAAAATTCTTGAAGATGACAAAATTAGTTTAATGAATCTAAATGATTTAGAACCACACAAACAAGTCAAATGTATTATTTCTCATAGTGGTGGAAATAAAGACGAAATCTTGTTAAATCATTCATATAATAAATCTCAAATTGAATGGTTCAAAGCTGGTTCTGCACTAAATGTTTTAAAAAATAACCAATAGAATTTTTAACGTGGGGCCGACCGGAATCGAACCGGCGACCTACGGGTCACTACAGCTCCAAACTTACATCATCCGTGAGTCAGTTTAGCTTAGTTAACCTTTGGAGCCCTTAGCGGTGATCTAATCGTAGACACTGTCGCCCTACCAGGCTAGGCTACGACCCCACGAACAAGAATGAACTAGACCTGAATTTTAAGTTATTTTTAATCAAGATTTATTTGCAATTGACATGAATTTCTAGGTGTTCATCGATCATGGTAAAAAAAATTCATTATGCTTTAGGTGCAATTCCAGTAATTGTAGCACTACTAATTTCAGTTCCATTAATTACAAAAAATGAAATTCCAATTTCTGCGGCAAATTCTTTTGATAATATTGAAATTGAATATACAAAACATCAATTAAAGAAAATTTCAAATGGTGTTACAGAAAGAATTGGTGCTCAAAAAACTGAAATTCTTTACATTAAGAATGATGGTACTCTGAAATATTCTATAACTGAACTGGGATATCTTCAGCCTGATGTACGGTCAAAATTAGATGAAACAAAACTTAACAAAATAAAAGCATTGATTAAAGAAACTGGTTTTATTGCCATTCCATCAGAATCATTTTCAATTATAGAAAATATATCTGAATATCAAAAATCAAATGTTAAAGTAACTCTTAATGGACATACCAATCAAATTCATTGGCCTGAACAAAATGCCACGACACAATTTATTCCTCCACTAATTACTATGGTTGAATCTGAACTGGATCAGATCATAACTGAAATTAGTGAATAGGTACAAATAGTCTCTAGTAAAAATTAGAACATGCTTCCACTATCTGGTGACAGACAAGATGCTAAAGGTATAGTTTCTGAAAAAATAAACTCTGTTGATATTTTACGTGGTTCGTCTACACTTAAACGAGGTTTTGCTCATATGTTAAAGAATGGAGTTGTAATGGATGTTACAACCGTGGAACAAGCTCAAATTGCTGAAGAGGCAGGGGCAGTTTCTGTAATGGTTTTAGATAAACTTCCATCTGAAGTAAGAAAAGCAGGAGGTGTTGCAAGAACTGCAAGCATTAGAATCATTGAGGACATTATGAATTCAGTAACAATTCCAGTAATGGCTAAATGTAGAATTGGTCATGTCAATGAAGCATTAGTTTTACAAGAAACTGATGTTGATATGATTGACGAATCTGAAGTTCTAACACCTGCTGATGAACTTCGTCATATTTGGAAATGGGATCTTACAACACCTGTTGTAAATGGCGCAAGATCTTTAGCTGAAGCTTTACGAAGAATTGAAGAAGGTGCAGCAATGATTAGAACAAAAGGTGAACCTGGAACTGGAAATGTTGCGGAAGCTATTACTCACATTAAAAAAGTTAATGATGAGTTAAGAACAATCAAGGCAATTTATGATTCTGGAGATAATCAAGATTTAGTTAGAATGTCACGAGAATTCAAGGTATCTTATGATATTGTTGAGCAAACTGCAAAACTTGGAAGATTACCAGTTGTGAATTTTGCCGCTGGTGGAATTGCAACGCCTGCTGATGCAGCATATCTAATGTCTCTTGGTTGTGATGGAATCTTTGTTGGCTCTGGAATTTTTAACGCAGATGATGCAAAAGAAAGAGCAAGAGCAATAGTTTTAGCTACTACTTTTTGGAATGAGTCTGACAAAGTAAAAGAAGCCCAAAAAATGATTGATGAAAGACAATCTATGGTAGGTTTAGATGTTAATACACTAGAATTACGTATGCAAGAACGTGGTGGCTCTGCATGAGTGTTAATGTTGGAATTTTATCTATACAGGGAGATGTCCAAGAAAACCTTGTATCTACTAAATCTGCCTTAAATGAATTGGGTATTGATGGAAAAGTAACTACTGTAAGAACTCCTGAAGAAATTTCTCAATTAGATGGATTGATAATTCCTGGTGGTGAAAGTACTACTATTGGACAACTTTCTTTGGTAAATGGGTCTTTGAAAATCCTAAAAGAAAAAATTGAAAGTGGAATGCCTGTACTTGGAATTTGTGCTGGAATGATATTGCTATCCAAAACAGCTGATGATCGTGTCGTTGGAAAAACCGATCAACCTCTTTTAGATATCCTTGATATCAAATTAGAAAGAAACTCATTTGGAAGACAACGAGAATCATTTGAAGCTGATGTCTCTATGGATTCTATTAACATCCCAAAATTTAATGGTGTCTTTATTAGAGCACCATCAATTTCAGATGTTAGTTCTGATGTTGAAGTTATATCAAAATTTAACGGACGAATAGTTGCAGTTAAAAAAAATCATGTAATTGGTACTGCATTTCATCCCGAACTTACTGAAGATATTTCATTACACAAATATTTTGTCAGTCTCATCAATACTTCAAAGAATTAATCTGTTAAATTATGCATAGATTTCAAATCCTTTTGAAATATCTCTAAAATTTTAGGAATTTCTACTTTGATTGAATCTTTTAATGATAAATTCTGAGATTTTTTCTCATTCCATACTTTGGAATTAAATTCAGTGATTTCTTTAGTAATGTTACTCTGCTCTTCAATATTTTCAGGCTCAACTTGTGTTTGTTTATGAATACTTTCCTCTGAATACAAAATCTTCCAAAGATGTTCTGTGATAAATGGAGTAATTGGTGCTAATAATTTTAAAATTGTTGATAATGTTTTGTGTAGTGTAAAAATTGCACCGTCTCTTTCTTCGTCTGAAAAATCAATTCCATAAGCTCTTGCTTTGACCATTTCAATATAATGAGCTGCAAACAAATTCCATGTAAATTCTCTTATTGCAATTGCAGGAATGAAAAAGTTGTATTCCTCATATCCTTTTTTACATTCTTTAACTAATTTATCCAATTCTGATAAAATCCATTTATCTGATGCATTAGGTGTCCCTGATTTAATTACTGGAAAACTAGACAAGAATCTTGATACGTTCCATAACTTACTAAGGAATTTTTTAGTTGATTCAATTTTTTGTTCATTACATCTAAAGTCATATCCATGATTAATTTCACTTGCACTCCAAAATCTAAAAGTATCAGCACCTAATTTTTCAATGACTGGTAAAGGATCAATTGCATTGCCTTTACTCTTACTCATCTTCATCCCCTTTTCATCAAGACCATATCCCATTATCCATGCTTCAGACCATGGTTTTTTCCCTGTAAGTTGTTCACATCTTAGAAGTGTATAGTATAACCATGTCCTGACAATATCTTTTGCTTGAGGTCTAATTGTCGCTGGATACACTTTGTTAAAAAATTCATCATCTCTGTTAAATTTGCTAATGAACAGTGGGGATACACTTGAATCCATCCATGTGTCAAAGGTTCTTTCTTCACCAACAAATTCAGTAGAGTTACATTTTACACAATTACTAATTGGACATTTTTCCTTCCAAGGCTTGTAATACTTTCCAGGCTCAGGAACATGTGGTTCTGAGCAGTTTTTACAATACCAAATTGGGATTTCTGTACCATAATACCTCCTCCTTGAGATTGGCCAATCAATATTGATGGATTCCAACCAATTCATCAAAATTTGTTTGTGCATAGTAGGATGGAATATTATTTCTTCTCCCAAATTTCTTATTTTTTTAACTGATTCTTTTTGTTTAAGATAATATTCTTCCATAGGAATAATCTCAATTGGGGTTTTACTTCTCTCTGAAACTGGTGTTCTGTGAACAATATCTTCAATTTTTTCTATAAATCCATTAGATTCTAGATCTTCAATGATTTTTGTTCTTGCTTGTTTTGGTTTTAGTCCTGTATATTCTCCTGCAACTTCCGTCATTCTTCCGTCTAGTCCAATTGCAACAATTTCTTCTAACTCTAATTCTCTGAATAGTGCTACATCATTCTGATCACCATAACTACATACCATTACAGCTCCTGACCCAAATTCTTGTTGAGCAGAATGATGTGTTCTTAATTCAACTTCTGCACCAGTAATTGGAACAATCACTTTTTTTCCAATATATTGTGTATATCTCTCATCTTCTGGATTTACAATAATTGTCCTACACGCACAAACTAGTTCAGGTCTTGTACTTGCAATAATTATTTCTTGATCTGTATCTTTTATTTTGAATTTCATATAAACTAATTTAGTTTGTAAATCCTCGTATGTAATTTCTGCATCTGCAATAGTTGTACCTGATACCCAATCATAGTTGTTAGGTCTATTTGCTAGATACACTTGACCTTTTTTCCATAATTCGATGAATGTTGATTGTGTAAGTAATCTGTATTCTTCTGAATCTGTTCTATAGTAGTTTGCAAAATCTCCACTAATTCCTAGATTTTTCATAATGAGAATCATTTCAGCTTCTAAATCATCTAGTGCATTTCTACATAGATTCAAAAATTCGCCTCTATCTGTTTCTCTCATTCTAATTTTGTGTTTTTTCTCAGTGTACAATTCTACTGGAAGTCCATTTCTATCAATCCCTATTGGAAAATACACATTTTTTCCAGCCATCCTTGCAGTACGTGCAATCATATCAATTTGTGAATAATGTGCAGCAGCTCCAATATGCCATGGTCTTCCTGATGGGTATGGTGGAGGTGTATCTATGGTAAAGTTATCCTCTTGTGGTGTAAAATCATAAATTTTTTCGTCTTGCCATTGCGCAAGTATTTTCTTCTCTAACTCTGGATTCCATGCTTTTTCTGGTATTTTTGGTTCCATTTCTTAACTATCTTGAAATATTTGAGATGATATGAGAACCTTTGTTATATCCTTCATAGATGTATACCCCTAATGCTTCCACATTTGATGGCATTTTTGGTGCTAATAATTTTATAATTTCACTTGAAAGATTTTCAACAGTAGCTTCTCCTTCTAAAAGATATGTAGTATCTTTTGGAACTTGTAATTCAAACATTCCTTTAGGACCTTCAAATGAAATTACATAATGTGATTCATCTTCATTTTTTAGATATTTTCTATTGATGAAAAACTTATGGTCAAATATGTTTACTACTTCTTTGATAATTTTTTTTGCTACTCCAAAATCTAAAAGTAGATTATCTTTCATTTGTCCTACTAACTCTACCATTACAGAAGATGTATGTCCATGTAAGATGGAACATTTTTCAACTAATGGAAGTATGTGTGCATAATCAAATGAGAATGATGCATCTTCTAAAAATATAGATCCTGTTTGTGGTGTTTTATCATAAAATACAATATCTTGTAATTCTTTAATTTGTGCAACATATTTTGCATGTCCTATTGCCATTACTTTATCTTGAGGAAAGTCTTCTTTGATTTGTTTATATTTTTCAATATCCTCATCATTATCAATTACTTCAATCAATCCTTTTTCTGTTTTAAAATCAATTGTAACTTCATTTCCATTCTTTAAAGTAAGTTTGTGATTGTATTGGTATTCCACTTCTAGAAAAGTAAGCATTTGTGCTACTGTTAATTCTGTTCTTGTTCTAAGCAAATTTCCATTTTTATCAATATATCTAAAATCTGAATCTAGAACTGTAGGATTTGTAGTCATGTGAAGTCATCTGACTTTGGATCATAATATAAATTCTATAATGATTATGCCTAAAAATTCATTTGTACAATTATGCCAAAGAATTTAGAATTTTAGCTAGATTGGTATCATTTTCTGTAATACCTCTAGCATCATGAGTTGTTAATTCTATGATGATTTTGTTGTATACGTTAAACCACTCTGGATGATGATTCATTTTCTCAATTTCCATAGCTGCTCTAGTCATAAAGCCAAATGCCTGGTTAAAACTCTCAAATTGAAATTCTTTGTGAAGTTTCTCATTTACAATACTCCATCCTGGTAAATCCTTTAACTTTTCTTCAATATCTGTTTGTGATAATCTCATCATCTTGTTTTACATCTAATACTAAATTAATAGTTAAAGGATTGATTCATTACCCTTTCTATCTAATTTGTAACGTGTGTAAGAATGGAACAGTCTGATAAAGAATTACTTGAAAATATAAAAAATTCTATTTCTGAAACTGTTAAGGAAAAGAAAATTGGAATTGCTTTTTCTGGGGGGGTCGATAGTACATTAATATCAAAAATTTGTTCAGATATGAATTATGATATTACATTATTGACAATTGGTTTTCCAGAATCACATGATATTTTATTTGCAAAACAAGTCAATGAACTTCTTAATTATCAACATCATATTCTTGAAATTGATTCAGAAACTTTCCCTGATATTTCATTAAAGATTAATCAAATAATAAAAACAGAAAATTTATCATGGAATGAAAATTGTATTGCATTTCATTATGTTTCTAAATTAGCAAAAAGTTTAGATCTTAATACTGTAATTACTGCAAATGGAATCGATGAATTATTTTGTGGTTACAATGTATATAGAGATGCATTTTCTGAAGGAGAATCAAAAATTCATGAAGTTATGACCTCTAAATTAGATAATGAACTAAAAATGATGAATGCTGTAAATCTAATTGCATCTGAATTTGGAGTAAAAATTCTCCAACCGTTACTATCTTCTAAGTTTATAGATTATGCTAAAACTATTCCTATATCTGAGAAAATTCATGATTCTGAAGATTTGTATCGTAAACATATCATAAGAAAATTAGCTAGCCAAATTAACGTTCCAGAAATATCTTGTACAAAAAGAAAAAAAGCTTTACAATATGGTTCTAAAATTCATAAGGCATTATTGAAAACTAGATAAATTTCTTAATTGTTTTTTGAACAGATATTTTTACATTGTTGATAATTGCAGATGATGCACCAAGGTGTTTTTCTGGAGAAAATATAGAATCAATTTCTTTGTTAGTTAACTTTGAAGAAAATGCTTTATCATTTTTAATAGCATCTACATACTGAATTTTTTTATCGTTTGCTTCAAATGCAACTCTTTGTACATCTTTGTATGCTACAAATCTTGGAATGCCTTTTTTGATTAATGCTTCTAGCACAAATTCTGCAAAGATTTGTCCCTTTGTAATGTAAAGATTCTCTACAATTCTTTTCTCATTTACCAACAAATTTGAAATGATTTTAGTCATAGTTTCTAACATCTCATCAACTAGAATAGAAACTGTTGGAATTACAAATCTCTCATTTGCTGAGTTTGAAAGATCTCGTTCATGCCATAATGGAATATTTTCAAATGAAATACTTAGTTGACTTCGCACCATTTTAGATAATGATGATACTCGTTCACTTTTAATTGGATTTCTTTTAACTGGAACTGCACTACTTCCCATTTGACCCTTCTTAAATTGCTCTGCAACTTCTCCAATTTCTGTTCTTTGCAAGTTTCTAACCTCTATTGCAATTTTTTCTAAAGTTGCACCAATCAATGCTAATTCAAACACATATTCTGCATATCTTTCTCTTGGGACAACTTGAGTGGTAACTTCTGCTGGATAAAGATTCAACTGTTTTGCAACTCTTTTTTGTACTTCAAGTGATTTTGCCCCCATTAAGGAACCAGTTCCTACAACACCTAGTGTCTTACAAATTAGAATTCTTTTCTTGATCTCCTCAATTCTTTCTACATGTTTTGCCATCTCTGCAGCCCAATTTGCAAATTTTAATCCAAATGAAATGATGCTGGCATGTTGTCCATGAGTTCTACCAACTGCTGGAATTTTTCCATATTTGACAGCCTTTTGTGATAGAATTGATGCCATCTTTGCAACTTTTGGTTCAATAATTTTTAATGAATCACGCATTTGCATTGAATTACTGGTGTCAACTAAATCATTACTTGTTAATCCATAATGAATCCATGGTCTTACATCCTTTGTACATTTTTCACTTAATGATTCAACTAGTGCTGCAGTGTCATGATCACTCTTTGCTTCAAGTTGTTTAATCCTTTTTGCAGTAATTTTTCCTGATGTTGCTGCTTTGAGAATTTTTTTCCCAACTGTTTTTGGAATTATTCCTATCTCACTTTGTGAAACAGCAGCTGCACCTTCAATTTCTAATTGATAATTAATTTTCTTTTGTTCACTAAAAATTTCCATCATTTCTTTAGTGCCATAACGACCGCTGTCTATAGGTAAAATTGCCAACATTATGACTTTCTATCTATTAGAAAATAAATCTACTTCTTTTCTAATTTTGTGTAAATAGAGTTATTTTGATATAATCTAGCCTCAAAAAATTGTTTTTTTAAGATTTTAGTCGATTTAATGGCGAGATTTTCTCACTGTTGCAATCTTCTTTTGTGATCTAACTTCTTTCGTCTTTGCCTTTGATTTACTTACTTTTCCTTCAGGTTTGATACTTTTTCCACTTCTTCTTGCTGCTCTAGAACCCTTTGCTCTGATTTTTTGTTCTTCTTTTTGTTTTTCTATTTCTTCTTTAGTTAATTTTTTTCTTACCACAATTCTAAAAATCATCAATCATAGATAAACCAGTCGTTTATTTCCTCTCAAATCTAAATAGTGTCTTTTTTTTATTTTCAGAAACTAATTTTGTTTAATTCCTGTTTCTGATAATACCCACTCTAAAGCTTTGAAATAACCTTGTTTGAAGTTTTTTTCGTCAATTGCCCAATCAGGATTTGCCCTTAATTCTGCAAGTAATTGATTTGCTTTTTGTGAGATAATAGATTCATCTAACATGTATTTGAATAGATTCTGATTAATTTAAAATTTTTTTACAATTCTTCTGATGATTTAAATTGGATTGAAAGAAAATTTTACCGATACTTATGTCTACTAATACTCCAAAAAAAATTGGAGAAAATCAATATCAAATTAATCCTGACTCCAATTTTGGAATGAAAGTCCCTGTAAGGATCTATGCTGATGAACCATTACTGCAAAAAATGTTATCTGATAGAACAATTATGCAGGCACGAAATGTTTCTTGCATCCCTGGTATAGTTAGCCATAGTATTGTTTTGCCTGATGGTCATGAGGGTTATGGTTTTCCTGTAGGTGGTGTTGCAGCTATGGATGCTGAAGAAGGAATGATTAGTCCAGGAGGTGTTGGATATGATATCAATTGTGGGGTTCGATTACTTCGTTCAAATTTAACTGAACAGACAGTTCGTTCAAAACTGAAAGAACTTGTTACAGATCTTTTTAGTTCTATTCCTTCAGGCATTGGTTCTAAAGGTGCAGTAAAACTTAGTCAGTCAGAACTTGACGAAGTTTTGGTTAAAGGAGTCAATTGGGCAATTGAACATGGCTATGGTTCATCAAATGATTCTGATGTTTGTGAAGAGAATGGTCAAATTCAAAATGCTGATCCAAACAAAGTTTCTGATAAGGCAAGAAAAAGAGGAGCTCCACAACTTGGAAGTTTAGGTTCTGGAAATCATTTCCTTGAAGTGCAAAAAGTTGCAGAAATACATGATGAAGAAGCAGCAAATAGAATGGGAATTAAGGAAGGAACCATTACAGTTTTGATTCATTGTGGTTCTAGAGGATTTGGGCATCAAGTTTGTAGTGATTATCTTAGAGTTTCAGAACAAGCCATGGAAAAATATGATATCAATTTACCTGATAGAGAACTTGCATGTGTTCCAAATACTTCTGAGGAAGGTGAGTCTTACAGAAAAGCAATGTTTGCAGCATTAAATTTTGCATGGAGTAATAGACAAATGATTACTCATTGGACTAGAAAATCTTTTGAACGTGTATTTAATCAAACAGAATCTGATCTTGACATGAAATTAGTTTATGATGTTGCTCATAACATTGCAAAAGTAGAAAAACACAAAGTTGATGGAAAAGAACGAAAACTTGTTGTTCACAGAAAAGGAGCAACACGAGCATTTCCTGCAAATCGTGATGAAGTACCTTTAAGATATCGTGACTTAGGACAACCAGTTTTAGTTCCAGGTTCTATGGGGACTGCAAGTTGGATTTTACTTGGTCAACCCAATTCAATGGATTTGAGTTTTGGCTCCACTGCACATGGCGCTGGAAGGACAATGTCAAGATCAAAGGCTAGAAGAAATTACACTGAAGATGATGTCAAAAAATCTCTTAATGATAAGGGCATATTTATCAAGGCATTAACAAGAGATGGAGTTGTGGAAGAAACTCCTCAAGCATACAAAGATGTTGATGCTGTAGTTGATGTATCTCACAATTTAGGAATCGCTACAAAAGTTGCAAAATTAGTGCCTATAGGTGTGATTAAGGGTTGAGTGAAGAAGATTCAGAACTTGAAAGATTAAAGGCAAAAAGACTAGCTGAAATGCAAAAAAATATTTCTTCAAAACAAGAAATTGAAAAAACTTCGGAACTTACTAAAGATAAGCCCCTTGAAAACCCCAGAGATTTACTAGTTAATAGATTAGGGTTTAGAGGATTAGAAGTTTTAGAAAATGCTGAATCTCAATTTCCAAATGAAGTAAAAATTATTGTAGAAAAATTATCTGAATTAATTAAAACAGGTGAAATTGATGAAATTATTGATGGAGGAAAGTTATTGACATTATTTAGATCAATTGGACTAAATATTAGAATGGCAACAAAAATTAATGTTGAACAAGATGGAAAATTTGTATCCTTAAGTGATAAACTTAGTAATCAATCATCTGATAATGGTGATAATTAATGAGTATTGTTCTAGAAGTTGGAACAAAAAATTACATTGATGATTTACTATCGATAAAAAAAGCACTTTCCCATATGGAAAGTCTTGTTGGTGGTTACAATGGATATGTTCTTAGTGATCCTTCCTCAAAGTTTGGATGGACATTTTTCAAATTAGCATTTAAATCAAATTTACAAAATGGTATAGAAGAAAAATTTTCTGATATGATGGCAAAATATCGATGGAGTGATCAAACACAAAAATTTGCAAAATTTATGACAGATTATTTACATTCTAGAGGTTGTGATGTTACTATAAAGTCAGTTGATTAGACTCTTCTTCCTCTTTTCCACCTTTCTTTCTAGTGGTATCATGAGGAATAGGTGTTACATCATCAATTCTTCCAATCTTAAATCCGCCTCTTGCTAATGCTCTAATAGAAGCTTGTGCACCTGGACCAGGTACTCTAGAACCCATTCCACCAACTGCACGAACTCTGATGTGGAATCCATCGAATCCTTTGTTTCTTGCAGATTCAACTACTGCATTTGCAGCTTTCATTGCAGCAAATGGTGATGATTCGTATCTATCAGCATTAACATGTACTCCACCAGAACTAATGGCAACGGTTTCTCCACCAGTAAGATCAGTCAGGTGAATAATTGTATTATTGTAACTACTGTAAATGTGAACAATTCCCCATTTTTCAGGACCTTTTTTTACCTCTGGTTGAGATTTTGTTTCTACCTTAGTCTCAGATTTTACTTCCTCAACTTTGGTTTCAGTTTCCTCTACTGGAACTTCCTCAACTTGGGCTTCGGTTTCTGACAATGACTACCCAAATCTTAAAGGGTTTAAAAAACATTGATTTTTTACCCCTGCCTTAATTTAGTCACTTTGCATGAAATTAATGATTATTCATATACGTAATCCACTAGTTTCTTTTGTTGACATCAATCTTATTGTTGGTTATTGTAATTGGAATTGCAACTGCTTTACTTGGATCCGTAGTCTTTCAATTTCTTACCCCGATCAATGATGTAATTTTATCCCCTGTGGAACAAAAATGCCAACTAATTGCTAATGAAGGATATAAAATTCATACAATTTATCCAGAATCAAATCCTGATGAACTTCCTGAGGATGATATGAAGCGATTGGTGTATCTAGATGAGAAATGGGTGAAAGAGTGTGTTTCTATACTTTCAGCTGATTCTATAATTAATATTGTAAATAATGTCGATAGAAATTTCTCTTATGGGGAATAATTATTTGAAATGTTTCCATCCCAAATCTTTCAAACGAACATCTTTGTTGTTATCTTGAACAAAAACTCCTTTACCTGATGTAACGTATCCAATTTCAATAATTGGTGTTTTAAGCAATCTTGCATTTTTTTTAATTATTTGTCTATATTTGGGTGATATTGTAAATACAATTTCATATTCTTCTCCTCCATGAAAAATTAACGTGTTTAAATCAAATTTTTGGGATTTTGCATAATATTGTAAATCTTTCATCGAAGGTATATTGTTAATGACAAATTTCTTTCTACTTTGTTTTGACATTTCATTCAAAGTAGTAGATAACCCATCACTAGAATCCATTGATGATGAAAAATATTTTTTATTCTTTATTCCAAAATTGAGTCTTGGTTTTGGTTTTAATACTGATTTGATAGATTTTTTAACAAAATTATTTCTTCCTTTTCTCTTATCCAGAAGCATATTCAATCCTGCAGAAGTATATCCAAATGGTCCTGTTACAAATATCAGATCGTCATTTTTAGATCCTTTTCTCTCAACTATGTTGTCTGTTTTTCCAAAAATACAGACATTAAATACAATTTCCTTGCCTGCATTTGTGTCGCCTCCTAGAATTGAAATACCATATTCATTACATGCTTTTCTGAAACCTTTTGCAATCTCATCAATTTTTGAGCGTGAAATAGTCTTTGGTAGATTAACAGAAATTATTCCGTATTGAGGTTTGACACCCTTTGCAGCAAAATCACTTACACATGCAACAATACTTTTTCTTGCAGCATCTGCTAATTTCATTTTAGTTGGAATATCTGTACTTTCTACTAGTGTATCTGTTTTAGCTGCAATTTTGATTTTACCAAAATTGAAAATCTCTACATCTTCAGAAACAAATTTCTTATTTCCTAATTTGTTTTGAAAAATTTTGATTATTGTAGATTCATCTAATTTGGTCATAACTTTGTTTTACTAATTCTAACGTATCTTTAATAATTTTTTTACATTTTTCTTGATCATTTGATTCTGCTGACACTCTTATGCTGTCTTCTGTATTTGATTTTCTAATCAAAACCCAATCATCCTCATCAATAATTCCTTTAATTCCATCTAATGTACTTGTTTCTGAATATTCTTTGGAAAATTTAGAACTTATATTTTCAATTACTTTATCATGAAAATTTGAATGAACTTCAGTTTTCTCTCTTATTTGATAATATTTTTCCATATAGTTCAAAACTTCATCAAATTTTGAATTTCCTAACATGGAAGAAATTAAACCACTGGTGAGAATTCCTTCTCTACAATAATTAAACTCTGGTAAAATAAAACCTCCACTACTTCCTTCTCCGCCTGCTTGAGCATTAGTTTTTAACATGAGATCTATTACATTTGCCTCTCCTACTTTTGATCTTTGAATTGTACCACCTTTCTCTATAATGAATTTTTCAATTGATATACTTGTGTCTATACTTAAAACAAATTTTTTGTAACCTAACTCTAAAGATTTTGCAACACCCAATCCTAATGTTACATCTGGAGTTTGCTTTTTTCCTTTTCTAACCACTACTAAACGATCTCCATCTAAGTCAAATGCAAATCCGATCTCTTTTTTATTAGATGCTAAAATCAACTCAGATAGATCATCAGATGTAGGATCAGGACCTCTTGAACATCCTGATAGTTCTTCATTTATCACTTCAACATTACATCCTACCTTTTTTAACAAATCAGGTGCAAATCCCTTTGCCGCACCTCCTCCGATATCCACTACTATTTCTGGTTGATTTTCTATACTACCTATGATTTTTTCTGCATCATCAATATATGATGATTCTATGTCTTGCTCAATTCCAATTTTTGAGTTTGAAATTTCTTGTTGCTCGATAATTTGTGGTAACTCTCTTTCATTAATGCCTCTTCCTTCAATAATGAATTTCATTCCATTCCATTTTATTGGATTATGTGATGAAGAAATTACTAATCCTGCACCATACTTTCTTGCTTCTCTAAACACCACAGGGGTTGGCACGGTTTCTAAATTAAATACATCAATTCCATTTTTCATTAATGCCGCACTTGCAGTATCTTTCATCATAGAGCTTGATGGCCTAGTGTCTTTTCCAATAACACATTTTTGTGATTTAATTAGAGTTGAAAAATTATTACAAAATTGTAATACATCTTTTAAGTTAAGATCTTCTTGAAATATTCCTCTAATTCCAGAAATTGTTTTCTTCAATCAGTCCAACTCGGAAAGACTTTTTATTAACTCTGATGGATTTATCCAAACGTGCCTTGGTAGCTCAGCCTGGTAGAGCGAACGCCTCGTAAGCGTTAGGTCGCGAGTTCAAATCTCGTCCGAGGCTTTGTTTTATGAAATTTTTAAAATTATGTAGAAAATTCTTAGGAACTTGACTCATCGAAGGTTTCAATATCTATTTCTAATTTTTCTCCTAAACCTTCCCACCATTGTTTACTTTGCTCTGTCATATTCCCCTTATACCTTTCCTAAAACTATCCTTTATAGATCTGTCGGTTGGTTAATGGTTGATCACTTGACAGTAAATTCTGAAATATTTCTAATTTTCTTTCTCTTTTTGTTTTCTTTTCATTTTTCTATAAATTATTATCATAAGAGTACCGCCTGCACATCCCCAAAATAATGGTGATAACCCAGGTTCGATGGTTGGTTGGAGTAATCCCATAAAACCTAGCGACATTATTACTACGAAAACTAATCCTAATAACTCAAGCATTTTTGCCATATTTTTTCTATTATCACTTTGTAAAATCAAAAAGATATATGGTTTTGTAAATTATACAATTTATGGACAAATATCTTATGGTAATCCTAATTTTTATGATTGTAACTATTCCTATAGCATTTGTTGAACCTACTACAGGAGAAATCAGAAATCCACCTCTTATCTTATTGTTTTATGCTGCAATAGCAGGAATAGCAATTATTATTGTGTATAGTTCCTATACAGAACGAAAAGAACGACAAAAAGCAAATGCTAAGCGAAGAGCTAAAAAATAAATTCTAAAGTTCTAATCCAAATGATTCAGCAATACTGGAGAATTTCACATAAGAGTCCAAATACTGTCTACCTTTTGGAGTAATTACAAAAGTGTTTTTTCCATCAAATTCAATTTTGTTAATTAGACCTGCACCAGTCAAATTCTCTAAGAATTTAGATAATCTTGAATGTGATAAGTTTGCCTTTGTTAGAAGAGATGTTGTTTTGATACCCTCTTGTCCAGACTGTTCAGTAACAGTCAGCAAGTCTGCAACTATCTGCATACTAGTTCTATAGGAAACCATGTAATTTTGTTATAAAACTCAGATATAAGGGTATTACCATCAATTCAGATCAGATAAATAAGCTCTGACCTGATTTTTTTGCATTGTCATCTCAATCTTCTATTCCGTGGTTTGATGATTTTATGGGTGTTGCGTATAGATATTATGATCTTAGAATGAATGTTGTCCCATTAATTACTGACAGAAAAGAATCTACGTCAATTTGGAATGATACTATTCATTGGTGGGTAGATCCATCAATTAAAATTCGATTTGTAGAAACTGGTGATAAATACTGGTTTATCATGGGTGCTGATTCTCAAAAACCTGCCTCTAATCTATCTTTTTTCAAAGTATTGCAAAAATCTGAAAATTATGAACGATTTAAGAAAGGTCATGGAGGAGAAGCATATCTTCGATTAGGAGTATATGTAAAAAAAGCACTTAATGATGTAAAAAAGAATGCTTTGTGTAATTGTGGTCATGAAGCTATAGATCATGATGAAGGTGATGATGATGTATGCTTGTACAACGATTGTGATTGCAAAAAATTTTTTAGTTTTCAAGTAAACTTGCTAAAAAGAAAAAAAACAATTACTGATATTGCATTTTTAGAAGAAAAAGATGTAAAAGATGATCCTCTTACTTGGAATTGTCTTAATGTAAATAAATATTCGAAATCAGAACAAAATTAATCTAAATGCTTGTTTACTCTGACATGTTCTCCTGGATAATACTCATTGAGTTTTTTTGAATAACATTTTCCACACATTGAACCTTCTATGCCCCATTCTTCCATAGGATTGTAATGAAGTTGGATTTTTTCACTACAAATTACACATTTATCATTTGATACCAAAGTGGTTTTTCTCTTTTTAATCTATATAAAAAACATACTGGAATAACAATACTTGAAAAATTATGTTAAATATCCCTTGGTTGTATTGAATTTAGGTAGGCAGTCTGACCAATGTAAACCTCCTGCAAGATTTTTACTTGGTTGGACTACTACCTTTTGAAATTAAAATAAACTATTTGTTAGTTTTTTCAATGCTATGACTTCCTCTTCTTCTTGTCTAATTTTCTTATCAATTACACGAAGCATTGCATCATTCCAAACATGTTGAGAGAAGAAATTATGTTTAGTATTGGCTAGTTCGATTTCATCATCTACTACAGTATCTTCAAGAAATTTAGTCACAATTACATCTGTGAGTTTTAAAATTCTGGAATTAAGTTTGAAACTACGAAAAATTGGCTCTAATTTTCTTACATCTCCCTTAAAATCTCCTTTTGATTCAAGAATTTTTTTATGGAGTATTCTAAAGTAAACTGCTACAAAAAATAAAGTTGCATATCGTTTTGTTTTATGACCTCCTTGTTTTCCATATTTTAATGATTTTTTTGCAAATTCTTTAACAAGATATGGATAAAGTAAAATTCTGTAATCATCTTTTAGATTCTCATTAAAAATATCATCATATTTACTACCTCTTGGAAGAAACTGAGCTGGTGAACTATATGCTTCAGTTGGCCTTTGTTCAATTCCTGCAACTAAAGATTGGATTGCATCTTTTGCAACAATGACTTTCTTATGATTATCTGGAAGATAATTGTTGTATGTTACATCTCCTTCATATTCACATTGTTTTGATTTTGTTTTTGTATCAAAAGAGCCTGCTTGAATTTCATAAAAGTAACCACAATTTTTTAATTGTGATTTAATTGATTTATGAAAATCCATTAATGAAACTAGATCTTTTCCTCTGACTGAATTTTGAGAATTTCTATACTTTGTAATATTATTTTGTTCTTGTTCATCATCTGCTTTAATTATTGTAACTGTCATGGAACCATCCATGTTTTTTGTTCTCTTTGAATGATCAAGAATGGAGTTTGATGTTTGTGCCCCATTGACAATTTGTGGAGCATGAAGCTCAATCAAATTCTCTCCTAATTCTGTAAAGTCACTAACTACAATAGTGATTCCGTTATTGTAAAAGAAGAATTTACTTGGATTGCTTTGTAATGTTTCACGTAGTCCTTTGTTAACGGTAGTCTTAAATTGCATCCATTGTCTGATGTTTGATTCAAAAACATAGTCTCTATTTTTACTTACAAATTCGGTAAGTTCTCGCAACTTCAAAATTCCTAGTATGGTATTTTCATGTCTGAGCATTCTCTCTAACTTGATGGATGATTTTTTACCTGCTGCAGGTTTTTTAATTCTATCCCATAATTTTTGAATTATTTTATTTCCATCGATAATCTCAACTAATTCATCATCATACTCTACTTTCTGGTCTGTAACATAACAACATTTTATCTTGAGATTTTTTTCTTTAATTTTTGTGACAAGTTGTGCTAATTCAGGTCTCATCTTTGTCACATCTCTTGCAAGTAATCGTTTTGCATCTTCTTTGAATTTGGCAATTGCTTCTAGTGAGTGTGATGTGCCATATTTTGATTGAAATAACCTAATTGTATTATCTGAAAAATCTACTGGGAGATAAGCATCAATTCCAAGATCGTTTGCTCCATCAACAATTGCATCTGCTGCATCATCTTCAGTAGCCTCAAAAACTCTTGTTAATACCCATTGAAGAAAATTATTTCCCTTCTCAACTTCGCTTTTAGAATTTTCTGCATATTCTTGAATACTTCCTAAAATATTTTCTGCGAATCCTTCTAGAGGTAGACTAGAATTTTTCTGGACTAATAATGTATGTGCGCCTGGTATGTATTCTAATAATCCATTTCTATTTTGAGACAATCTACTTTTCTAATATGTTATATATTTAGACAATTGGGTAATTATGTAATAACTCTGTTCTGGATGTGATGTGACTTGTTAAAAAAAATAATTGGTATTGGTGTAATTGGAATAATAATTCTTGTAATTATTGGAATATCTTTACCAAATATTGCAAGCGATGATGATGTTAAAGAAATGGACTTGACTGTTATGGGAGATGTGATAATGCCTACAAAAGTTTCTCGTCCTGGTTGTGAAGATACTGATAGATGTTACATCCCATCTATGATTATTGTTGATTCAGGGAGTCAAGTTACATGGGTAAATGAAGATTCAGCCTTTCATAGTGTTACTTCTGGTTTTTACAATACTCCGACTAAATTATTTGATAGTGGACATTTAGATCCGTTTGAATCATACACTGTTACTTTTGATGAAGCAGGCATCTATGATTATTTTTGTACACTTCATCCTTGGATGAAAGGTCAAGTTATAGTAGAATGAGGTACCCGAGGGAGTCGAACCCCCTTGTATAAGCTTTGCAGGCTCACGCATAACCGTTCTGCCAGAGTACCGTTTTAAAAAACACAAAATGAATAATTAAACTCTTTAGATTAGAATTTGTTATATGGCTTTGAAGCTAACTTTACATCTTCTCCCTTTACAGTTTTTCTACCTGCATGAGACGCCATATCGACTGCACTTTTTGCAATACCATCGGCAAGTTCTTCAATTACTCTTCTTAATTCATCTGCTGATTCGTCACTAACTCTTTCTGCTCCTGCCTTCTTCAAAATTCTATACATGGCAGATAATCCAAGTTCTGATGATTTCATGAATTTTATTTTAGTTTTTTCCGAAAAAAGATAACGAGTGAAAAAATATCACTAAGGAATCGATTTATACAGACTATTTTAAGAATTGATAAAGAAATGACGTGGTATTTTGATTCACACATACACCTTTCTGATCCTATCTATTCTTGTGACATACAATTCATCTTAAAGGAAATGGAATATTTGAAAATTAAAGCATGTTGTGTCTCAATGGATTATGAAAATTCTTTACAAACTTTAGAACTAGCAAAAAAAAATAACCTCGTTTTACCTTTTATCGGAATTCATCCTGAATGTGCAAATGATGACCTTGAACAAATTACTGGTATGATCGAAGATAATCATCAAAATCTTTCTGGAATAGGAGAAATAGGATTAGATCCAACATATGTAAACAATGATGAAGATTATAAAAGACAAATTCATGTATTTGAAACATTATTGTCATTTGCAGAAAAATTTAACAAACCAGTTTCTATTCATTCAAGAAAAAGTATTGATGATATTTTTCAAATAATGAGTTCATATGATACTAAACATGCTTTACTTCATTGGTTTGATGGTAGTAAAAAACAACTTCAAAAAGCCATGGATATGGGATTTTTTGTGTCATACGGACCTGTAATGGTTTATGCAAATGATAAACAGACCCTATTGACTAAAACTGATGAATCAAAAATTCTTGTTGAAACTGATGGTCCTGTGAGATTTTCTAGATGTTTTGAAATGAAATCTGGACAAATTAGCTTTATCCCTAGTGTTATTTTTTGTGCTTCAAAAATTCTAGGAAAAACATTTGATGAAATGACATCCATACTAGAAAATAATTCAAAATCGTTTCTTGGAATATAGGTATAAAATACCCCATTCGTTAGA
>JADHUF010000077.1 GCA_016784625.1 Candidatus Nitrosopumilus sp. | reverse complement strand
CCCTGTTTTGACATTTTTAGGATTCTCTCCAACTGTTGCTGCAAGTAACAGTCTATTTGCTGCGTTAAGCAATGCAATTGCATCTACGATTTCTTATTCAAAACAAAAACGAATAGAATATTCTTTAGGGCTCAAACTTGGTCTACTTTCAATTCCTGGTACTGTTTTGGGTGCAATTATATCCACTGATGTTGCGCCAGATATTTTTAAAATCTTATTTGGGTTTGTTTTAATTGCATCTGCATCTTACATATTTTTGAGAAAAAAAATTGAAACTAAAGAAAAAATAATCTCAAAACAAATGATTGTTTTTGCAATAGGTGCAAGCTTTTTTGCAGGAATAATTTCTTCCTTCTTTGGTATCGGTGGTGGAATTATCTTTGTACCTTTGATGGTGATTGGCATGGGCATGGCAATGAAAAAAGCTGCCCCCACATCTCAAATGATCCTCTTGTTTGCTTCTTTATCTGGTGTTATTGCACATAGTTTATTGGGACATCCTGATTTTCTTCAAGCTGGTCTGCTCTCTATTGGTTCTTTTACTGGTGGGTTGGTTGGTGCAAGACTCTCTATTGATGTCAAGGAGCGTTATTTACAAATCTTGGTTACTGTAGTAATTTTAATTGCATCTGGCAAATTGTTCTTTGATTCTTTATCTGGGAATTTTAATTTAGGATTTTAGACTTTTTTTATTTTGTATTTTTATATTAATTTTACAATACATGTTGTTCGTTAGGTATTGTAATTTGAGGGTGGGGCTAACCGACTTTCCTGTATTTTACTTGCTACAATATCTCCTTTCTGTGACTAAATCATAAAATTACCCATTTACTAATGGTTATATTTTAAATAATTACAATTAAAGGAATTATTTTTACTTGACTAATTTTAGATTAAAATAAGAAAATAATTTAAAAAATATTTTGTATTTTAATTGGTTAAAAAATATCTGTTATTTTTTCTTTTTATCCAAACATGTCACTTCCAAATCTATTTCATTTAGTATGATAAAACTAGATTTGATTTTGAATTCAATTAAATTTTGAATAACTAATTGATTTCGTTCTACATGAAATCAATTTAATATTTCTTTATCAATTAAAAAAACAATCCGTATTCCATGAAATCAAAAAAAGGTTTCAATGTAAATGACTATAATCCATTTACACACTATGAGTTTGTGTATGGTGACAAGTCCAATAGAAATTAAAATAATTTTTTCATTCTTCTTATTTTAATTAAATTTTTTATCGTTGATCGTTTTTATTTTTCTTTAATTGAATGTTTTCGTGTGGGTTTTAGTTGATTCGGTTTTGCCTACAAACCTTGAATCTGATAAACGCAGAGTTGGTGTTCATAAATTTAAAATTTTAATTAGTTGATCTAATTCTGAATTAAGTCAATTCCATTCTACTTCATTAACTAGTGAAACCACATTATGCCATGAGTAAAACCTCAAACAAATCTAAAAAAGCAGCAAAAAAAGTAGAAAAAACTAAATCTAACTAGTCAATTTTCTAATGATTTTATTTCTTGTCTTGATTTTTCTTTACTAATTTTAGTGGGATTATTGTTTGCTATATCTTTGAATCTGTAGATACCAATCAGGCATTATTGAAAATCAAAAGAATTGTTATGAATGCACGAAAAGAAAAGACTACTAAACTTGAGATGAATATCAGTGAAAATCTTGACATTTTACTCTCAAAAGTAGTAGATGCTTTTACTGAAATAGAATCCCCTGACACAAAGAATCCTGCTTTGCCTGACATTAGCATGCAAACCAAATCCAATATGGCGAATCTTCCATTGTTGTATCAGTTAGGATTAAAAAAAGGCGCCCATGGTGGTATCAATTTAATGGATGAAATGCTCCATTTGGTCTCAAAATCTATCAAAAAAGAAGATAGATTGAAAATTAGAAAACATGCTTTAACAGAGTCAAATAAATTCCTCAAGCATATTGGATTGGATAAAAAAAATAAATGACTTTATTGCTAAAGGCTCAATGATTTTCTCAACAAATTCAAAAGATGATGTGACACAATGATTTTTACAACATTCTATTAGAAATTTATCGATAGTCATAGAAATTGTTGGGATACGGATTGTATTTTTTATTTTTTACATCTAACTGTGTCGATTTCTGTATTTTATTTTTACTTGAATTTAAAAATTAATTTCTAATACTAAATTCAACATAAATTCAAAGATTTTTTAATTATGCGCATATTCCTTGAAAAATAACTGTTTTCTTCTATTTTTTAATGAAGATCAGTTTTTCTACTAGATGAAAACTTGGTATGTATTGAAAATAGCTTTAATGTATAATAAAAAGATAATTGAACCTTCCGATGTCATTAACATTTCTGATATTCCTACACAAGAACACTACTCTTCAAAAACAATTGAACGAGTTGCCAAAGCTTTAGAAAAAGGTGGCCACACCGTAAAATTGATTGAGGCAAATATGCATGCTATTGATGAGATGCATAATTTTATGCCCAAAGTAATGGATGGTGATAGACCAGGTCTTGTGTTTAATATGGCGTATGGATTACAAGGTCATAACCGATACACTCACGTTCCAGCTTTGCTTGAAATGCTTGGTGTACCGTATCTTGGTTCAGGACCTGAAGCACATGCTATAGTTCAAGATAAAGTAATGACAAAACTTGTTTTACAAAGAAACCATATCCCAACACCTGGGTTTTGGGTATTTTCAAACCATGCTGATGAATTTGATGACATAATTTTTCCTGTAATCGTGAAACCAACATCTGAATCTACATCAATGGGTATGAAAGTTGTAGATAACTGGAATGATCTGAGAGATGCAGTTAAAGAGGAAATTGAAAAGTATCATCAAGATGCATTAGTTGAGCAATTTATTCCAGGACGAGAGTTTGCAGTAGGGTTACTTGGAAATGCTGACAGTGTTGAGGTTTTACCTATTGTAGAAATTGATTTACAAGGTAATCCAGATAAAATTCAAACAAAATCCGACAAGGTAGAAACACCTCTTGATAAAATATGTCCTGCAAAACTAACTGTAGAACAAGTAGAAGAAATGAAACGCTTGTGTGTTGTGTCTTACAAAAAACTTGGCATTCATGATTTCTGCAGAGTTGATTTCCGTATGGATAAAGATGGACACATGTATATTTTAGAATTAAATTCTATGGCAAGTCTTGGTCTTACTGGCTCTTTTGTATATGCGGCAAAGGCTGCTGGATATACTTACGAATCTCTTATCAACAAACTTCTTGATGTTGCAGTGATAAGATACTTTGGAGAATCTCCAACACATTCTCCACAAATGGATGCCTCTGAAAATATTCGCAGTCAACCATTACGAATTGCTGCAAGAAGCTATCTTCGTAGTCATTTACGTACAACTATTGATCTGCTGCAAGAACTTTGTAAAATTAACACAAGCATAAGAAATGTTGAAAATATTAATAGATTAGGTTCAATTCTCTCTAAACGATTAACTCATTTGGGTTTTTCTGAACATATTCATAGACAATTTGACATTGGAGATGTTCGTTATTTTACTAATCATGAAGGAGAAACAAATGATGTTCTTTTGATTTCTCATTTAGACACTCCTTATGCTGCTAGAGATTTTGTACAATTTAGAGAAGACAAGGCTAAATTATATGGTTCAGGAATTTCTGAGAGTAAGGGTGGAATTTCTGTAATGCTTTCTGCGTTACAGGCATTAAGATTTTCAAAGAAATTGAAGAAAATTAAATGTGGCATTTTATTAACCACTGATGATAGTATAGGGGGACAATATGCTAAATCTCTAATAGAGTCTTATTCCAAAAATACAAAATATGTAATTGGATTAAAGTGGGGTGCACTTGATGGAGGTATAATTACTTCTGCATCAGGAAAAGATGAATACAAAATAAATATTTCAAACATTACAGAATCAATCAATCCGACAATTTCAGAATTAATTCCAACTGTTTGTAAAAAAATTATTTCTATAAACAAACTGTCAAAAAAAGATAATGCAGTTAGAATAACCTCTATTAATGCACAAACATCTTTGGGCAGCTCTCCTGATCATGCATCGATATCTCTTTATACGACATTCAAAACTAAATCTGATGCTAATGATATAGAAAGAGAAATAAAATCTATACTAAAAAAACAAGAAAAGATAAAACTAGATATTGAAATATCTAAAGGCGTTCGTCGTGATCCTTACCCTGAATCAACAAACACAAAAAAATTGTATGGAATAGTTCAAGAGATGGCAGATAGATTAGAAATTAAAATAAAATCTAATCACAGAGGTATGTCTTCAGACATTAGTCATGTTCCACAACACATTCCCTCCTTGGAAGGACTTGGTCCAATAGGAGGCGAGTTTCGTTCTCCAAATGAGTATATTCTAAAAGATAGTTTGATAGACAGATCCCTTCTCTTGGCATTGACTATTAACAAATGCGCACAGGAAGAAAAATAAATTATTTCTAAATTAAGAGAACAAATATGGATATAGAAAAAATAGAATCATCATTTACTTCAACTAAAGACAAAAAATGCTCTGTTGCAAAAAAAGGAATGGTATCATCTGCATTCCCTGATGCTACAAAAGCAGGAGTTGAAATGCTCAAAAAAGGAGGTAATGCAATTGATGCTGCGTGTGCCACTGCTTTGGCATTGGGCGTATGTGAGCCTCAGGCCTCTGGACTTGGAGGCCAATCTATGGGAATTATTCATATCGATGGAAAGTCATATGCAATTGACGGTTCTAGTCGTTCTCCATCATTGGCACATTCCTCAGTTTATGCTAAGAAAAAATATCGCCGTCTAGGATACAAGGCAACTACAGTTCCAAGCACTCTTTCCATGATTGGATTTTTGCATGAACGATATGGTAAACTAGAATGGCAAAAAATAGTTACACCGTCAATTCACATTGCCAAAAAAGGATATAAAATTACTCAACTTCAACATGATTTACAAGAACGAGAACTAGAAAACTTTCTTTCAGTTAAATCAAAATCTGGCGCAAAATATTTTTTAAAAGATGGTGAAGTACCTTATGAAGCAGGAGATCTTTTTGTTCAGGATGATTTAGCTAATACTCTTGATCTACTAGCATCATATGGATATCGTTCATTTTATCAT
>JADHUF010000006.1 GCA_016784625.1 Candidatus Nitrosopumilus sp. | reverse complement strand
CTACCTCGAAGCAAGTCAATGCTTTGCTGTGTTTCTTTTTTTGTAATGTATTTTCTCCACCTTCCTCCTCTAATCTGAGATGTCTTTGATTCAATAACATTCATGATGTAGATTATTTTTCCATTGGAATTGTGTGTGGTGTAGTCATTTGTCATGGTGTATAATGCTCCAAATCTTGCGCAAGTCTCTATTCCAATCCAGAACCATCTGTAAATATCTGAATCAATTCCCCACTGTTCCTTGATGAATAAATCAGCTTGCTCTAGTTCTGTATTAGTTAGTCTAATGTCTGCATACAATCCGTGTGATAATATTTTTTGTGACATTATTCCTCCAACTCCTTTTCTCCATGTAATGTTATAAAATCCGCAAAAGTCTCTTATTGCTTGCACTCTGGTGTATACGACCCACTTTATTCCATTAGGTCTGCTTCCTCTGGGATCCCGTGTGTCTTTTTTTTGTGAACACAGTTGTGCAAAACTTCTCATAATTTTTTCAGTATTTCTTTGAGATACTAGCAGGTCTGATGGATGAATGTGACATGTGTTGCACACTGACTCTAGTGATCGTAATCGTACCTTCCAGTTCTTTAGTGGCTCACCACCCTTTCTTGTTATTAGGTCATCAATCCATTCAGCCACTAGTGGTTCTGATGTTATGGGATGATCTCGATTAAACTGGCGGAACTTTTTCTCTGATGGAACCTTTGGTAGAATGAATCGTCCTGTGTTGCTCTTTGACATGCCATTCATTCTTTTGATATAGCTGTATATCGTAGTCCTAGAGACTCCCAGCATCTTTGCTACTTCAGTTATTGGTATTGGGTATGGCCTGGAACCAGTAGCGTGAATCATATCTGATATTTCTTGAATAATCTGAATCTCTGATGTTTTTTTGCCATTTAGCCTCATACGAGGAGTGAATTTCATCACATTCTCCTCAAAAAGCTCGACAAAATTTTTTTAGGACATGAAACCATTCTTTTAGAAACAGACACTAGGGCAACTGAACAAACTTACGTATTTTAAAAGGATTGAGATACACCAACTTATGACTAGTAGAACTCAGGTTCTTATTCCAATTTTTATTGCTGCAGTGATTGTTGGTGCTGCAGGGTTGCTATCACTTCCAAGTGAAACTAAATTACAATCCGTTGAGTTTCCTATGGGAACAATAAAAGTTGATGATGTCCCTCTTCAGGTGCAGATTGCAGATACTGAACCTAGACGTGTTCGTGGTTTGATGTTTCAAGATCCATTACCATCTGATCAGGGAATGATATTTGTATTTGAAAAATCTGGACTTTATTCTCTATGGATGTTAAACATGCAATTTTCACTTGATATGATTTGGTTTGATCAAGATGGTAAAGTTATACATATTGAAACAGACGTTCCTCCATGCAAGTCTGCATTAGAAATTGCCTCTTGTCAAAGTGTAATTCCAAATGGAGATGCCGTCTATATTCTTGAAGTTACATCTGGGTTTGTTATTAATAATAACATTACAAAAGATTCTGTATTAACTATTATCTCCATTTAAAATTGCAAAACCTTATGTTGTGATATGGAATTATATAGTTTATGAACAAACTGATTCCTGTTTTGATAGGTGTTGCATTAATAATTGTAGGTTCTGTATTTGCATTTTCTGGAAATACGTCTGAATCACAATCAAAATCAATCTATGAGACAGGATTTACTTTTTATGATGTTGAAAAAATTAAAAAATCTCTATCAACACAAAAAATTTTCATGTCTTCTCCAACTGAAATTACTGATTACACCATAAGCCAATATTGTCCCACCTTTCCAGAACTTCAAAATCCAATAAAGCATTGTGCCACTACTGCAATTACTGACGTCAATGGAAATCCTCTGGGAAATATCAACATGGGTGGAACCCTTGATGGCCCAATTATGGCGCTAGCTATTCTTGATACGTCTGATATTTTTTCAGAAGAAAATGTTGTTGACTTGGTTTTTCAGACCATGATTGAGACTTTGGTGTGTAATTGTTGGACTGACTTGCAACCTGGAGGATTTGAGTCCGTAAATGCATGGTTAACTACTGCAGCAGAAAAATATACTACATCTTCACAAACTACTCTCAAATCAAAAATTGAAGGCATAGAAAACATGAATCTAATTTTAGAGATAACCTCTAAAGATGAATCTTATTTGTGGACATTAATTGTACTCAAGTAGTTTAATTATATACCAGAAAATTCTTTTATTGGCAATTACAATGATTGATCAATTGTGGCTTATTGGTTTGGGATTTGCTGCTGGAATATTGGGTTCTATGATTGGTCTTGGTGGTGGAATAATTGTAGTTCCTGTATTGACATTTCTTGGGTTTTCACCAACTGCTGCCGCAAGTAACAGTCTTTTTGCTGCATTAAGTAATGCTATTGCATCTACTATTTCATATTCTAGACAAAAAAGAATTGAATTCTCTTTAGGTTTGAAACTTGGGCTACTTTCAATTCCTGGAACCATTCTTGGTGCAATAATCTCTACAGATACATCTCCTGGTATTTTTAAAATTTTATTTGGATTGGTCTTAATTGCATCGGCAGCTTATATTTTCTTGAGAACAAAAATTGAAAGTAAAGAAAAAACACAATCTACACAAATAATGATTTTTGCAGTAGGTGCTAGTTTCTTTGCTGGAATAATATCTTCATTTTTTGGAATAGGTGGTGGAATAATCTTTGTGCCATTAATGGTTGTTGGAATGGGAATGGCAATGAAAAAAGCTGCTCCTACATCTCAATTAATATTGTTATTTGCATCATTGTCTGGAGTAATCACTCATAGTCTTTTAGGACATCCTGATTTTACTCAGGCAGGATTTTTAGCAATTGGTTCTTTTTTTGGTGGATTAGTTGGTGCAAGATTATCTATTGATATCAAAGAAAGATATTTGCAAATCCTAGTTAGTGTTGTAATTTTGATAGCTGCTACAAAACTATTCTTTGATTCAATACCTGATATTTTCTTATTTTAGCCTCGAATTTTTTCTTACGCTTTTATAATAATTTTGTAATGTATGATGTTCGTTAGGTCTTTGACCTGATGGCTGGAGAGACAAGTCTGCTCTCCGGTATTTTATTTGCTAAAATAATCACGTCAATGTCTATTCTTATTTAGAAATGGAAAAGTTTAATCAACAACCTTATTTCTATTAGAATATATGGTTGATCTTAATACATATGCAAAAATAAATGAAGACATTAAATTCACAGAAGAAGATACAGTGGAGCTTTTGAAGTTAAGTGAAAAGGAAATTCTGGTTCTGATTCTTTCTGAATTAAAAAAGATAACAGAAAATACGCAAGCAAAGTAAACTTTATCATATTTGCATACGTGATTAATCTTTACTGAACAACAATTTATTTGTAAATCACATGTTGAAAAAATGTATTTCCTACTCTAAGTTCAGAATATTTTCATCCTTATCTTGATTCATCAACACAGAAAGTAACTTCCGAAGATGAAGCTGCATTCTCTGATACAAGGAAATTAATTGCGTCTGCAATTTTTTCATTGTTTGGTTCACCACCAGCTACAGTACCTGGGAATATGGTAAACAATCTTATTTTTGATTTTAAAACATCACTTAGTTCTTGATTAACTGTAGTTGTAAATGGTCTTAGTGCTCCTCTGAAAACTTCTACTTGAGCTCTTTGAGTTCCTGTAACTTTTCTTCCAATAGGTAAGTCTGGACCAATTATCATGATTGCGCCCTTAGTATCTTTGTAAAGACGTGGATCTTTACTTCCACCTGGCACAAATTGCTCTAGTGCTCTTTGTGCTACCGTTGCTGGAGTTGAGATGAATTTCTCAGTAAGTGCTTCCCAACTTGCTCTATCTAACTCTGTTAATTTTGATATTTCTGGTAATTTTCCAGTAACATGAATTACTGCTAAAATTTCTCCATGGTTAGTTTTAGCAGTGTTTAGCCATTTTTCAACCTCATCTGGATTCTTGATATCCATTATGTGGGAATGGCATTTGCTGCTAATGTATTTCTGAAGTTCTTTTGGAGTTGATTGTGAAATAAAACATGCTGCTCTTCCTCCATTTTTCTCAATATGTTGTGCCAAAAATTCTACTCTTTCGGCGTCTGTTTTATCAGTTGCATCAATGGTAAACACAACCACTTTTCCACCAAAGTCTGGTTGATGTACCCCTGGTGTTACATTTCCGATATATGATTTTACTGGATAAAATACTCTATCTCCAGGAATTACTTTTCCATTTAGAATTTTTGCAATTTCATCATCACACAAATTAAGAACTGATTCTGCAACTTGTGTTTGTGATAAGAATTCTCGATTAGCAATCATATGAGATGTGTTGTTTTGAATTTTTCCTGCAAGATTTTGAATTTGTTCTAATAGTCTTGTAAATGTATCAGTTAATTTGGAAACATCTTTTCCATTTGCTAATTTTTCTGCTGTTTTTGCAATTCCTTCTGTGTCTACTCCATCTGCCAGTATGCATTCTAGCAAATCATCTTTTGCTTCTTCAACTTCTACTGGAGTCAGATCTTCAAATCCACTTACTCTCATAAACTCTGATGCAGCTTTTGGATAAACTGTCTTGTAAATTCTATCTGAATGTACTGGACCTGGATTTGTAGCAATTGATATAATTCCTTTATCAGTTAATTCCCATGACATTGCTTCTGCTAGTCTATTTTTTGCACCTTGTGCTGCTGTGTATGGGCTTCTAAATCTGTAAGGTCTTTGCTCTAATGGCCTCTCTTCTGTAAAGAATGTTGAAATTGTAATAATTTTTCCTCCCTCTTTCATTACTTTGAGTGCTTGTACAGATCCCCAAAATGTACCTGTTAGATGTATTCCAATGGTACTTTTGAATTCATCTAGTGGGGCATTTGCAAAACATGTAACTGGACCTGAAACTCCTGCATTGTTAATTATGTAATCAATTATGACGTTATCATTTTTTAGTGAATCAAACATGTTGTTTATTGCATCAGCATCAGCTACATCAACGCCTGAAAAAATTCTAACTGATGCTCTGCTGTCTCCGGGAATTTTCCCTTCAAGTTCTTTTGCTGCTTCTTCTAATGGCTCTTTTCTTCTACCGAGGATTATGACACTTGCACCATTCTCCACAAATTTTGTAGCAATGGCTTTCCCTATTCCCGTACCACTACCTGTGATCAGAGCAATTTTGTCTTGGAATTTTAACATAGATAAACTGTCAAAACTTTTATGATATTTAATTGGATTGATCCCTGTTGTAAATAATTTCTTGATATCTTTATTTGTGGGTATGCTTCATAATTTTTTATGCATGATACAGAGTCCGATACGTTTGTTTCTCAAACATGGCCTGAAAAATTTAGTGGAATGTTAAAAGAAATAGGAGTGGATTCTGAATCAAAAGAAATTGGAACTGATGATGTTGAAAAAGGTGATTATTATAGCAGATATTTTACTCAAACCCCTAGAATGATAACTAATAGAGGATGTCTTGATGTCAAGAATTCTAACATCGATGTAATTCAAATTATTCAAAAGGGATGAAAATGCAAGATCCAAATCCACTTCCATGGGGCGCATTAGATAGATTTCAAGCACATTTTATTGTCAAAAAAAATGTCGGTGATAATCCTGGGATGTATCTTGCAAAAACAAAATTAATCACTAATGGTCATTTTGGAGCAAAAACTATTCTTAAAGTTCAATGGGATGGCTCTGGAAGATTATCCTCAAAACTAAATGAAGATGATGAACTTAATTCGATGATTGCAAAACAATCCCTCAAAGGTGCTACTATCTATGTCGAACCTACTGATGATGCAGTTAGAATTCGAGGTAAATGGGATAATCACATTGCTTTTGGTATTACCAAAGAACTTTTTGAAATTTATGATCGAATAGCTGGTCACATAAAAACTGTTTAAGCTTTCCACCAATCTAAAGCAAGAAAATCTACTTTGTCTTTGCCTTTTGGAATTGCAAAAATGAATTGTTTTCTTACTGTAGTTGCAAGTCGCCCCGCAAGAACAATTCCTGTTGATGTGATGAATTCATTTCTATTATAGACTTGAATTAGATATGGCGCATGATCAATTCCTGGTCCTTTCTCATACACTGCAAAGTCACAACCAAATTTTATTCCTGGATTGATGATGTATCCTTTGTCTCTAAAGTTCTTGTAAACTAGATATTTTTTATCAAAATCATGATATTCTTTTTTACAAACCCCAATCATTTGGTTAATGGTTAATTTTTGTTTTGATTTAGTGATTGTAATTTTTTTATTTTCTAAAAGATACAGTCCTTCAATTAGATCCAAAATTAATGGAACATCTATCTCTTCAATTTTTGGTTTTGGAATACCTATTGGTTTTCCATAATATCCTTGACTGAAAAGTTTACGTGAATCATTAATATTCCAAACAATTATTCTATTATCAATTAATTCACTTTTCATTATTTTTGTAACTCTTTGTGTGTATATGAATTCTTTAGTCAATTACATTATTTTTGAAGTATTGAAAATAAAGTAAAAAGGTAAAATGATGTATTTTGTTTACAGGCTCAATGCTAGTAATATGAAAGAATCTGATACTCTTTGACATTTGTCTGACATTTCTTCAATTCCTTCTATCACATCTTTAATTAACAACAGTTCTCTTGTGTTTGTTACTCCTTCTAGAAGTTTTATTGTAGCTTCTCTGTATTTGATGTCAATTTCTCTTTCAATTGTTTGTGTTTCTTGAGCTAATTCTATTGCATTAGCAGTGTTTGTGTTAAGACTTCTAATGATTTCATTTAGTTTGTAAACTTCGTCTACAACTAGTTCGATCAACTTTGTGATGTCTTTATCCAATTTTGCACTTTTTAGTGTAGTCATCTTTACGTTTGAGAGTTTGAATGAAATACCTGTAATGTAACCTGCAATTTCATCCATTGTGTATGCTGTATTGAGAAGATTTTCTCTATTCATGATTAATCCTCCAACATCTGCTACTTCTCGTGTAATTTTTCGTCTTAGGTTTTCTACTTCTTCTTCAATTGTAGAAATCTGTGCTATTGCATTTTTGATTCCTGTCTTATCCTTTTTCATCATAAGTTCAGGTATCGTTGCAAGTTCTCTGGAAGCATTTAGAATTCTGTTAATTTCGTCTTGTAAAACTGCTATTGCCTTTCTTTTTGCTTGAACTTCAAGCTCTCCGCTATACATAACAGAAAACAAAAAACCATCTGGTAATTTAAATCCTCTACGAGTTGTAATGTTTTTTGAGCGCGATTATATCAAATTTTTATCATGTGCTACTTTTTTCTGTCCTTTGTACAGTGTGATGATTTCTTCATTAGTTGAAGCATCTTCCACTGTTTTTTCAACCCTGATCTTTCCTGTAAATTTTGGAAATCTCAAAGCAAGTCCTGCATCTTTTCTTATTACATCTTTTGCTGCTTTGTGAATTGGACTGAGTGTAATTTCTGATGCTACTACTTCTATTACTAATTCTGGCTCAAACCACACATCAGCTTCCATTTCACTGATGATTCTTGGATTTTTTTTGATTGTAACTTTTGGATGTAAAATTTGATACAATTGATCTAATGATTCGTCTGAAAACCCTGTTCCCACTTTGCAAATACTTGGGAAAGTATCTTCATTATCATCATATGTTGCAAGTAGTAATGTTCCATAGCTTCCTGTTCTTCTTCCTTTCCCAAAAAATCCCCCAATTACTACAAGATCTAAACTATCTCCTAATTCATTTTGATACTCTCTTTTCAGTTTTAACCAATGACTGCCCCTTGAACCTGCTTTGTATGGCTTGTCCAGCATTTTTAACATTAATCCCTCACTTCCTGCATTGATGCTATTTTCAAAAAAGTCTTCGATCTCATTTTCATTTTTAACAATACTCATTGGAATGTATTTTACAAATTCATCTTCTTTTACAATTTTTTCTAGCTTTTCTCTTCTATCTTTATAATCTAATTCTAAGCAGTTTTTCCCATTACAGTATAAAATATCAAATACATTTACAGTAATTGGATACTGTGTAACTGCTTTTTCTATTTTGTATTTTCTTCTTCTATGCATTAATTCTTGAAAAGGTAAAAACTCTCCAGTGTTTTCATTAATTGCAACTGCTTCTGCTTCTAGTATTACATTATCAGCTTGAATTAATTTAGGAACTTTTTCTATGATGTCTGGATAATAACTAGAAATATTTTCTAGACTTCTTGAAAATAATACTACTTTTTCCCCTTCAATGTGAACCTGCACTCTTTCTCCATCTAATTTGTATTCAGCTGCAAATTCTTCACCCATTTTTTCAATTGCCTCTTCTTCACTTTTTACTCTGTCAGCAAGCATTGGCCTAATTGGATTAAATAAAATAATTTCAAATTTTTCCACTCCTTCAATCCCTTTAGTTGCAATAGTTTCAGCAACTTTCCCTAAATCACTAGATACATTGTATGCATACTCCAAAACTTTTCTGTTATCCTTACTTCCTGAAAATGCTATTGCTAATGCATCCATAACAGTATTTTCTGCAATTCCTAGTCTTAGAGTTCCTAACAAAAGTTTTAGAATAAATTTTGCTTCTACTGGAGTTGCATCATTGAGTAAACCTGCAATGTGTACCATTTTTCTATTCTGAGTTTTCATTCCTTCCAATTCTGCAATTGTGTATAGAGTATCATAGACACGTTCCACTGTAATGTCTTGTACCATGAATGTTGTTTGTTCTTTTTGTTCTAAAATTATAGAAGCTGCATGACCTAAATCCCCATTTTTTTTATATTCTTCTTCGATTTTTCTTATTGCCTCATCTGTACCTGCTGATTTTGCTATTGCCCCTATTGCTAATCTTTCTGCTACTCCTAATTCCACTCCTTCAAAATCTGGTCTTAATTTTCCTTGCAATAGATATACTATCTTGGAAATAATTTCATGAGGTGTTTTCTCAAATAATTCTACTAAATATTGAGTTAACTCTAATCTTTTCCTAGTTGATTCCATTTTGTTAAAAGAATCAGCTAAAATAGAAAACTCCATTCTAATCTTCTACGTATCCCGAATAAAAGTTTGAAACTAGATGTATTTGAAAATTGTTGGTTTGTTTGCTTTTAGATGATCTGATACTAGTGCAAAGTTGTATAATGGATATGCTTTTTTGTATTGTTTCATAAAACTCCAAGCCACATCGTGTGTTTTGAAATCAGTTCTAATGCCATCGATTTGACTCTTTTTTCCATATACGTCAAATATCACTACTGAATAGTGTTTTGGACGATTACGAGGCTTTGCCCTGACAAGCCAAAATAATGCAAAAACAAAGACTGATCCTAAAATCACATATTCCCCAGCTATTTTGAAAAATGTCAGAAAGACTCCTGGTATAGTTTGTCCAAATAAAACTGCCATAAAATTAGAAAATGAGATCACTGCTAATGCTGTAATGACATATGTTTTCAACTCAAAAGGTATTTGAAAATATTTTAGCATCACTTTTTCTAGTGTCTTTTTTGATTTAACTTTTTCCTATGCTTTTGATAACAAAAGAATTTGCTAATCTGGATCTTCGTAATTTTCTTTTTTTGCCCCACTGGAGGTATCTCCTTCCATGGGTTTCATCTTACTCTCAAGTATACTCATTCTTGCTTTGTACCCTTCAGCATATTCTAATTCTGATGGAACAAGAGTTGCTGGATGAATGAATCCTTGACTTCTAATTGATATTGCTTTCTTTGTTGCAATCTCTCTAATGTAATCCCAATCTGGAGTTGAAAATCCATCAAATGGACCAGTAAGTTTTCCATTATGCATACTGAATACTAGTGCTTCTACAATTGGAATGCAGAAATTGATCGTTGCTGCAGAATTTAGTTTTACAGGCATTAATGGCATATTGTGACTTCCTCTAGTATTTCCTGCAACATAATGTGGATTGTTAAAGACACTTCCTACTTCTTCTGTTGCTGGAAAATTCTTTTGTGTTCTAACTAGACAAATTGGATCATCTTTTCCAACATATGTTCCTGCAATATTGTGTAATCTATCAGTTGATGCATCTAAAATTGGTTCACCTTCCTTAGTGTATACTGAATCTACTACGTATCTTCCTGGATACATCAGCGCTGCTTCAATTGTTGGTTTGTCTTGCCATAATTCTAGTTCTGCAATTTGTGCTTTTTCTACATCCATGATGTTTATCTTAACGCCTGCTGCAAGTGATTTGTTTACAATTAGACCTGTATTACTTAGTGCATCTACAAACATTCTATAAATTGGATAGTTGAATGCACCAGGCTCTGTTTTGTCTGCTGCAAAAACTGTAAATGCTTCATTTGGTCTTTCTTCAAATTCCATTTCTGCAACCCCTGGACCCATTCCTTTCACATTTCCTGAAAACGAATCTTTTAACAAATCTTGTCCTGCACCATACAGTCCTTCTTCTTTAGCAACTTGAGTTCCTGCCATGAATGCATCCCAAGCAAGTTTGTGAATTTTTTCATTGTCTACTCCATGAGTGTGAGACATTACAATGTGAGTGTCATCTCCACAATATCCAATGTAATAATCGATCAACAAGTCTGCTGAATTTTTGACGGTGTTTCTGATTGCTTCAATTAAACCATCACTTGGTTTTGTATGACCTCCAACTCCACCTACATCTGCTTTGATAACTGATACTGTAATCTTCATAATTCTCTTTTTTGCCCCTTTGATTTATGTGCTTTTGACAAAGTCATCTGATCTAAATTTCTTTGAAAAAAAATAGAGTTTTTTTCAAAAATCCATAACGCTAATAAATGCCCTCAGCAAGCCACTCCATATGGCAGACAAACCACACTTGAACATGATTGTAACCGGTCACATTGATAACGGTAAATCAACAACTATGGGTCATTTCTTGATGGATCTAGGTGTTGTAGATGAAAGAACAATTGCAGCACATGCCGCAGAATCAGAAAAGACAGGAAAAGGTGACACTTTCAAGTATGCGTGGGTTATGGATAACATTAAAGACGAAAGAGAAAGAGGTATCACAATTGATCTTGCTTTCCAAAAATTTGAGTCATCAAAATACTTCTTTACATTAATTGATGCACCTGGTCACAGAGATTTCATTAAAAACATGATTACTGGCGCTTCTGAAGCAGATGCAGCCATTTTAGTACTTTCAGCAAAAGAAGGTGAAACTGATACTGCAATTGCAGCCGGCGGTCAAGCAAGAGAACATGCATTCTTGTTAAAGACACTCGGTGTAGGCCAACTTATTGTTGCAATCAATAAAATGGATGATAGTAACTATTCTGAAGATGCATTCAAAGCAGCCAAAGAAAAAGGTGAAAAATTAGTAAAATCTGTAGGTTACAAATTAGAAAACGTACCATTCATTCCAGTTTCTGGATGGAAAGGTGATAATTTAGTTAAAAAATCTGAGAACATGCCATGGTACAGTGGAAAGACATTACTTGAAACATTTGATGACTTTACAGTGCCAGAAAAACCAACTGGTAAACCACTGCGTGTTCCAATTCAAGATGTTTACACCATTACTGGTGTAGGTACTGTACCTGTAGGTAGAGTTGAAACAGGAACTATGAAAGCAGGTGATAAAATTATTGTAATGCCTTCAGGCGCTCCTGGTGAAATCAAATCAATTGAAACTCACCACACAGAAATGCCATCAGCAGAAGCAGGTGACAATATTGGTTTCAACCTTAGAGGTGTTGAAAAGAAAGATATCAAGAGAGGCGATGTACTTGGACATCCTGATGCACCACCAAATGTTGCAAAAGAATTCAAAGCACAAATTATAGTTATTCATCACCCAACAGCAATTGCACCTGGTTATACACCAGTTATGCATGCACATACTGCACAAGTTGCAGCAACTGTTACTGAGTTCCTCCAAAAGATCAACCCAGCAACTGGTGCAGTTGAAGAAGAAAATCCAAAATTCCTTAAAGTTGGAGATTCTGCAATTGTCAAAATTAGACCTGTAAGACCAACTTGTATCGAAACATTCCAAGATTTCCCTGAAATGGGTAGATTCGCTCTAAGAGATATGGGTGCAACTATCGCAGCAGGAATCGTCAAAGAAATTACTGAAGAGTACAAACCATAGACTGGTTTTCATGACACAAACTGCCCGTGTTAAACTTACATCTACTGATTTACCAAAGTTAGATGGTGTCTGTGGTGAAATTATGGGCATTGGCAAAAAAACTGGCGTTAAAATAAAAGGTCCTACTCCACTTCCTGTTAAAAGATTACATGTTGCTACTAGAAAATCTCCATGTGGTAGTGGTACTGAAACTTATGAGAAATGGGAAATGAAGATGCATAGAAGAATTATCAACATTAATGCTGATGATAAAGCAATTAGACAACTAATGCGACTTAAAATCCCTGATGATGTTTACATTGAATTATCTTTAACATAATTTGGTATCCCTTAAATTACAGAAATTTTGATGATAAATATGGTTGAAGATACGACTGAAGAAACTATTGAAGAAACACCTGTAGAGACATTTGATGTTATCTACTCTTGTCTTAGATGTGCCACAACTGTCTCAAATACTGAATTATCTCGTTTACCTGAAATCAAATGTATATGTGGGTTTCGAGTATTCACTAAAGTAAGACCTCCTGTAGTAAAAACTGTAAAAGCAATCTAGTCTATCTGTCTTTTTTATAACTATGCTCTCTTTGCAAATGTGTTCTCATATCTTCCATGTTTGAGAAATACTTGTTACATTCTTTACAATCATACTGTAAATCTTTACCATGAACAATCTGTTTATGGTTCATCATCTCTTCTTCTTTTGAAAATTTTTTATCACAAACATCGCATCTAATTTTTTTAAATAAACCCACTTTTATCCAAACTCTGCCTTTTTTTCATCCCAACAAGTTCTACAAAGCTGACCTGTAATTTTCCATCCGCTCTTTGCATTGTATCTAATTAGTCCAATTTTTTTCCCACATAATGCACAAAAATTTTTCTTCTTTGTATGCTCTTCTTCTTTTTTATCAAAACACTCTTTGCACAACAATCCTTCCATATCCCATTGCCATCGAGGTTCCCACAAGTCTGTAATCTTTTTTGTTATTTTGCATACCATGCATGACTGCATTATTTTTCCTTCAAAGTACTCTTTTGATTTATCAAAATGGCAATCTCCACAAAGTACACCTTTGATATTCCACTCTCGTTTTGGTTTGTGTTTATGAGTTAACTCTTTGTTGCAAACAGTACAATATGCTGGTTTTCTACTAAATAATCCCATTTTGATTCTCTTAAAGTGACTTTTCTATAAATGTAAACAAAATAAAAATACCAAAAAAGTACTTATTGACTAAGGATTTTTTCAAGAGCTTGGCTTGTGTTGAGCATGCCGTTTCTCCTGGCAAATTCTTCGATCATTTTGTATTGTTTTTCTGTAAAACATACTGGTATTGAACGTCTTTCCATGAATATTGTTTGTATTTTTACCTAATATCCTTTACGCTCAGTCTCAATTTACCTATAGAAAACTTGAAACCCTAAAAAGCAAATATTTGATATTTCTATTATGAAAATAACTGAAATAGAAATTGATGATAGTCAGACTGGCTATTACTGGGTTCAAATATACACTAGTAATAAAAAAGAGGCAATTTCATTGAAACATCAAATCTTCGATGATCAGGTAATTCGAGAAAGATTGGAGAATGAAATTATACAAAGCAAGAAAATAACTGCACGTTCATCAACCCCGATGGAGATCACATTCCAAAGTTTTCTTACTAAAAAACTTGAATCCATTCTTGGAGACGACAAATCCTAATAAAATTAGAAAGATATTTCAAAGCATTTTTTTCTATCTTTTTTGTGACAAAGAAGCGTCAAATTTTAGTTATTGGTCATAATACAAATGGATGTACACCAGAGCATGAAAAAATTGCATATGATGTTGGTGCAGAAATTGCAAAATCTGATTCTGTTTTGATAACTGGCGGATTAGGAGGAGTAATGGATGCTGCATCACATGGAGCTCATGATTCTCATGGATTAACTGTGGGGATACTTCCTCAAAACGATGCAACATTGGCCAATGAGTTTTGTGATATTGTAATTCCAAGTGGTATGGGACTTGCCCGTGATTTTCTAAATGCATTAAGTGCCGATGGAATAATTATTGTAGGTGGTGGTTCTGGAACTTTGTCTGAAGTATGTGCTGCATATATGCACAAAAAACCTATGGTTGCAATACGAAATTTAGGTGGTTCTATAACTCCGTACATTGATGGGTTTCTTGATCATAGAGAAAACATCAAAATCGTTGGGGCAGACACTCCACAAGAGGCAGTAAAGAAAATTTTAGAATTAATTACTGCATAGACACAAGTAACGGGTCTGGTTTGTAAAATTCCCCATGTTCTCCAGCAAGTTTGTTTAATTCATCAACAATTCTTTTAATCCCTATTTCTTTTGCTGTTTCAAATAGTGGTTTTCTTAGACCTAATCCTAACTGTGCAGCCTTTTCTATTTCTTCTATGTCGCTTGCACCATTTGTGACAAGCCATGCTGCATTGTTTATGATGTTGGCGACAAGCTGAATTGGGTCACATTTTGTTGCTAATTCTTCTGAAAGTGTAACTCTTTCATATTTGTCATCTGAATACTTGTAGTATCCTTCTCCAGATTTTTGTCCAAGTTTTTTTTCATCAAACATTTTTTCAACTAGTGGGTGTGGATTGATTACTTTTTTGTCTCGCAAGTGCATCTCTACAGTTGCTTTGTGAATGACATCCATTCCTGTAAAATCTGACAACTCGAAGATGCCCATTGGAAATCCTAACTTGAATTTGACAGCAGAATCGATTTCTTCAAGTGTTGCACCTGTTCTATCTTTAACATAACATGCTTCATGAACCATTGGGATGAATAATCGATTAATTATGAATCCTGGAACATCTTTTCTGCATAATACTGCTTGTTTGTTAACTGATTTTACATATTCTTGAGTTAAATCAATTATTTCTTGTGATGTTTTTTCTCCAGGAATAATTTCAACTAGTTTCATTAATTGTGGTGGATTGAAAAAATGAATTCCTATGAACTTTTCAGGACGTGACGTGGTATTTGCTATTTCAGTAATTGGTAATGTACTTGTGTTTGATGCAAATACTACTTCTGATGATGCAGCTTTATCTAGTTCTGCATACACTTTTTTCTTTAAATCCATAATTTCTGGAACTACTTCAATAACTAATTCAGCATTTTTTACTGCTTCATTCAAATCTACAACAGGCGTGATTCTTGCAAAAATAGCATTACCTTCTTCTTTTGAAATTTTTTCTTTAGAAACTAGTTTATCTAAACTCCATTTTACTTTCTCCATTGCTTTATCTAGAAATTCTTGCTTGATGTCTCGTAATACTACATTGTATCCTGCCGTAGCTGAAACTTGAGCAATGCCGTGTCCCATAACTCCAGATCCTAAAACTGTGATGTTTTTTACTGTCACAGTTTTTCAAAACTTGAGTATCCTTTATAATGTATCTGAAAATTCATTTTCTTCCTTTATAATTTTAGAAGAGTTCTAAACCAAAACTACGAAACTCTTTGAAATACTACAAAACTCATCTGTAAATCAGGACATTTACCATGGATAATCTTACTATGATTATCTACCTCACAATAAAGTTGTAGGAACTGAAATTCGCACGGTTAAAACTTTACTTTTTGAAATGACTGCTGTTTATTTTGTATATGCTAGACAAACTATTGTTTCTTGGTGCTATAAATTTGACCATCTAGTATCAAAAACAATTTTTTAATTCAAATTAATAATCTTATGATTTCTAAGAAGAAGAAGTGGATGCTTTTCATTATGCCTGCGAGCATCACTGCTGAAGGCATACACATTGCAATCCCCTTGTTTGTTTTATTTCTCGGAGGAAATGTAGCAGATGTTGGAATTGTAATTGGTCTGCATTATGGATTTTCTTCATTAGGTGCTATTTTTTGGGGTAAAGTCATCGATAAATTTCATGTAAAGAAAGGAATTTTGATAATTTGTTTTTCTGTAATCGCTGTATCTAGCTTGGCAATGTTTTTTATATCTGAGATTAAATTTGTTTTTATTCTTTCAGCGATTCTAGGATTTTTCATAATTGGGAAAAATCCAGTAACTCATCTTTTAGTTATGGAATCTGTATCAAATAATCAATGGGGTGTATTATTTTCAAGGATTCAAATTATTGCTAGCTTTGGTAGTCTTTTAGCATTTCTTGTGGGCGTATTATGGGATTCATTTTTTGATCTAAGACCATACTTTATTTTTTGTGCCGTGTCCAGCACAATTGCTGCAATTCTGAGCATGACAGTAGAGAAGAAAAGTTTTCTTGAAAGAGAAACACTGGTGCATTCCATTTATGGTCTAAAACACATTTTCAACTATAATCGATATCATTTTCAAATTGTATATCAAAAAGTTCCACAAATTCATGATTTTAAGCATATTATTTCAATTTTCAAAGGTAATGTTTCACATGAGATTGGAATTTTGTTTTTTGCAAATTTTCTGTTTTATTTTGGCAGTAACGTCTACTTTACTGCATTCATTCCATTCTTAAAAAAATATGAATTTACTGATTCTCAAGTTTTTCTAGTATACATGATTCAAACAATAACTCTACTTGCAATTTTCTTTCTAGTTCCAAAACTAATTGCAAAAATTTCTGAAGAACGCGCTACACAATTGGCATATATTCCAAGGATACTTGGAATTCTAATTGCTGCCACTATTTTCCCTCAAATGGTAGGTGTAGACTCATTTGTTGCAGCTGTAATATCTTCATGTCTGATGGTAGCAGCGTTTTCGATATACAGTACTGCAAATTCATTAATTTTATTCAAAACTATTCCAAGAGGATTTGAAGGAACATACCTAGGTGTGAATAGCTTCATGATAGGACTTGGGATATTTTTTGGTTCTTTGACTGCAGGGCTTATTTCAAACGCAATAAGTTATTCTGTTTCTTTTGGGGTGGCAGCAGTTTTGATACTATTATCACTTCTTATGTTCAGATTTTATTTAAAACACATATTATCACAGAATGCTATCAAATAAATTTAGGAGGGTATTTTGTAGCCCCTGCAATGATAGTTTGGTAAGTTAGAAAATTAATCTAATTGACTAGAATCATTGGGATTTGCAAACTCTAGATTTGAAATTAGATTCTAAACTCCAATACGCTTAAAGTTCATAATCATTTGAGATAAACTGTGGATGGTTCAGAAATAGCCAAACGCGATCACCAGATTGATTGAAGGTTTTTCTTTCCGTATGGATTTTACCAACTAGGTTTTACCTACAAACCTTGTAACGGCAAATGGCGGATTTTAATTCACGTATAAAAACTTCGAGAGCAAATTATACATCTTGTTTAAATTCAAGAATTACAACCCACATTTGCTATGAGCTATCAATATGATGATGACAATGAAGACATAGATTCAGAATCAGACTATGATGATGAGGATTAGCAATCCTCAGTTTTTCTTTTTTCAAAATCAGTTAGACCTAGATGGCTTGAAGATTATAAAGGACAGTTCGTAACCTTTATCATGTATTTGACGACTATTTATCGTCCTTTATAATTTCAGATAGATGTTTTCTAAATTAACCCTAAAAACAGTTCACGCCTCTATGAAGTTAAATCTTCAAAATACTGACTAAGTTTCTATGTTTCCTAATTATTTTAGATTAGCCTGACTAACTTGACAATTCTTTCTTACAAGATGACATTAGTAAAGTGATTTACAAAAAAATCCTATTGAATGCAGATCAAGTGTTACAAACTATTCAAGATGAAAATATATCTTTCATAGATTTTTGGTTTGTAGATATTTTTGGTGAACTTCATAGTGTTGGAATGCCAAGTTATGCAATTGATAAAGGTAGTTTTGTAAACGGTCTTGAAAAATTAGATGCTAGTTCTATTGTTGGATTTAAATCTGTAAATAATTCTGATATGATTTTATTACCTGATCCGTTATCATTTAGAATTCTTCCAAGTGATTATGATCCTGGTACTAGAAAAAATGCAAGAATATTTTGTGATCTTTATGATGGCAGTACAAACAAGGAGTCAAGATATAATCGAGATTCTCGGGGAATTGCCCATCAAGCTTCAGAAAAACTTCGTGATTTTGGCTTGACTCACAGTAATTGGGGGCCTGAAATAGAATTTTTTGTCTTTGATACAATCAGCGTTTATCCTTCTCCATATGCTGCAACTCATTCTGGAGGGGGTTCAGGCTATTCTATTGAATCTAAAGAATCTCCCTGGGCTAAAGGAAATGTAAGTACTGCAATAGCTTTCAAGGAAGGATATTATCCATCACAACCCAAAGATACACTTGCTGGATTCCGAAAAGATGTATGTAATGATTTGTATGAACATTTTGAAATAAAAATTGAAGCAGAACATCATGAAGTAGCAACTTCTGGTCAATGCGAAATCAATCTAGTTTATGATGAAATGATTGCAATGGCAGATAATGTCATTGCTGTAAAAAATTTAGTAAAAGTTAAAGCAAAAAGAAAAAATAAAGTTGCAACATTTATGCCAAAACCAATTTTTGGTGATAATGCATCTGCTATGCATACTCATCAAAGTTTATGGAATGAAAATACGAATGTAATGTATGATAAAGATGATGATTTAGCACAGATGAGTCAGACTGGAAGGTATTATGTTGGAGGAATTCTAAGTCATGCCGCAGCATTATGTGCAATTTCAAACCCTACCACCAATTCTTACAAGCGTCTTGTTCCTGGATTTGAAGCACCAGTCAATATTTGTTGGGGGTTATCTAATCGTTCTACTGCTATTAGAGTTCCTATGTATAACAGAAATCAAGAAAAAAGTAAAAGAATTGAATATCGTGTACCTGATCCAACTGCAAATATCTATCTTTTAGAGGCTGGATTACTGTTAGCAGGATTGGATGGAATAAAAAATAAAATTGATCCAGGAGATCCTATTGAAGAAAATGTATACAAACTTTCTCCAGAAAAGAAGAGAGAATATAATATTGGTGCTTTACCTATATCATTAAAAGGTGCACTTGATTCTTTGATAAGTGATTCTAAATTTTTAGAAGATGTTTTCACAAAAGATTTTCTTGATCAATATTCTGAATTAAAATACAAAGAATATATTGCATTTGCACAAACTCCTACAGCTTGGGAAGTTTCAATGTATGCTGATGCATAGTTAATTCCAAACATCTCTTGTTGTAATTAGAATCCTCCACAAATTCAATTTTTACACATATCTGCATCTATTTTTATCCCCAATTTGGTAGATAAATTCCCGTGGAGTTGAATCTTATACAAAAATCTTGAAGATTATAAGGATGATTCGCATACCTTTTAATGTATTTCAAAAATTTATCAGATAATGGGTTTATTCAAACGGAAAAAAGAGGATGAAAATCAAACAAAGTGTGAAAAATGTGGTACTGAATTACATGATCCTGAACGTTTGAAAAAACACATGAAAAAGGCACACGGGAATATTCCAGAAAAGAAATTAGATCCAAATTCTGGTGATGGTGGCTTATGGTAAAATGGAATTAAGCTCAAGCCAAAAAACAACTCTGGTCTTTATTGGTGCCTTTGTTACTGCAGGAATTGTCTTATCTACAATGGTTTTTCCCTTTTGGCATTTAATTCGTGAGGATGTATTTGAGGATGTAATAATTTTATTAAATGATGATGGCATATGTTATGTTGAAACTACTGACAATATTCCAAAGACGATTAAAAATTGTACTCTAAATCCAGGTGATAATGCAACCATAAAGTTTGGCAAAGATCTTGCATGGGCATCAATTGTTGAGCCATAATAGATGATTTAATATTTTGAAACTCTAATGATTTTTTATGGATTGTGTTTTTTGTAAAATCATTTCAGGTGAGATTCCTGCAAAAATTCTTAAAGAAACTTCGAACTCTGTATCTTTTTTAGATGCATTCCCTCTTGCAAAGGGACATGTACTTGTTATACCCAAAAATCACCATCAAAAAATTCAAGATATGAGTTCTGAAGAAAATACGGATCTATTTTCTCTTGTTCATCTGATGATCTCTAAAGTAGATGCTCTAACTGGTGCAACTTTAGTTGCAGTACACAATGGATTTGACGCAGGACAAGAAGTTCCTCATGTTCATGTGCATCTAGTTCCACGAAGTAAAGAAGATTCTGCAGGTGCAATTCATAGCATGTTTACTTCTGAATTGAAACTATCTGAATCTGAAATTGCAGATCTAAATAATAAATTAAAAATATAATTTCAATGAGGATACATTCTTTCTTTTGTATCTAAATTTTTTACACTAATTGCTTTTGTTGGACAAGTTTCTGCAGCACTCATTATTTTATTTACTCCTGCACCTTTTTGATTAATTACTGATGATTTAGGATTTGATTGAGTTTTTTTATTTATCTCAAAAACATCTGGTGCAATAGTTTCACAACTACAACAACCAATACACAAAGTTTCATCTACATTAGTGAAAAGAGTTGGTTGTTTTTTAGGCTCTTTTGCTTTATCAAATTCCCCATTTTTGCCATCTGGGCGTATATGTGCATTGTATTCCTCCCAGAATTTTTTCTCATATTGTTTCCAAAAATCAGGATTCCCTTCTTCAAATTCTTTAGTGTATTTACTCCAATCTTGTTCTGGAATTTCTTCACCATTTGGAACTCCCCATTGTGGTTTTTTCTTAAAGTTTGTCTTTGATTTACTTGGAGTATATTCTTGATATGCTGATGTGTTATTATTTTTAAGATGGTGGTATGCCTCAGTAATTTTTTTAAATTCAGTATCTTCATCCTTGTTTTTATTTTTATCAGGATGTAGTTCTAGTGCCATCTTTCGATAAGCTGCCTTGATCTCTTCTTGAGATGAATCTTGTTTTACGTTTAGTAATTTTTGTGCTTGATATGCATTCACTATGAAATACAGATTTGTAATATCTTAAAAACAATTGTACATAATTTGTGCTAAATCTTATCTATTCTAATATGGTTTCATCATCTGCTTTCCATGCAGGCTCTACAATACATAAAAATCTCAAATTATTTGAGCCTATATTCTCAATGAATTGTTTTGAATTTGGTGGGACATATACTGAATCATCTTTTTCAAGATTATGACTATCTTCATTTATCATCAAATTCCCATTCCCTTCTAAAATATAGTATATTTCTGATGATCTAATTTTATGAAGTTTAGATTTTTTTCCTGGTTCTAGGATAAATTGTGCTATACTGTAATTGATTCCGTTTAGTGTGTTATGTGGATGAAAATATTGTTTAATTTTCGTACCTTCATCTCCTTGGATATATTTAATCTCAGAATTTTTTCTTAGTGACATGTTTTCTAAATGATTTCTGAAACTTTTGTTTTAAAATCTGACTCGTACCATATTGTTTTGTATGTTGAATTTTTTTTAGGTAAGATGTTTATTGCAATGTGAGAAAATGTTTTTTTCTTGTCAATTGAGCCATGTGTGTGAAGTGTTTTTGCTGGAATGTGTACAATATCTCCTTCATTAAGTGTGAATTTCTGTATTTTTCTAATCTTGAAATTATTTTTACTTGAACCAAATCTTTTAAAGATCTCCATACTTCCTTTACCTTTTGTTGCAATTAGTACTTGATTTCCATTATGCCAATGAAGTTTTGTTTTAGATCCTTTCTCAAAATGAACATGATAGATGTCCTGTTCTTTTGATTTTATCTTTTCTGATAAAACCTTCATCCATGTTTTGTTTGTAAACCAATTAGGGTTTACTTTTCTTTTATCTCCAAAACCATGGATGTTTGATTTTTTCATTTCTATATTCTATCCAAAATTTTCTTTTTCTTTGCTTGGAATTCTTTTTCAGTAATGACTTCAGCTTTTCTTAACTTTCCAAGTTTTTTTAGCATCTCTAAATTTTCACTAGTGTTTGATGTGGCATTTTTTGCAACAGTGATTCCTTTACTGATTTTTTCAATTCCTTTTTTCTGTAGTGATTCTCTTTCTTTTTTTGCTTGCGTGCGAAGATCTTTGCCTGCTTTACTTGCTTGTTTTGCAGTCATTGCTCCAAGCTCAACTGCATCCTCTAGCACCTCATCTGCCTTTTTGACTCCTTCTTGTAGTGCTTTGTCTGCTTTTTTTAGAAATTTTTCAATATATCCACCTTTTTTTCTTGTTCCCATGATTTTTGTGATATGTCAAATCTATTATTTCTTTCTTACTGGAATTGGTTTAATAGATGGAATTCCATAATTTGGTTAGTTTTGACACAAACTGATGATGTAAAGACTGTTGTTTTGAAAAAAAACATTGAAGAAAACCAAGCAATGGAGATTGTTGATCAAAAGAAAACAAATCCCTTCAAGTCGTTGCTTTCTAGACCAAAAAAAGAAGATGTCCATGTTCATTCTATAAAATTAAACTATGAGTGCATATTGATGGTTTCTGGAAAATATCTTGCAGATTATTTTAGAAAAACAAGTCATAGCATATCTGTTGATTCTAATATTCGTGAAGTTGTCTTAGGTGATGGAATTTTTCCCATCCGCTCAAAATCTGCTTTACAAAAGGCATTTGTTGGTAAGCGTGGTAAAAACAAGATTGATTTGAAATTAGAAGAACATGTGTTTGTTGAAGAAGAAGGTGAATTAACATTTGATCATCATGGAAATGACTTGAAATTTCCCTTTAAAATTAATGCAAAAACAACTGAAAATTACCCAAAAAGAATATTAGAAAAAAATGCACAAAATACCAAAAAACCTGAAATCACATATGATGATGCAATAAAAAAACTTCAATTAGAACTGAAAAAACCCTTAGAGGCAAATGTGAGGCATCTTAATGATGAGTTTATTTTGCGTGAAATTACTGAAATTTATGTTCCAATCTTTGAAGCAAGACTAATTGGACCAAAAAAGAAAGTTGGCATTATTCGTATAGATGCTGTAAGAAAAAAAGTTTTATAATTTTACTAGTGCTCTGAATTTATCATCATTATGTAATTGAGTAAATGCTTTTTCTTCTTTTGCCCATTTACGAATTAGTTTTGGATCTTTAGTAACTGCTTGTTTTAATAATTCTAATGCCTCTGGATACATTTCTAATGCTGCTTTGCTTCGTGCTTTTGCATAAATGACATTCACATTGTCTTTGTATTTTGCAAGAATTTCATCAAATACTTTTAGTGCTTTTTCGTGTTGTTCTAATTCTGCTAATTGAATGCCTTTTTGAAAAAATGCATCTAAATTATTTGGGTATTTTTTACAAATGTTTTGAAAACAGTTTAAGGCTTCTTCATGTCTTTTCATTTTACCTAGTACAATTCCTTTGTAGACTAGGGCGTTTGGTTTTCTGGGATCTATAGTAATTGCTTTTTCTAAAGCAACTAGTGCTTCTTTGGGTTCTTGTAATTTATCAAGTAATACTCCTTTGTTAAAATAAGATGCAGCATATTTTGGGTCTGCCTCTATTGCTTTATCATAACACTCTGATGCTTCTTGAAGATTTCCCATCTCTGCCATTGCAATTCCTTTATTGTTTAATGCTTGAGCATCTTTTGAGTCAATTTCTAATAATTTATCAAAACAAGTAACTGCATCACTATACTTTTTTCTCTGATTTAGAGCTAAACCTTTGTTAAATAATGCTAAAGTGTTCTTAGAATCTTGTTTTAGAATTTTATCAAATAATGATATGGCGGCTTTTGGCTGTTTTCCCATAATGGACATTGCATGATGTATCATATCTTCTGGGTTTTCTTTAGAGCCAAACAATCCCATAATTTCTAAAAAATAATACTGCTAATGAAAGTTTGGCTTAACTTAGTGACTTGAATTTCTTGATTGCCTCTTTTGCCATTTCTTCTTGTTCTTTGGCAGAAGTATCTGTGGGGTCTTCAGTTGCATAGGCTTCTTTTCCTTCTTTTTTCTTTTCCATATTTTTCTAGAATGATTAATTATAAAAATCTGAATTTAGAAGATACGCTTAATTTGAATCAAAAATTATTTTGATTATGTCTTTCCTTACGTATTCATCTGATAAAGTACATGTTCATAGATGGCCTCAGGATTCCCAAATTTGGGATGACTCCATACAAAAAGAGTTAGATGAATCCATTAACAAAAATCCCGAAAAAATCCCAATCACAATAAAGGAAAAAACAATACTAGTTGGAAATATTGAATTTTACTCTTTGAAAAAAATTGGAATTACTGTTCCTTTTTTCAAAAAAGAATGTACCATAATATTTGAGGCGCAATTAGGTGATCTTTTTGCTCATGTTCATATCACCATAAAATCTGAAAATTATGTTGATATCTTTGCAGAATTAACTTTATGGAAAAATAAGAATTTCCCAGAGGATTGATATCTAAAAATTCTCAGATGCTAAAACTATTTTCTTAATGTCTTCTTTGGAATGAGCATCTGAAATTGCCCCGAGTTTACCGGGCAAAAAGAATATTCCATCATGAGATATCATCTTGAAATGATATTTTGCAAGTTTTACTCCATCGCATTTTGCAGCTTGTGCTGAATTTGTAATTTCAGTGATTCCATCTTTTAGAAAATGAGTCATAAACAATGAACCCTTTCCAGTGACTATTACTTTACCATCAAATACATTTCCAATCTCTTTTCTGGCATAATCCCCCAATTCATTGATTTTTGAATAGACTGATTTTTTTGATTTCAAATGACTAAGTGTTGCATAACCTGAAACCATTGATGCGGGATTTGCAGAAAACGTTCCTCCTCCAACATAACTTCGTTCTGATTTTTTCTTTCCAGTAGTATCTGCATATTCCATTATCTCTTTTTTACCGCACATAACTCCAATTGCCATTCCACCTCCTACAATTTTTCCCAAAGTTACAATATCAGGATCTAATTTCATAGTTGGATAAAGACATCCAAATCTAAATCTAAAACCCGTTACTATCTCATCTAAAATAAATAACGATTTATTTTTGTGAATAAATTCTTGAATTCCTTTTAGATATTCTGCTGTGGCTGGAATACATCCACCCCCACCTAATATTGGTTCAATTATGACTCCTGCCAAGTCTTTTGCATGTTTTTTTAGAATCTTTAATGACTCTTCTAAATCATTGTATGGAATTGAAACAATTTTTTCTTCATTTACTACTCCACTACTTTCTGATTCTGTAAATGGCCAATTCACACTCTTTAGTAAATCTGAAGTATATCCATGCCATCCCCCATCAATTTTTGCAATAATTTTTCTACCGGTCACTGAGCGAGCTAATCTTACTGCATACATTGTAGCTTCAGTTCCTGATGTTACATAGCGAATTTTTTCAGCAACTGGAACTGCTTTTGAGATTAACTCTGATAATTTTATTGTCTGTTCATTTACTGTTCCATACATCCAACTTTTTTCAATCTGCTTTCTCAAAGACTCTTTGACATTTTTTGGACCATGTCCTAAAATTAAACTCCAATGACCCATCCAATAATCTGTATACTTGTTGTTATCTAAATCCACTAGATTTTTTCCTAAAGATGATTTTACAACAAATGGATATGGTTCATAAAATCTTATGTTATGAGAAACACCATTGACGTGAAGTTTCAAAGATTTTGAAAATAGTTTAGCTGAAGTCTTTGTCTTTTTTTTGTATTCGTTAATGTAATCCAAAAGCAAATTGACAAAATCCACTTCTGCCATTTTAACTATTGAATCATTGATTATCTATTTTTGTGCCTACGTCTGTCTAATGCTTGAAAAAAATTTGTTGTAATTTTTTCAATTTTTTTGTCGATCAGGCATAAATTCACGTATGGTTTATATGGTTTCTGCATTCTTCACCTTCTGCATACGTAACGCAATAGGCGGCGCTCGTGATGAAGTATGGCAATATGCCAAGTTATGATTCATGGGCCTCCAGTTACGCATACAAAATGAGGATCTGATCAAAAGATCAAATCTGAAATGTGAAGATTATGTGCATCCGTCAATTCCAATATAAGTACAAAATGTACTTCAATAATCAAGAAATAATTCAGAATCCGGTTGATCCTGCCGGACCTGACTGCTATCGGATTGATACTAAGCCATGCGAGTCATTGTAGTAATACAAGGCAGACGGCTCAGTAACGCGTAGTCAACCTACCCTATGGACGTGAATAACCTCGGGAAACTGAGTATAATGCCCGATAGAACACTATACCTGGAATGGTTTGTGTTCCAAATGATTTATCGCCATAGGATGGGACTGCGGCCTATCAGTTTGTTGGTGAGGTAATGGCCCACCAAGACTATTACAGGTACGGGCTCTGAGAGGAGTAGCCCGGAGATGGGTACTGAGACACGGACCCAGGCCCTATGGGGCGCAGCAGGCGAG
>JADHUF010000076.1 GCA_016784625.1 Candidatus Nitrosopumilus sp. | reverse complement strand
CTATTCAGCAAAGTCTATGATGATATTAAAAAGAAACATCCAGATGTAAAAATTGGAAATGCATTTGCACTACACCATGTTTTAAATAAAAATTTACTTCATGTAGTATCTGATTTAGCTATTGGTGATTTTGTAGCTTTTTCATATTTTCCAGTTGATAGTCTTAATGAAATTAATAAAACCCCACAAGAAGCAAAAGAAGATCTACAACAAGTATTTGATTTGGTAGATGATAAAAAAATTGGAGTCTTTGAGATTAGCTGGAGTACATCAGATTTTGTTGGAGGAAGTGATTCTACACAAATAGAATTTTTAGAAAAATCTTTCGAGTTTTATACTGAAAATGAGTCCGAATTGGAATTTTTCACTTGGTATAGACAGTATGATAGACCTGAAGGAACATGCGTAATTGAAGAACAAGAAATTGGTGATAACACTCTATCTGTTGGAGGTTCTGGTTTTGGAAGTAGTGAGCATGTAATTGAAAGATTAAGCAACTACATCTGTAGTGCTGGTTTGATCAATAATGATGGAAATATTAAATCAAGTTGGAATGAATTTAAAAAACAAATTGAAATGATAAACTAAAATGATTTCCTTAATCTTATCTGAATCATCATTAGAACTTGTTCCATCTGAATTAAAACATCATCCATCAGTTGTATCACATGCAAGAAAACTTGGAAAACCTACATCAGAAATTTTGCTAGATAACTCTTGGCATTTTGCAGCTATGAAAGGAATTGAAAATGAAATAAAAAGAGGACGACCAGATCTGGTACACTTTTCAATTCTTGAAGCTACTACAATTCCATTATATCTTCAAAATAAAATAAAACTTTTTGTTCATACAATTGATGATAAAGTAATTTATTTTGGTCAAAACGTCCACATACCAAAATCATATCACAGATTTGAAGGTCTAATTGAAAAATTATATCAAGAAAAAAAAATTATCATAAATAATGATGTGTTACTTGAGATTAAAGAGAAAACATTTTCAGAGTTAGTAGATGAAATTAATCCATCAAAAGTAATTGGATTTTCAACTAAAGGCACACTAAATTCTTATGAAAAAATTGCATCAGAGATTTCAGATGATACATGTCTTGTACTTGGAGGATTCCAAAAAGGAAATTTTTCTGATTCAATCAAAAATAAAATAAATACACTTTATTCTATTGGTGATGAATCATTTGAAGGTCATGTTGTAGTTGCTAGGATACTTTATGAGTGTGAAAAAACCATTTTTATGTAGGAACTCAAGTTTTCATTTTGTTGCAGTCATAGTATAGCCTGGTTAGTATTCGGGGTTTCCAACCCTGTGACGCGGGTTCGAATCCCGCTGACTGCATTTTTTCATTTTAATGCTAACTAATTTTTAGGTGTACTTTTAGAAATTATTGTGAAGCCTGCAGTTAGAAAACTTGCAATGGAAAGAATGCAAATTCTTATTGAAAATGCAATTATTAATGCAAAAATAAATCCTGAACTTTCTCAACGTCAAGCTTTTCTTGCTCGTCGAATTAGTACTCGACATAAAATTAGAATGCCTTATGATCTAAAGATGGTTTTTTGTAAAAAATGTAAATCCTTTATTGCGCCTGGAATTAATTCTAGAATTCGTCTAGGAAGAGCATCTGTCAAATCGATCAGAATTTCTTGTAATTTGTGTGGGCATACTTATCGAAAAATAATACCTCAATGATTTATAAGACGATTCTCAATTTTTTCACTTTATGGCAAAAGTATACGATGTACCGGCAGATATGTTGATAAAAAGATTAGCAGATATTCTAAAGAATGAAGATATTCCTGCACCATCATGGATTCCATTTGTTAAAACCGGAGCTCATGCTGATAAACCCCCACAAGACAGAGACTGGTGGTATACTAGATGTGCATCATTGATGAGAAAAATTTACCTTAATGGCCCTCTTGGAGTTAATGATTTAAGAAATGATTATGGTGGTGGTAAACCATCTGGATATGGAGCTGCTCATCACAAAGATGCTGGTGGTGCAATTATCCGTAACGCTATTCATGGATTAGAAAAACTTGGCTATGTAGAAAAAATTGAGATGAAAGGTCGCATTATTTCCAAACAAGGAATGCAAAAACTAGATAGACTAGCAACAGAAATTCTTAAAGAATTAATTGTTGAAAATCCTCAATTGAAAGTATACACTTAGATTCAAAATGAGTTATCCTAATCCAAACGAACCAGAATCTCATGGACATTTTCATAATGATGGAACAGAACCTCATTCACATGATGGCTCAGAACCTCATGACCATTCACATGGTGAGGCAGAAATTTCAGCACAAAAAGAACAGATTCTAAAACAAATTCTTTCATCAGAAGCAAGGTCCAGATTAAACAATATCAAAATGGTAAAACCAGAATTATCTGATCTTGTAGAACAATATCTCATTGGAATGGCAACCCAAGGAAAAATTCGTGGCCAACTAACTGACGATCAATTAAAGCAAATATTGCTCTCTATTCAGCAACCTAAACGTGATTTTAAGATAAATCGAATCTAATACAGATAAAATATAATTATGGGAATAAACTCGATTTAGTCATGAAAGCCGTTGTATACAATGAATATGCACCAGATGATAATTTTGCTAAAATCCTCAAAGTCCAGGATATAGATGATCCAAAACCAAAAGCAGATGAAGTAATTTTCACCAACAAAGCATCCGCATTAAATTATAATGATATTTGGGGAATGAGGGGAGTACCAGTTGCAGTTCCGCTCCCACACGTTTCTGGATCTGATGTTGCAGGAGATGTCATCGCAGTTGGTGATGATGTAAAAAATTTCAAGGTAGGTGATAAAGTTGTATCTCATTCAAACTTGGCATGCAGAGTTTGTAAAGCATGTACAGATGGAAGAGAATTTGATTGTCTACAGAGACAGGTTTGGGGTTTCCAAACTGGCCCTCTTTGGGGTGCATATTCTGAACAGATTCATTTACCAGAAGTTAATGTTTCAAAAATTCCAGAAGGTGTATCATATGATGATGCAGCAGCTGCATCAATGACTTTGTTGACTTCATGGCATATGTTAGTTGGAAGAGCAAAAATTACACCAGGACAAACTGTTTTGATTATGGGTGGTGGTTCTGGAGTAGGAAGCTTTGGTATTCAAATAGCAAAACTATACAATTGTGATGTTATTGCAACTGCAAGTCCAGACAAATTAGATAAATGTCTGGAACTTGGAGCAGATTTTGCAGTAGATCATAGAAAAGAAGATTGGCATAAAGAAGTTAGAGGAATTACAAAAGAGATTGCTAAGAAGAAAGGTGAAGCACCTGGAATTGATCTTTCCTTTGATCATATTGGTGAAACCCACTTCAACAAGCAACTAACATTACTCAAGTATGGTGCAACTTTAGTTTCATGTGGTGCAACAACAGGTTATGACGCAAAAATAGATCTTAGACATGTCTTCTTTAAAGGAATTAACATCTTAGGTTCAACACAAGGAACTAAAGCTGAACTTGATCAAGGTCTATACTGGATGGGTCAAGGTAAAATTAAAGCTGCAATTGATTCAACATATTCCTTTGAACAAGCAGCAGAAGCCCACACAAAGATGGTAACTGGAAAAGGTCTCTTTGGCAAAATCTTAATGAAGCCAGAGGGCGCTTAATCATTTAATGACACAGCTTTTTCGTAGCCTTATTTTTGTCCCTGGAAATAATCCAAGATTTCTTGAAAAAGCAAAAAAACTACAATCTGATATTGTTTGTTTTGATCTAGAGGACTCTGTTCCAGATAATGAAAAAACAAATGCAAGAAAACTAATCAAATCTGCATTAAAGTCTCGTAAATTATACAAATCTCCAATTTTTGTTCGTACAAATTCTCCAACATCTGGAAAAATTCCATCTGATCTTAAAGAAGTAATTCAAAAAGGCATTGATGGGATTGTTATTCCTAAAGTAAACAATATCCAGGAGATGAAAAAAATTGAAAAAATCATATCTGGATTGGAAAAAACTCGAAAATTAAAACCAATCCAAATAATTCCTTCTATTGAATCTGCAGAAGGTGTGGTAAATACATTTAGCATTGCATCTTTTGGGAATAGAGTCTCTGCAGTAGTCTTTGGTGTTTTTGATCTACTAAATGATCTAGGAATTGAATATACCAAAGAACAGGAAGGTGCCAAATACTCCAGAGCAAAAATTCCTGTTGATGCACATGCAGCTGGAGTCGTAGCAATAGATGCAATTTGGCAAGATCTTAAAGATTCTAAGGGATTAGAAAAAGATTGTAAAATAGGTAAGAGCCTTGGGTATTCTGGAAAAAGTATCATACATCCAGATCAAATTTCTGTTGTACACAAATTGTTTCATCCAAACAAAAGTGAAATTGCTTGGGCAGAAAAAGTATGCAAAATCTATCTTAAATCCACAAAGAAAGGAAAAGGTGCTACAACAGTTGATGGGAAAATGATTGATGAAGTACATTTCAAGCAAGCAAAAGCACTTCTTGAACTTGTAAAATGATAATTTGCTCATAATTGAGCCTATAATTTCCCAATTTTGGAACTTTTCATATAATCTTATATTATAATATTCATAACCTATTTTGATACAAATGAGTAAACGTGTTACTATTATGATTGATGAAGATCTAGACAAAAAACTTCGACTTCGTCAAGCAAAAATGATTCAACAAGAACAATCTTCATATAGTTATTCTAAAGTTCTCAATGAAACTCTTCGTAAAACTTTGAAATAACTAGTTTTTACAAGATTTTTTTATTTAATTTTAGAATAGGTTAAAGACAATGGATTTTTATTAAATTATAGTTAAATGATTGACCTTCTTGATCCTACAAATGTAATTACTCGAATGTTTAATTCTGGAAAATATGATGAGATGTACAATTATTGTAAAAATTTACTTGAAAAAATCCCTAATGATATGGTTGCACTCCAAAATATCTCCTTAGCTCTAATTTACCTAAAAAAATATGAAGAAGCAATTGTTTATTGTGACAAAGTCTTAGAAATTAAAGATGCAGATACTTATGCTCTCAAAAACAAGATTTATTCACTTGAGAGCCTAAAGCAGTATGAACAAGTTTTAGAACTATGCAAAGTAATTCTTGTCTCAAATTCTAAAGATATCTGGACTCTAAACAGTATGGGATTATCTTTAAACGAATTAAATCGACATCAAGATGCTTTAGAATATTATGATAAAGCACTTGAAATAGATACAAATGACATTACTGCTTTAATGAATAAAGCTATCTCTCTTAGTCATTTAGGAAAGTACAAAGATGCAATAGAATATTATGATAATGCTCAAAGAAT
>JADHUF010000075.1 GCA_016784625.1 Candidatus Nitrosopumilus sp. | reverse complement strand
GATTTGAAATTTGTTTTCTCATGTTGTTACTTTGAAAATTATAGAATAAAACATGGAATGGTTATGAATCTCATGTTTGTTCGTGGAGTGGAAATTAATTTCCTATATTTTGAATATAATTTGTGCTATATTCCAATAATGTTTTAATTTCCTGATCGTGATCCTTTTGAATTTTTGAATCTTTCAATTTGTCATTCCAACCCATACAATATGCCTTGTAGATACAATAGAAATCAAACGTAATTTTTCTCTCAACTAATCTTTGAACATTTTTATATGTATATTCATCCAACGTACTATGATTAGCATTGTCTTTTTCAGTCAGGGAAGGAAAAGGAGACTCGTCTAAAGATAGATAATCATACATTCGATGTATAGTGGGACGGATGTTTGGATTTATGGCAAACCATCGCCTCTCACCTGAATTAATTTCATCTGAAAAAATATCTGAATGTTCCAGTATTTTATGACGGTAATTTCTCCTTCTACTATCATCTAGTCCTTGAAGGAATTGATATTCCTCAACATATCTAGTATATTTAGGTGTAAAATCAAGGTTTTTGTATATTTTCATTAATAATTCAACTATGTCAAAAAAAGAAATTCCAAGTTTTTGAAAATTACCACCATTAAAAATATCAGGCAATAAATGAACGTATTTTAATCGAATTTTATCTAATTCTTTTGTTATTTTAATTGCTTCAGGATCTTTTGACTCTGATATGTTACAGAACTTAATTGGTTTTGGATCTAGTTTAGTACGTTCTATAAGGTTAGGGTTTCTATTCCAATACAACTCAATGTTGGAATCCCTGTAAATAATAAACAATAATTCTAATAATCCTGAATGAGTTAAATCATATTTGTCCTGATATTTTGTAATCAATCCTTTATCCATTAAATACATTATATCCAAAAATGTATTTTTTGATTGTAATTTTTGAATTAATGATGATTGTTTCATTGGTTTGTAATGAGATATTGTTTTTAGGATATGTGATGTTTTTTCAATATCTGAATTTTGTTTTGGTTTATTGTAATCTATCTGTTCTTTGTTATGGATATTATCAAGAAATGATTGTGGCAACACATATTTTGAATCAATTTTCAAAATATTTTTTTCAAATAGATTGCTAATTTCTTCAATTTCTTGGATGGTGTAATTTGAATATGATATATGATTCCAGAATTGTTTACTAGTTATTGGAGTTATTGGTTTGAAGTTTTTATCATTTAGTTTTAATTCATCCCATATTGCAACACTGAATCCTTCAGGTGTTATATTGAAAAACTTCTCCTTTGATTTTTTAGTGTTTGAATCTTCTATGATTAATTTTTTAGATAATAATGATTTGATTGAATCATTGATTTCAGACCAATTCTTATTCAATGCTTCTGAAAGTTTTACTTTTGATTGACTACCGTTACGAGCCATATATCGAATTATGTTAATTTGATTAATTGGAGTCTTTGATTCAGTCGTGAAATAAGTATCAAATGTAGACATTCTAATAGAATAACTACATTAATCCTATATACAGTTATCTTACTAATAGTATAATGCAAAATGTAGTAAAAATCTCAATAACCGTCCCTAAAGACGTTCTTGAAAATGTTGACAGTGTTAGGGGATTGATTTCAAGATCTGGATTTATTTCTGACATACTTGCAAAAGCAAAACAAAATTCCAAAAGAGGTCGTTCTTAATGTTGGGTGTATCAATCAATCAACAAAAAGACACTTCAAATTTTTTACTCGCCCATCTTAACACCAGCTCCAGTCCTCAAGGAATCTTATCAATGTTCCTTGGGGATTTTTCATTTTTAAAAATAAAAAAAGAAAGTGTTTGCCACACTTCCTTTTCTAAAAAAATCCACCCGACCAAGAGAGGACATGTTATCTAATTCAGCACTCATCATTAATAAAGTGCAAAAGGATTTGCCTGATTGTAGTCAAAATGCCATAGAAATTGAAGGCAGTCTCTTCTGTTTAAAATGCAAACAGGATCGACCAAATGGTAAATTAAGACGATTTACTAATTGTCGAAGTTTATTTTTCCATTTAACACATGATCATGGTCATTCATCAGCCGATAAGAATTGCTATCCCAAAACAGAGGATTGTATTGCAATGCTTCAGATTATTAGCAACGCCATAGTTCTAGGGGTTTTAAAATAAATGACTTTATTTCCTTCTAATGCAAAATATCCTGAAGGATATTTACATTTCAAAACATCTCCTAGATTTCTTAAAACCGATAGGAATTTTTGGTTAGGATTTTTGTTGGCTAATTTAGATAATATAGTTGCCGTCTTTGTAAATATTACAGATGAATTCAAGTGTGTTGTATGTGGAGATATATCGTTAAACTACACTAGTAAATCGAGTCTTGCAAGACACATTAGATATCACTCAAGATCCACTATTGATTTTTGGTTGAATTATTTCATTACAAAGTCTCCAGAGGAACTAGAATCAATGATTCGTGATAAAAATTACAAAAGACATGAGGTTGAATTGTAGATGAGAGTTTGTTGTAACGATAAATCAGAATTCAAGGTTACTTATGACGGCGGTTCAATGGGAAATGACACCGTTCTAGTGTGTAAAACTCACATTATCAAACACCCATTTGACAAGAGGATTATTTCAAAAGAGGAGATTGAAAATTGACTTTGGAAGAGAGAAAAACCTATACTGATTCTGGATTATCGGATTTAATCAAACTTTTCTTTAACAGATTCAAGGAAAATGGTTCTTACAAATACACTTCATTGATTGACAATGCAATTATTCAATCAAACGTAATTGAAATTAATTTCAATGATTGTTTTGATGAAATTCAATTAGTATTACAGAAAGAAAAGTTAGAAAGAATCCATACAGCCATTTATCGTGCAATAGGAGAAGTTTTCCAAACAAGACATGGTTCAACGGAACTAGATGGAGTTAAAAATGAAGATATGATAAAATTTAAAATTATTAATTCAGAGATTATTGAAGATAAAGTGTTTTCAAATCCTAAACTAGTTCACTATGCAAAATATAATCCTGAAGATTATGAAGGAGAACAGAAGATAGATAATGTTGCACAAGAACTTCAAAGAGCTAATAGATTCGTTACAATAAGAAATACTGAAGAAATTTTACTATACAATGGAAAAATTTATGATAATTTACAAGCTGAAACCATAATCAAAGAAAAAACTGAAAATTTAATTCCAAATTGCACAACTCATGATAGAAGAGAAGTTATCAATAAAATAAAGGCTCAAACATATTCAGATCTTGAGAAATTTGATACAGATCCGAATTTAATTACTGTTGAAAATGGTATTTTGAATCTAGAAACACTAGAACTAGAGCCTCATAATCCTAACCATCTTAGTAGAGTTCTATTGCCTGTTGAATATAATAAACCCAAATTTGAAAATATTGAAGACAATCTCAAAGATACGTTATTTTGGAAATATCTAAAGAATTCCTTTACTGTAAATGGTAAATTCCAACAGAAAGAGTTTGAAACAGTTCTTGAAGTTATAGCTAGTCCCATAATCAAACGCCATGTTGATGAAAAAGCCTTCATGTTCTTAGGTGGTGGAGAGAATGGAAAATCTGTTTGTTTGTCATACATTCAATCTTTGATTGGTAAAGATAACGTTAGTAATATTGCATTGCAAGATATTTCAGAAGACAAGTTCCTAAGAGCAAATTTGGTAGGAAAATCAGCAAACATCTTTCCAGATTTGGAACAAAACGAATTAAGACATACTGGAAAGGTTAAAGCAATTACATCAAATGAAGGTATTGAAGTTCAAAAGAAACATCAACAAGGATTTACATTATATCCATTCTGCAAGTTATTGTTCTCATGCAATAGATTCCCCAAGGTCTTTGATCAGTCTCAAGGATTCTTTAGACGATGGATTATTGTAAAATGGGAAAGAGATTTTGAAAACGATCCTGAAAGAATAGAATATCTCAAAGAGAAATTGGAAGAGAATCAAGGAGAGAAGAATTTGGTATTCTCAAGTTTAGTTGTTATTGCAAATAGACTGAATAAATATGGAAAGTTCACTTATTCAAAGAACTGGAGAGAGATTCAAAAAGAATGGAATGAAAATGCTGATCCTATAGATGATTTTGCTACAAACTATATCGTTGATAGTGAGAAGCATAAGAGTAAGCGGGAAACATATCATTACTACAAGAAAGTAATGATTGAGAAAGGACAGATTCCTAAAGGAATAGGTCAGTTTGGAAAGGCTTTTGCTGAATATTATGAAGAGGATAGAATAGAGATTGAAGGAAGAACTCAAAGGGCATGGCTCAATATTGATTTTAAAATACCAAAACAAGAAACACTTTCAACGATAGATACTACAAAACCCCAAAATTAGCATATTTTCACAGAATTAATCAAATTCAGTAATTTTATTGATTTAGACTGATTTATCACATATTCGACCATTTTGAAGACATTATTTGATTTTGAATTTTTGTTTTTTAGGCGTAAAACCCGACAAAACCACTTTACTTTCTTTTGGAGAGTTTCAAGTCTCTAGATGAAAAAGAAAGTTTACCTATTTTGTCGGGTCGTGATATGTGTGCAAAATATGGGTTATACTTGTATTATTTGGTAGATTTTTGAGCGATTATCCATACAATTAAGTTCAAAATGAAATGATAGTTGATATGGTTTTTTGTGTCAAGTGTGGGTTTGAAATTACTGAAGAATCATCTAAATTCTGTCCTAAATGTGGAACAAATGTATTTCAACATTCTAAAACAGATTCAAAAGTAAATTCTGTATCTGCCAAGCCTATAACAAGCCCATCAAAACGAAGTAATAAAAAAATTATTATGATTTCCGTAATACTTTCACTTATCGCTGTTTTCATTATTGTGCCATTTCTCATAGGCTCTATTGATCAGTTTCCAAAAAAACTAGGCGAATATTATAGAGAACAAAATAACGAACGGAAGATAATTGAATGTAATGAAAAACAAGAGACGCTCTATAAAGATATTTATGGAAAAATTTGTTGTACGTCTGAAACCATTATGCTACACCCTGCTGATGGACTTAGATGTCCGCTAAAACCTTAAATTCTAAACTATACGCTTAAGTCCATAGGAAAATATGGGATTTTAATGGCTGATGATATAAAATCACCGTACTTTAGCACGAATGTGCATCTAAACTGTCGAATTTGTGGTAAAAAGATAGAATCTCATCATGGCATACAACTTGGTATTGAATTAACATATCATATGCACGATGAACATTCATCACACTGACAGTTGAACGATTACTCATACAATACGCTTAAGTTCAAAATTCTTACAGAGTAATTAGTGAAATCTGTAATAATTATCGCAATTTTGTTCTCAATAGTTTTGTTAATTCCTAGTTCTGCATTTGCACAATATTCAGGGGGATACCCACA
>JADHUF010000074.1 GCA_016784625.1 Candidatus Nitrosopumilus sp. | reverse complement strand
AAATCTTCATGAAGTCAGTTTTTTGACTAGTGCTAGAAATTCATCTTCAGACATGGGAGGGATATTCATAATCTCAAGATTTTCAGAAACATGTTCAGGTGATTTCTGTCCAACTAATGGTGCCAAGACACCAGGAGATGAGCGAATAAATTGCAACGCACGTAAAGATGGTTTTAGATCATTAAAATCAGGTAGCACACCAGGAGCTAAAAGACGCCCTTGCATGAATGGGACACTGGTAAACACACCAACTTCTAATCTCACAGCTGCCTCTAAGATAGATATTTTTTCAGTGCCAAATATTTGATTTTTTCCAAGTAATGCTTGATCATAATTCATGTTAAATGGTAATTGAATAAATCTAAATCCATGATTATCTCCACCAATTTTTTTGGCCATAGTAACAGTGTCTTCAAATGATAAATACTGAGGATTATCACTTGGAACTCTAAAACATTCCCAAGTCGCCATGCCATAGAATTTAATTTTTCCTTCTTCACGTTTTTGTTCATATAATTCAAAAACATCTTGTAGATTCTTCAAGAATTGTTCTTTAGAGACATCTTTGATTTGTCCTTCTACTGCATTGTGAAGATACATTAAATCAACACATTCCAGATCTAGATTTTTCAAACTACGATCTAATTGATCAGAAAGATAAGTGGGGGTCATACAATGGTATCCAGAAGTTACATCGCCTTCTTTGATGACTCCTTTTTGAGAATATTCTTCTTTAACATATTCCCAAAAACCCAACTTGACATCAGCATCATTTGTCACATATCCATTTTTAGTACTAAGAAATATCTGATCACGTGAAATTTTTCCTTCTTGAATTAATTCAGAAATTGCTTTTCCAACAGAACGCTCTGCCTTTTGAGCTCGATAATTTATTGCAGTGTCTACAACATTAATTCCAGAAATAATTGATTGTTTTACAGCATTTGTAACTAATTGATCAGTTTTAGCATCGGGTTCACCAAGATAAGTTCCAATTCCAACATTAGATAATGTAAGATTTTCAAATTCTTTGAAATTATCTTGATTTACACTTGAATTTTGAGCAAATTTTTTGGTTCCTTCAGAAGTTGCTGAGCCTGAAATCATACAAATTCTCATAAATTGCTAAATTTATGTCTAGAGTGCGGTTGCAATTAGAAAACTAACAACAAATAGTACCCCTGTAATTCTACTAAACATCAAAGTAGAGGACATGGAGGGAACCAACTCTTCTATAGAATCATAATTTTTCTTTAATCCTAATCCAGATTTTATCATCAATGGCATACTAAAAAAAGTAATCAGAGACACTAAAGGAAATAGATTTGCAGAAACACCAATTATAATGGAAAAATAAATTATTAATGGAAAAATCCAAAATAGTTTTGATGCTTTTTCTTTTCCTACTGCAATTACTAGAGTTTTCCTGCCATGAGACTTGTCTGCATCATGATCAGGAAAAGAGACAATGAAAAGTACTAGGGAGGATAAAACTCCAACTATAATTCCACTAAGAATGGATTCTATAGTAATTTGCCCTGATTGAATAAAAAAAGTACCAATGACAATCATAGATCCTTTTACTGCAACAAAAAATTCACCTAAACCAGAATCAACAATTTTAGTAGAGTAAAAGTAAATAGATAAAATTGCAAATCCCAAAATAATTCCAATAATAATACCATCTGTTAATACAAAGTATCCTCCAATTACAGATCCAATTACTAAAAATGCAACACCTGTACGATACACAGATGATGGTTTGAGTAAGCCTTCTGGTAGGACACCAGTTCCACCACTCATCTTAGTTCGTTTAGTTTTAGTATCAATTCCTCTTTTAAAATCCCAAAAATCATTTAGCAAGTCGACACTTGCATGAAGTGCCATCACTCCAGCAAATATCAAAATGGCATCAAAAAAATCTATTGAAAAGTTTTGCCACCAATTAAGTGCCAACCCAACAGAGACGGCAATTACAGATGCAAGAAGAAATCTCACACGAATCACACGAAGCCAAACTGAGAGCATCAAAAGAAGTACCAGTTTCTCAGTATAATATTCATGAGTTTTGATTTTAGGCTATTGTTTATATCAAAATAAAAGAAAACATGCCTATGATAATTGGTAAAAATTCAGAAAATGAGAAAAAAGTGAAATTCAATCTAGAAATTCATTGTACTAATTGTAAGAAAAAAGTGCCTGGAGGGATAAAAGCTGGAGAAAAATACTCTCAAACTAAAGAATTCAAAATAGAGTTAGAGGAGTTTAAGAAAAACTATCTGTGTGGAATCTGCAGAGACAAGAAAAGAGTAAGTTATAGTAAATAATCATACTAAAGATTCATCACTAACTTCTATAGGCTTTCTACCCATAAAACCAGAATCTTTTTCATGCCAGAATTTTATTTCAGTCTCACCATATTTCCAACATAACCAAACTTCTTCATCAAATCGTTTTGAAGGAAAATCAAGCAGTCCTTGCTCAATACTTTTGACCATTACACCCGTATTTTCTAGAATTTCAACGGATTCATAGAATTTTGTAATTGCAGAGTTTAGTTGTTGTTTTAGATTGGCATATTCTTCAAAAGAGTTTGTAGTAGAGACACTAAGTTGTAATTGTTGTTCTATTTTTGATACTTCATTTTTTTTAGCCAAGGAAAACTCAAATTTTTTTATCACATCAGGAAGTATAGCATTTGCATCATTTGCAGTAAAATATGAGAACATGTGTTTTCTCAGAGTCTGTTGATTAAAAATCTTAGGCACAAATTTATTAAGAATCTGCTCAGAAAGGAACACATGAGTGAAGAGCAATTAGAGATGATAATTACTCAAACCATCAACGGAGCAATGGCTACAATTCCATCATATCTAACAGAGATTAAAGAAAACAAAGAGATATTCAAAGTGGATAATCCACATGAATTTGTTTTTGGGATTATTATGGGGATGGCACTTGGTATGAGTGGTGCAATTCTCAGTGCACAAAAAGAAATGCCAACTGCAGAAGATCAAGCCAAAGTTAGAGATATCATATACAAACACATTCCAGAGATACGAGCAGAAATATTCAAGCAATAAAAGAAAAACAATTAAGAAACAGCACAAAAATCCTAAACTGTAATGCCTGTAAAGATAAAGTGTTCACACATACTGGTTGCAAAACAAAGTGAGTCACTTGATATCGTAGAGAGGCTCAAAAAAGGAGAAAAATTTGGAAAATTGGCAAAAGAACTATCCATTGATACGGGTAGTGGAAAAAGAGATGGGAGTTTAGGCTATTTTACAAAGGGTATGATGGTAAAGCCATTTGAAGAAACAGCATTCAAACTACAAATTGGTGAAGTCTCAGATCCGGTTAAAACAGAATTTGGGTATCACATTATCAAAAGATTAGGATAATTTTTTAATTGACTGTACTAACAGAAAAAACATTAGATGAGATTTTATCATATCTAGAAAAATCCATTATTAATTTAGCAAAAGAATCATTTGAGAATTTAGGATTAGGAGAAACACAAGAAGTAAAAGAATTTCTTCAAAATCAATTTGACATTAGACTTGAGAATTTACTAGTAGCAAAAAGTAGTAGCATTCATCATTTAGAATCAGGAATGAAAAATAAAGTGATTCAAAGAAAACAAGATATTATTGATAAAATATCTATTCAACACAATATTTAGAGAAAAGCATCTAGTCCTGTTTTTTGAGATTCAATTTCTTGATTGTTCTCCAAGACTTTGGTCATTTTTTCACCCATTGATTTAGCTGAAGTCATCTTTCTTTTTCCTATCCAATAATATGTCTCATCAATGGTATTTTTAGCAATCAATACTACAAGTTTACCTGTATCTTTTCTTCCTGTTCTCCCCCTTCTTTGAATAAATCGAATTGAACTTGGAACATTATCATAGAAAATAACCTGATTAACCTCAGCAATATCTAATCCTTCTTCACCAACACGTGTTGCAACTAGTACTTGAAAAGCGCCATCTCGAAATTTCTGTACAGTCTCTATCTGCTTTTTTTGTTTTAGTCCTGCTTCACCTGCTTTACCAATTAGAATTCCTGCAGAGATTCCCATCTCAGTTAGTTTATTGAAAATCAAGTCAACTGAATCTCGATAACTCGTAAAAATCAAAGCCTTTCCAGGAACAGACGCAATGATTTCTTTGAGTTTTGGAATTTTAGAGTGCTCAATACCTCTAGATTGCGCCTCTTTGGCAAGATGTATTGCTCTTGTAAAGTTTGGATCAACTTCAAAGAGTTCTTTGACTCCAACACCTTTTTTTGCCTGTGCACGCTCACAGAACTTCAAAAAAGGAGTGATTCCATGTGCTTCTAAAATATTTAGTGCATAGTGAATTCGAATTGCAGTGAATAACGGTTTTGCAGAACGTCTATTCTGATTTAACACAAATTGTCGGATTCGAAGTAAAGCAGAAAGAGATTGTTGCTCTGCTAGACGTATACCATTTTTTCTTAATACACCATATCTTTCATCTAGTGCTAATTTCAATAATGTTTGAATTGCTTTTAGTTCTGGAGGTAGTTCAACGTTAATCCACTCAGTATTAGTTTCTTGAATGTATGGTGTGACATCAGGACTATCTTCAGTTCTTTCTGCAACACTAGAAATTCTAAGTTTTGTTAGAATTTCAGTTGCTTTATCTTTTTCACTAGGTAAAGTTGCAGTCATCCCAACAAGTCTAGCAGAAGAATTCTCAAATCTTTGTGCAATTCCTGAATAAGCATAATCACCTGCAGTTCTATGCACTTCATCAAATATTACAAGACTGAATTGTACAGGAGATATAATTTCACGATTAAGATCATTTCGTGCAATTTCTGGAGTAGCACAAACTACACTATTGTTCCAAAGTTTTCCTCGTTTTTGAATAAGATCTTCGCCAGTAATTAATGAAATATCATCTATAGTTAGATTTGTTTTTAGAAATTCATAATGCTGATTTACTAAAACTTTAGTTGGAGCTAGAAATAAAATTCCGCCAGTTCCTTTTGACAAATATTCTGCAATTACATGTAATGCAATAGCAGTCTTTCCAAGACCAGTGGGTAAAACTACAATGCAATTCTCATCTATTGCTTGTTTTGCAAGACTAACTTGATAATCTCTTTTTTCTATAGAGTTTTTTTGAACATATTTTTTCTCAAGATATTCAGTCATAATATAAAGAAAAATCAGAATTTATTGATTTTATGCTTTTGTATACCAAAATGCTTAGTCTTTGTCATATGTGAGCACTGATTTTGGTGGAGTTTATGCCTAAATTCTAAAATAAAGTTTTAAAAAAAAGTAAAATTGAAAAAATAGGATTATCCTAATTTTTTCTTGGCTTTGTTAATCATTCTTTCTTCTTCACGAAGATGTGTTTTCAATATGCGTGCATGTGCTTTTTTGTGAACACTGTATGCTTTGTTTAGAGACTTTGCACTTCTTGCTCTTTTGACAGAGTTTTGAAATGTTCGGTGAATAGCAC
>JADHUF010000073.1 GCA_016784625.1 Candidatus Nitrosopumilus sp. | reverse complement strand
CCGCTAAACTCTGACCATTGTTTGTCTAGTTTGTAGATAATCTTCCATCCTAACTTGTCAATGTTTACTCTAGGTTCTGCAATTACTAATATGGTGTATCGTCCTAAAGGAAAACTCATCATTACTACATTTTCTCTTCGTGAAGCTGAATACTTTACTCGACCCATACTTGCATCAAATCCTTGTCTATTGGATACTCTATGTGCTAATTCCTGATACATTTTCTGTCTATTCTTTTCATCCTCATATGGAATTACTCCACTTTTGAAATCTCCTGCAACTAGATTCCCTGAACTATCAATTAATCCACAAAATCTGATTTCAGACTCTTTTAGAATATCATTAATCTTTTCTTTGATATCATTAATTGGAAATTCATTACTCATGATTCCTTTGAGTTAAATTGTAATATAGATTGTAGACTTTAAACTCTTTATTCATAGTATCATGTAGAGTAATAGGATGGTTAAATCCAAAAATAAGATTAAAAATCAGATAAACAAGAACAACAAGACAATACCTGATAACCTAAAGAAGAAACAATACATGGAATCTTATGAGGAATTAAAGAAATCAATAAAAGATGACCAAAAATAGTCAAAAGAATTTTATAAAATGCACATTTTGTGGTAAGTCTGATCATGTAGAATATTTAGGTGGACTAGATTGGTTTTGTAATAAAAGATGTCATTACAATTATCGACATATGAACGATAATCCTTGAGTAATATTATCGTGAAATTCATTTCTAAAATCAGACTCTAAACTCTTTATTCATAGTATGATAAAGAAAACTCATGACTATACAATGTACTCATTGTGGTAAGACATTTGAAAATCTAAGACTTCTCAATAATCATTACAATCAACATGGAATAGATTACATTGAATCTAAAGGATTCTTTGATGGAAAAGATGAATCATGAGTTTTGATGAAATTGATGAATCATACAAAAAAATGATGATTAAACAAAAAAAAGAACATGAGGCGCGAAAAAACAAAGAAGGCGACTCTGATCTTGTCTTTAATGAAAAAGATAACAAGAAAAAACAATGAAATTTGTATCATAATACAGTGATTTTTAAGATATGACGCAGTATAGCATGTATGGTACTTGCATTGATAGGAATTGCAATAGGAATTCTACTAGTAATAATTCTGATTATCAAGGTAACTAAAACTTCTCCACGTGAAGTAGTAGGAATTGATGTGTATTGCAAAAAGTGTGGGCTTGAAACAAAGGGGTTAAACTGTTCAAAATGTGAAAAAAAACACCAGTCATTTGGTGTCTAGTTTCAAATTAATAATAATTGGATAAAGAAAGATTAATGGTAAAAAGTGGCCGAAGTAAAGGCTGTAAAGACTGCATAACTCATAGATGTATGCCAAATAGTTGCAGTTGTGATTGTCACAAGTAATAATCAAAAACTACTTGAAATATCACAAGTGTGTATATGATTTATGAATATTCCTGGAATGTATATGCTAAATATTGACGAGTACACAGAAGATAAAGTCCAACAAGCCCTTGTAATGTTATATACAGATAGGAAAAACGAATTTCGTGAATTATCTGAAGTAATTCTTACTGAAAAAGGAAGAGCAATGCCGAACTGGAAGGAATTTATTTTGAATTTTTGTTTAGATGTGGGCGATTCTTTTAAGACATGGTCTGATCAGAAACCTCCCTCTGAAACTTCCCCTCAAAAAGCCCTATACCTTTTACGACAGTTAGGAAAGGGCAGTACATCGATGAATCAACTAACACATTTGCAAAACATATCATATAATCTATCAGCTGAATTCAAAGAGATCTATAAACGCATAAAATAATCAAAATACAAATTAACATTTCATGATAAATGTCAACAAATTAAACTTCAAATTCTTCTTTTTGAGGATATTTATGACGTTGTTTGACGTAGTATGTATGGCAGATTTTATTGTTTGTTCAAATTGTGGTTTGTCGTATTCTACATCTGAAAATGATTCATGCACCCATTGCGAATTTAACATACATGCCAGATCCTAGAATATGAAAATGATTATTCAATTAAAAAAAGGAACTTTCAAGATTACTTGGAGATATTGATATGAACACGGCACCTTATTGGAATAAAAAAATATGTTCAGACTGTAAAAGGGTAAAATGTCAGAAAGGTTGCATATGTGATTGTCATGTATTAAGATAATCAAATTAGTTGTGAGTCTGAAATCTTCCAATATGCTTAAGTTTCTGCATTTTGTAGAAAATTTATGACTGAAAATAATGATTCTTTAGATAATTTTGATGTAATAGAGCAGACTGCTAGCAAATATTTCTCTGAAATCGAACATACAGTACCGCACATTCAACAAATACTATTTGATTTGCAAAATGAATACTACAAGACATGGAAAAATGCAGTAAATGCTAATATCTTACTCCAAAAAGAATTTGCAGTCAAATCTGGATTTAATTTTGTTCTACCAAAAGATGCAAAGTCTATTTATGAGAATATTGGTGAGGAGACTGTAAAGTATCGTTCCTTATACCATAAAATGACTATCTCTAGTATTGAAGCTGGAAAGAAAAACATCAAAACATGGAATGAGAATGCAGATGTGTTTGTAAATTTGAATAGAAACCTAATGGATTCTTGGATATCTGCATTTATGCCAAAACGGATCAAATGATCTGTTAGTTTTTCCACTGTTCTTATGTTCTAATTTACTTTAGTATATTCAGAACAAGTTCACATTCAACCCAGAACGTAATGTTCACTAACTGATGGGAGTTGATTTGAGCTTGGATCTTTTTTTTCTATCAGAAATTGCTTTAAGACTGAATGTGTATACTATGACTAGTGACAAAGTCAGAGCAAGCAAAAATTAATGAAAATGCAAGAAAAAAGGCACTTCAAATTCTAAACAAGCAAAACAAGCCTAAAGTTTGTGAAATATGTAACACTAATGAAGAAATTCTCATATCATTTCGAGACAATAATCTACTAAACTCTGCAATTACTAATCTGTACTATCTTTGCAGGCCATGCAGTGAGGTCAGAGCATCTACTGACGGAAGAAAAAGAGCAGACTATACAGCATGTGATATTTGTAAAAAGACTCGACTTGTAGCTACCAATCTATTTGATGAGCGAAAAATTTGTACTACATGTTTTAAGAAATGCTGCAAAGAGAAAGGAACCTATCAGCATAATATCTTAATTCCTGTTACCTTCAACAAGCAAGGACTTCCTCTGACACTTTATAGAGTTTGGATGGAAAAATGCCCTAGTTTTATGTATAGTGAGCCAAACCTAACAGAGCAAGAAAAGCTATTAATGCAAAATCCTGTGGAGTATCAAAAAAGTGTAATTCTAAAGGTTGCAAATTTTATTCATCAGTTACCAATTGAGAAAATAAAAGAGATGTATTACCAGACAAAAGATAATGAAAGCAAAACTCTCTTTATGCAACAGATTCTACCTGAAGACAGAATCAGACTATACAAGATGGTCTGAAACCTGTAATAGTCACTTTATCTAAATTTCAGGTATTGAAATGAACCTACAAGAAGTGTTAATGATATCTTTGATAATACTGGCAGTAGGTATTCCAGCAGGGATTATGTTACTCAGATTACGAAAATAATCTTTATTCTAAACTCCAATACGCCTGTTCTTATAGGGAACAGCTTTCTGTGAATTATGTCACAAGACAGAAAAATGTACAAATGTACCTGTTCTGAATGCAAAAAAGAAACTGAAGTTCCTTTTGAACCAAAAGCAGACAGACCAGTATATTGTAAAGAATGTTACCAAAAACAACAACAAAAGTAGAAGATTTAGACTAGTTTCGTTTGATTAATTTTAAACTTGATTATTAAAAATATTCTTTTTTTTATTTTTTTATAATAACTAAAATTATTAGAAAACCTTATTGCTAATCCTAGCTAATTAGATCAAATTGGTTTGTTTGAGATGTGATGGAAAAGGCAAGTACCGAAATGAATTTGGCATGTGGGACAAATGTGAGTCATGTCAAGGTAGCGATTTTACTTTGCAAAAGGTAAATGCTGAATCTGATTCAGACGAAGAAGGATTCTAGAAATTTGAGACTATTTTATTCCTTTTTAATATTACTCTAAATAATTATATCATTAGAATTGCCTAAACTCTTTTTTGGAACATCTGATATTTCTAATGACTCTAGATATTTTAGATACTTTGATACTGATTCATCTCCAAAGTATACCAATATCCTATCATTGTGATTTATCTCATACTGGGATATCTCTGAATTGTATTTCTCTCCATTAAGATAAACTGATAGTTCTTTGTCTCCAGTACAGAACTTTTCTGCAGTATTGACAAACTCGTAATTTACAAGTATACAGTGTTTAGTTATCTCCATTCCCATTGATACAAAAAACATCTCTAATGGAACGCCAGTTGCATGTTTGTGAATAAGATACGGGTTGTGATTCTCAAAGTGTATGTATTTACTTGAAAGTTGAAACTGCGGCAAGCCAAAGTTTACCTGAGTTTCATCTAGTATGATTACAATTGCTGCATGTGCGTGGTCACTTCCTAGATTGCCTACGTTGTATCTTTGTGCCAATAGTTGTTCTGAAGGCAAGTTTTGGGTAATCTCTTGGTCTATCTCTTGCTGGTTTATGATATAGTAAGAGAATATTCCAGTAGAGATTATCCCAAACAGAATAATTGCAATAGTTAGGTTCTTTGATTTAGGTCGGGATACATCTTCAATATTTGGCGCTTTGTATGTTTCAGGATTTGCCTCTTCATATCTGCCTGGAAGAATTTCATCTGTATCTTTTGGTAGAATATCTTTTGACACTGATTTGGGATTGGTTTTATTCTATAAATGTCCTAAATTCTAATAGTCAGTAAATCCGTTCAAATCTTATAGGATTCAATTCTTAAGACATGATGGAAAAAATTTGTTGGGCAAACACTGATGATTTTGAAGAGTCTGAATTTGTAGTCATTGGTATTCCTGATGAATCACAATCACATGCATTAAGAAAAGGAACAGAAGAAGCACCATCCAAAATTCGTCAAATCTCTAATCTACGTGACACTTATGAACGAGATGGAAAAATTATTCTTGGACGTCCATTTCAAGGCTCTGAAAAAAAAGTCCATGATTTGGGAAACATTACTAGGTCTCAGATTGAAAATATCTATGATAAAATTTCTGCATCTTCAAAAATCCCTATCTCAATTGGAGGTGATCACTCAATTTCTCGACAAATAATTAATACGTTGACAAAAAGACATGGAAAGATTTCTTTGGTATATTTTGATGCTCACCCTGACTTTGTAAGTTCAACTACAAACTACCATGGTTCTGTGACAAATGATGTTCTTTCAAATATTGAAATTACCTCTAGTGTACAAATAGGAATTCGAACTCCAGAGCAAGAAGAATTGGATAATATTAAAAAACACAATCTAAAAGTGATTACTCCTTTTGACATAAGAGAGCAAGGGATCAAAGAAGTGACAAATTCAGTATTAAGTAGATTGGGGGATAAAGTGTACATTTCATTTGATATGGATTGCGTTGATCCTGCATATGCTCCTGGTGTTTCTGTCCCAGTACCTATGGGTTTGAACAGTACAGATGCAGTTTATCTGTTAAAAGAGATAGTAAAGAAAGGAATTGTAGGCATGGATATTGTGGAGGTCTGTCCTAGTTTTGATGTAAAAGATAGG
>JADHUF010000072.1 GCA_016784625.1 Candidatus Nitrosopumilus sp. | reverse complement strand
TCTGGTGCTGAAAAAATTTACACAATTCATGGATTTATTGATGAATTTGCTATGAATTTAAACAAACTTGGATTTTCTGCACAACCTCTACGTGAATCATCTCTAGATAATTTCTGTTAATCAAACTTTCTTAAACTTCTGTTATATGCAACGCCAAATCTATGTGTCTCATCTCTTGCATGCTGTAAAATCTTTATTGAATCCTTATTTTTTGGTATGACTATGGATCTTGTTTTCTTTGGGACAAAAATTTCTTCATTTTCTTTTGCAAGTGATATGCATGGAATTTCTACATCTACCTCCTTTAGGGCTGACATTGCAGCACTTAGCTGACCTTTTCCACCATCTATTAAAATCAAATCTGGAAATTCACTTTTTTCTTTTTTCAATCTCCAATATCTTCTTCCTACAATTTCGTTAATCATTGCAAAATCATCTCTACCGGTAACTGTCTTAATTTTGAATTTTCTATATCCTGATTTGTCGGGTTTTGCATCCACAAATCTTGCCATGGAACCAACCGCATATTCATCTCCGTGATTCGATATGTCGAAGCATTCGATTATGCGTGGGATTGTAGGCAGTTTGAGAATTTCTCTTAATTCTACTAATCCTGGGTCTGCATTTTTATTTTGTATTAGTTCAATATTTCGAAGTATCAATCCTATCATCTCTTTTCGTTTTCCTTTATCACCAAGGATGATTTTTACCAAAAATCCGGCTCTATCTGTTAGTGCTTTTGTGAGTGATTCTTTTTCATTAATTTTTTCACTTGTAACAATCGTTTTTGGAATTTGGTGTGTCGTATAATATTGGTATAAGAAATTTGTAAAATTATTATCTCCGATTAAATCAAATGAAAATTTCTCACTATCTCTAATTACTCCATGTGTTTGTCTGAATGTCATTACAATTGCATCTTGTTTCCCAAATTTTATACCAAAATATTCTTCATCTGATTTCTTTGCATCTTCCATCTTTTTTCCTGAATCAATACTCCCTAGCCTCTGAAGTGTATCTCTAATTTCTATAGCTCTCTCAAATTGCTCTGAATCTGATGCATCTTCCATCTGTTTCTGTAATTTTTTAGTAAACTCTTTCATCTGTTGTTTACTTTTCAAAATTGATTCTAAATCTGTAATGTTTGAATCATATTCTTTTTGTGCAGATTTAAATTCACATGGTCCGTCACAATTCCCTATATGATATTCTAAACATACTTTTTTTGGCAATGTTTTACAAATTCTTACTTTGAATGATTTACGTAAGGATCCTATGGTTAGTAATTTTGAACTTCCTTTAGTAAATGGACCAAAAATTTTTCCTTTTCCTAAAAAATCTCCATTACGTGTACGTCTAGCAACTAATAATCTTGGAAATTTTTCATCTGTAATTCGAAGATATGTGTATCTTTGCTGATCTTTTAATTCAATATTGTATGTCGGTCTATATCTCTTAATCATATTAGATTCAAGCAAAAATGCTTCACTTTCATTGTCTGTTAATACAAATTCAATATCTGCAATCTTTGAAACTAATTTTTGCGTTTTATAATTTTGATTTTTTAAAAAATATGATCTAACTCGATTCTTCAAGTTTTTTGCTTTACCGATATAGATTATCTCTCCTTTCGAATCTTTCATTAAATAAATTCCAGGTTCTTTTGGTATGGTGATTTTCGATATACCGAATATCATTTCTTTATCACTTTTTTAAGATATTTTCCAGTATAGCTCTTTGAAAAATTAGACACATCCTTTGGCGTGCCTGCTATCACGACATTTCCTCCCTCATCTCCTCCTTCAGGTCCTAAATCTATTATCCAATCTGAATTTTTTATGACATCCATATTATGCTCAATCACAATCACTGTATTTCCAACATTCACTAATCTATTCAAAACATCTAGTAATTTTTGTACATCTGCAAAATGTAATCCTGTTGTCGGTTCATCTAGTATGTAGAGTGTTTTACCCGTTCCTCTTTTTGATAATTCGGATGAAAGCTTTACTCGTTGAGCTTCTCCGCCTGATAATGTAGTTGATGATTGTCCAAGTTTTATGTATCCTAATCCTACCTCCACCACGGTTTCTAATTTTTTCCTGATTGTTGGTATATTTTCAAAAAATTCTAAGGCTTCTTCTACCGTCATTTGTAAAATATCTGCAATATTTTTACCCTTGTACATAACTCCCAAAGTTTCAGAATTGTATCTTTTTCCATTACATTCATCACATTTTACATAAACATCTGATAAAAATTGCATTTCAATTTTTCTCACTCCATCCCCCTCACATGCAAAGCATCTTCCTACTGCAACATTAAATGAAAATTGACCTGGCTTGTAGCCTCGTTCTTTTGACAATGCAGTATTTGAATATAGTTCTCTGATAGGGGTGAATGCTCCTATGTATGTTGCAGGATTTGATCTAGGTGTTCTTCCAATCGGTGATTGATCAATTGAAATTATCTTATCAATGTTCTCTACCCCTGCCACATCTTTGTGTTTTCCTGGCAGTCCTGAAGTTTTATAAAAATAAGATGAAAGTGTTTTAAGAAGTATGTCATTGATTAATGTAGATTTACCAGACCCTGAAACTCCTGTAATTGATATTAAATACCCTAATGGAAATTCAACATCTATATTTTTTAGATTGTTTTCTTGTGCGCCTTTAACAATAATTTTTCCTTTTTGTTCTCTAATTTTTTCATCAATTTTAATCAAATTATGATCTTTTAGATAATCTCCTGTTACTGATTTGTGATTATTGAGAATTTGTTTTAATGTTCCTTCAAAAACTACGTTTCCTCCATGTACCCCTGCACCTGGTCCTAAATCTACAATCCAGTCTGAATTCCTAATAATTTCCTCATCATGTTCTACTACTATGACTGTATTTCCCAAATCTCTTAATTTTGATAATGTTTTGATTAATCTTGCGTTATCTCTTTGATGCAAACCTATGGTTGGTTCATCTAGTACATACAAAACCCCTGTTAGATTAGAACCAATTTGTGTTGCAAGTCTAATTCTTTGTGATTCTCCTCCTGAAAGTGTAGCGCTAGATCTATTCAAAGAGAGATAATTCAAACCAACATTTTTTAAAAATTCCAGTCTTTCTTTTATTTCTTTTAAAATATCTTTTGCAATGAATTGCTCTGTTTCATTTAATTCTAATTTATTGAAAAACTCATACGATGAATCTATTGAAAGATCACAGACTTCCATAATGTTTTTTGAATTAACTTTTACTGCAAGTGCTTCTGGTTTTAGTTTTTTTCCATGGCATGTTAAACACGGCGTATCTCTCATGAATTGTTTTAACCATTCTCTTTTTGCTTCGGAATCTGTTTCCATAAATTTACGTTGAAGATTATTTAGTACACCTTCAAATGCATCTGTATACTCCCAAAATGACTCGCTATTTTTTGATTCATATGAAAATTTCATCAAATCTTCTGAACCATGTAATATTATCTTGATGTGTTTTGATTTTATTTGATTAATTGGCGTCATCAAATTAAATCCATATTTTTTCCCAACTGCACGTAGTTCCTGACGTCTAAATGATGAAAATCTGCCGCTCCATGGAACAATCGCTCCATCTAAGATTGATTTTGTTTTATCTGGTACAACTAAATCTGCATCAAATTCCATTTTTACCCCTAGACCGTTACATTGATTGCACATTCCAAATGGTGAATTAAAAGAAAATGTACGTGGTTCTAATTCGCCTACTGTAATTCCGCAATGAGGACATGCATTGTTTTGTGAAAAAATCTTTTCATCTTTTTCAGATGCCACTAAAACAGATCCCTTTGCAGCTTTTATTGCTGTTTGAATAGCCTCAAAAATTCTACTTTTATCTGATTTCGAGGCTACAATTCTGTCTACTACGATTTCTATATTATGCCATTTTTGTCTATCAAGTTTTGGAAATTCATCGTCAAGTACTATCATCTCTCCATTTACTCTTGCTCTGGAATATCCATCTTTTTTCATTTGTTCAAATAATTTTTCATAGGTTCCTTTTTTTCTTTGAACTAATGGTGCCAAAACAAGAACTTTCTTCTGACCAAAATCTTTTATGACTGAATCTGTAATTGATTCAATTGATTGTGATGATATTTTTCTTCCACACTTAGTACAATATGGAATTCCAATTCTGGCAAATAATAATCTCAAATAATCATAAATCTCTGTAGTTGTTCCTACTGTAGAGCGTGGATTTTTGCTAGTTGTTTTTTGCTGAATCGATATTGCAGGAGATAGCCCATCTATTGAATCAACATCTGGTTTATCCATCATTTCTAAGAATTGTCTTGCGTATGATGAGAGTGATTCTACATAGCGTCTTTGCCCTTCTGCATAAATCGTATCAAATGCGAGTGTTGATTTCCCAGAGCCTGATAATCCACTAATAACGACAATTTTGTTTTTTGGTATATTCACATTGATGTTTTTCAAATTGTGGTGGCGTGCACCTTTAACTCTTAATTCATTATTATTCATCTTTTTGTAACTCCTTTTCAATTCTTTTTATTTTATCTCTACATCTTATTGCATTCTCAAAGTCTAAGTCTTCTGCAAATACTTTCATTTGCATTTCAACTTCAATTTTCTGTTTACCTAAATCTGTCTTTGATTTGTTTTTTATTTCATCTAATTCTGTTTCTTGTTCTGGTATTGATTTGATAATTGTTTTAGGTGTAATCTTATGCATCTCATTATATTTGATCTGTTTTTGACGTCTTCTTTCTGTTTCAGCAATTGCTGCTTTCATTGATTTAGTTACATTATCTGCATACATGATCACTTTTCCTTCTACATGTCTTGCGGCTCTACCACAGGTTTGAATGAGGCTAGTGTCATTTCGTAAAAACCCTTCTTTATCTGCATCCAATATTGCTACAAGTGAAACCTCTGGGATGTCTAGGCCTTCTCTTAGTAAGTTAATGCCTACTAGTACATCAAATTCGCCTAATCTTAATTGCCTGATTAACTCCGTTCTTTGCAATCCCTCAATTTCTGAATGAAGATATCGTACTCTTACCTCCTTTTTTGAAAGATATTCGGCCAAATCTTCGGCCATTCTTTTAGTCAGTGTAGTCACTAATGTACGCTCATTTTTTTCTGCTCTGATAGAAATCTCTCCAATTAAATCATCCATCTGCCCTTGTGATTTTCTAATTTCAACATTGGGTTCAACTAATCCTGTAGGCCTTACAAGCTGCTCCACGATTTGATTTGATCTTTTCTTTTCGTATTCTCCTGGTGTTGCTGATACAAAAATCACATCTTTGAGTTTTTTTTCAAACTCTTCAAACTTTAATGGCCTATTATCAAATGCACTGGGCAATCTAAACCCGTAATCTATTAATGATTTCTTCCTTGAATAATCTCCTTTGTACATTCCATGTAATTGTGGAAGTGTAACGTGTGACTCATCAATTACTAATAAGAATTCTTTTCCATAGAAATCTAGCAAACAAAATGCAGGTTCGCCAGCATCTCTTCCATCAAAATGCCTAGAGTAATTTTCAATACCTGAACAGTATCCTAATTCTTCAATCATTTCTAAATCATATTTAGTACGCATTTCTAATCTCTGTTTTTCTAATTCTGGTAGGACACTTAGTGTTTTTTTTAACTCACTTTTGATTGATTTTACTGCCTTATCTCGAATATCTTTTGCGATAAGATAATGCTTTGCTGGAAAAATTTTGAATATTTCTACATCTTTTTTTATATCTAATGATACATTATTTAAAACTGTAATTTTTTCAATTTCATCTCCAAATAATGAAATTCGTATTACATCTTGTGAATATGCTGGTATGACGTCTAATGTATCTCCTTTAACTCTAAAATTTCCAGGTATTAGTT
>JADHUF010000071.1 GCA_016784625.1 Candidatus Nitrosopumilus sp. | reverse complement strand
ATGAGTTGCAGCTTTACTTGATTTATCTAAGATTAACCCCCATTCTTCCATGTCATTGTGTATCTTTGATTTTTTTTCTTGTAATTTTGCAATTCTAGATTTTAGTTCAGCAATAGTGGAATCATTATTTTTCATCATTGATTCAAATTTTGATTGAGATGAAGTTAGATTTACAAGTCCTTGTTCTAATTCTGTAAATTTAATAGAATTTGCTTTAATTTTAATTTGAGAATCTTCTTTTTCATTTAGGGATTTAGAAAGTTTGAGTTTTGATTCATTTAGTTGATCAGTAAGAGTCTTTATCTTATTATCAATTTCAGATTTTTTAGCTGCAACATCAGATTGCTCTGTAAGAATTTGGTTTCTTTCAATGTCAACAAGTTCTAAATCTTTATTGATTTTATTCTTCTTGAGATTTGTTTCTTCAATTGATTCTTTTATTTTTAAAACTTGAGTGTCAATATCATTAGTAGTGTTTTTAATTTCTTCTAACTCTGTTTTTATTTCTGGAATTCTATTAGCAAGTTGTTCTATTCTTTTCTTTGATGCAGAGATTGCAGTATTATCAATTTCATATTGTTCCATTGCAGAACTTATTTCCGCATCTAGCGATGCTTTTTCTTGATTGTAATTATTGGCTTCAGCCATTGACTTTGCTTTCACAGTCTCCAAGGCACCAATCTCAGTTCTTAGAGTATTCCTTTCACCATCAAATTGTGTAATTTCAGTAGTTATGTCATGTAAAGTAGATTCTTTTGAGGTTTTTTGGCTTGAAACGACCTTCATTTTATTTGCAGCAGCTATTGCTTTGTAACGATTAAGTTCACGTTCTAAAATATCATGACGTAATTTTTGATTTCTTTCCTCTTCAAGCTCATCAATTCGCTTTTTGATTTCACCCATTTTTGCAGCTGCAATTTCAAATCTTCTATCAGCCTCATCCAATTGTTTTAGAGATTCTGTCTTTTTTTCATCAAAGTAAGATAGTCCAATCAAATCCTCAATAGTTTGTCTTTTTTCTTCAGAGCTAAATTCAGAAATTCTAGTTACAGTTCCTTGTTGAACTGCATTGAGTTGTCCTAAACCTGCATTTGCCATATCAAGTAAATCAAGAATTTGACTTCGAGTTGTTTTCTTTTTGTTAAGATAGTATATGCTTTCACCAGTTTCATTCATTTCCCTTGTAATCTCAACAATGTCAGAATCTACAGGGATTTTTCGATCAGAATTATCAAAGTGGACACTAGATCTTGCCATTTTAACTACACCGCGATGATTTCCTTCTATATCATGAATTAGTGATCGTAATTTATCAACTCTCATCATCTTAGGTTTATTTTCACCCATTGCAAAAATAATGGCATCCAAGATGTTACTTTTACCAGAACCGTTTGGGCCAGAAATGGATACAAGTCCAGGTTCAAACTGAACAGTAGTATTCTTAAATCCAAATGATTTGAATCCAAAAATATCAACTTTTTTAACATGAACCAATAGCGATCTTTATTCAATAGGTCGGATAATCGATGGTTAACAAGTTTAGTTGACATAATTGCGCAATTTTTCTTGTTTCATTATGATATTTTTCGTAGCGATGTGAATTGTTAGTGAGTGTTTTTTAGAATAAAATGTACCTAATTGTGCCTACATATGATTATGAAGTTTTTCTAGATTCAAATAAATTTCAATGATTATTCCCCAGCAACAAACTTTTCACATGCAGTTTTTGCTGCAACATCAGAAGTTTGTTCTATTGGATGTTTCATCAAATAAGCACTTGCAGGTTTGATTGGTCCGCCAACTCCCCTATCAAGGGCAATTCTTGCCAATCTGATTGCATCAATTACGATTCCAGCAGAATTTGCTTTATCATCGACTTCTAAACGAACTTCCATATTGTATGGGATGTTTGCCCATTGGCGACCCTCAATTCTCATAAACATGAGTTTTGTATTACCTAAAAATGGAATAAAATCAGAAGGACCAACATAGATTTGATCATCATCTAGTCTTTCTTTAAGTTGACTTTGAACACTTTCGGTTTTAGAGATTCTCTTTGAGGCTAGTCTATCTTGTTCTTTCATGTTTAGAAAATCAGTGTTTCCACCAACATTGATTTGATATGTTTTTTCAATTTTGGTTCCTCTATCACTACATAATTTAGCCAAGGTTCTATGCACTATAGTTGCACCAACTTGACCTTTGATATCATCACCAATACAAGGAATGTTTTTTTCTTCAAATTTTTTGGCCCATGCTTCATCAGATGCAATAAACGAAGGTATACAATTTACAAAAGCAGTATTTGTGTCAAGACAGATTTGAGCCCAGAACTCAGTTACTTTATCAGAGCCAACAGGCAAATAAGATACAATAACTTCAACTCCAGTATCTTTGAGTACTTGTTTTACTTCATCAGCAATCTGTTCAGTAGTTTTAGAACTTTGAATTGGCTTAATTCTATTTTCTACCCATACTCCAACCCCATCTAAGATAGGACTTTCATAGACTTTGGCATCTGTTTTGGGCATTTGATCTTTTGGGATCCAGTCAACCATGTTTGGATATTCATAAATTGCTTCATTGAGAGGTTTTCCAACTTTGTTTTCACCCACATCAAATCCACATACAAAATCAATATCATGAATTCCATACCCAGCTAATTTTTCATGAATAATTCCAGTAACCTCTTGAGAGGGATTTTGTCGATAGTATTCAATTCCTTCAATTAATCCAGAAAAACAATTACCAATACCTACTAAACCAACTTTGATTCTACTGCCCATCTAAAAAGTGGTGCCATTAAGCGGGTTAAAAGTTTTCTTAGAAAAATGGTACAACGATTTCAATTAAGACAGAAATTTATACTCGCCAACAACGATTGAAATTATGATAGAACCAGGCCCTCCAGTTAAAGATATAGAGATTGATTCAACTACATCAATAGAAAAAATATTTGAAGAGTTATCTAAATCAGGAGGATTTGAATCAGTAAACCTAGCAGACGGATTAGACATTTTAACAAAAATGATTTCAGATGATCAATGTCTTAGATTCATTTCATTTGTAGCAGCTGTAATGTCAACAGGGTTAAGAGGAATCATCAAAGATATGATCAAAAATAAATGGTTTGATGTTGCCATGGTAACTTGTGGATCATTAGATCATGATATTGCAAGACATTTTTCACATTACAAAACAGGATCATTTACAATGGATGACAAAGAGTTAGCAGATCAAGATATTCACAGATTAGGAAATGTACTTGTGCCTATGGAAAGTTATGGCCCAATCATTGAAGAAAAAATACAGTCATTTTTAGAAAAAGAATATCAAAACGGAACAAGGGAGATGAGTACTGCGGAAATATGCAAAATGATTGGAAAACATTTGGGAGAAGACTCGTATCTTTATTGGGCATACAAAAATGATGTTAGTGTAATAGTTCCAGGAATTATGGATGGAGCTGTAGGAAGTCAAATTTGGATGTTCACACAAAAACATAGTGATTTTAAATTAAACATAGTAGGAGATTCAGAATTGCTTTCTGGTTTAATTTTCAAAGCGAAAAAATCAGGCGCATTTATGATTGGAGGAGGAATTTCAAAACATCACACATTATGGTGGAATCAATATAGAGATGGATTAGATTATGCATTTTACATTACAACTGCACAAGAATTTGATGGAAGTCTTAGTGGAGCACTAGTCAAAGAGGCAATTTCATGGGGAAAAGTTACACAAAATGCAAGACAGACAACATTACATGCAGAAGTGACAACAATATTGCCATTTATCTATGCAGCACTTGTTTCAAAATTAAAAAAATAGATTCAAAATTAGATAAAAACTATTATCCTATCAATACAAAAATTATTCATTGTCTTCAAAAATTAGAATTAATGAATTAAAATCAATAAATTTGGAAGGAGGGTATCTTATTGATGGATTCCCATCAGTAGGATTTAGTAGCGCAATTGCAACTGAATCAATGATACATACATCACAGTTTGAATTAGTAGGAAATATTGATTCAGATAGTTTTCCACCAATTAGTGTAATTAAAGATGGTGGGCCAAACTATCCAACTAGAATTTTTGTTAATGAAGATTTGAAGGTAGGAGTATTTTTGTCATATCTAACTCTTGATCAATCATTGCACAGAGAGGTATCTAATACAATGCTAGACTGGGCAAAGAAACACAAAATCGGATTAATTGTTAGTAGTGTTGCAGTCAAATCACCAGACGGTAATGAAGAAATGATGGGAATTGGAAGCACAGATGCAGCTAGAACAAAAATTAAAGAAGCAGGTTTGAAAGTTTTAGAACATGGAACAGTACCAGGGATTCCAGCAATGTTGTTAAATGAAGGAAGTACAACAGGTCAAGACGTAATTGTGATAATTTTTTATACAGATGGAAAAGGCCCAGATTTTAAATCAAGTGCACAACTTTGTATTGCAATGTCTAAATTAATTCCTGGAGCTTCATGTAACATTCCATCATTACAACAAGAAGCAGAAAAAGCTGAAAAGACAATTAAAGAAACAGAAGAGGAATCAAAACATCTAAAAGATTCTATGTATAGGTAAAAAAATTTAATTGTATTTATCCCATAACTAAAAGATAATATCAAAAGATAATGGTTCAGATCCTTGAATTTGCAATACTAGTCATCGTAATTTCAGCATCAGGAGTTATGGCACCTGGACCTCTTTTTGCAGCAAATGTATCGTATGGATTAAGACAAGGCACAAAAGCAGGTTTGAAAATGGCAATTGGTCATACAATTGTTGAATTACCATTAGTGATTCTATTAGGAGTAGGAGTTTTTTCTTTAGAAATATTTCCAGAGTTTAGAACTATAATTTCCATTTTTGGAGCAATTACACTTTTTGTATTTGCAACAATTCAGATTAGAACAATATTTGTAAAAAAAGAAAACAACTTTTCAAATTTAAAACAAGGTCCATTATTTACAGGAATTATACTAAGTGCATTAAATCCATTTTTCATAATTTGGTGGTTAACTATAGGATTCAAATTAATTTCAGATGCAATGTTAATGTGGGCATTTGCAGGTATACTAATCGTATTTGTATTACATATTTGGATGGATTTTGCATGGTTAGGAATAGTTGCATTTCTTGCATCAAAAAGTTCAAAAATTCTGTCTAACAAAAATTATAAAATATTGATGATAGTGTTAAGTGGAATGTTAGTTTATTTTGGAATTAGATTTTTGACAGAATTATTTCCTTAACCACAATCTAAAATTTCTATTTGAGGTTCACAATCATCATTAAACAAATCAATTTTCTCAACTATAATTTCACAGAATTCAGGTTCTAAAGATTTCTCATATGAAGTGATTTCGTTTAAAATCGTCATATGTTGTATCCCACACGAATACCCAGTAAGACTAATGGAGATTCCAATAATTAAAATTCCAATTGCAAGAAAAATTAAATTTCTTAAACTAGTTTTTTGAAAGATCAATTTCCATTGTAGAAACATTACGCTGTTTTCCATCTTGAGAAGTAAGAGAATCAGATGAAATTCTCACATCACTAATAACATAACCCACTGAATCCATTCTTTTTACAATCATTTGAGATACATCTACAGCTTGTGTGATTCTTTTTCCTCTAGCCTTGATAGTAACAGTCTTTCTTGTAGATAGTTGTGTTAAAGTTGCAGAAACATAAGTCATAATGGGTTTTGTGCCAACGAAAATTATATCACGCTCTTCTGGCGGTTTAGGCGAATCAGATGCATCATCAGTAGATTCTGGTGTTGGTTCAGGTTCTGGTGTTGGTTCAGGTTCTGGTGTTGGTTCAGGTTCTGGTGTTGGTTCAGGTTCTGGTGTTGGTTCAGGTTCTGGTGTT
>JADHUF010000070.1 GCA_016784625.1 Candidatus Nitrosopumilus sp. | reverse complement strand
AATTGTGATAGAAAACCATAGAAAATACAAATTTACATATATGAAATTCATATGCTCATTTTTCAATATTGTAGCTTGATAAACAGCCTAAAGCTTTAGTATCATTTCTAGTTCTAGATGATAAGTTGGGCACAAAAGAAGTTGAGATTAAGCAAGCAGAGATTCGACAAATCCTAATTGACAGTATCAAAGCAGATGTGGTTGGACCTCGAAGAGAAGATGAAATTTTAGGAATCAACCCAAAAAATGAATACCTTGCAGGAGTTTTTTATCCAGGAAATTGGGAAATTGATGAGGAAGACAAAACAAGCGATATTGGTGGTGAATCTAGTGATGAAGATAATTCAGATGCACAAGTTGCCAGTGACAAACTCTTCAAACCATCCTCATTTGGACTAACATGTAGATTAACGCATGATACAAAAAAAATTAATGTAAACATTACATTTGGTAGATATCAGGCAAGTAAAGACAATGAAACAAAATATCCAATTTATTATCGAACCCCGTTAAAGGAAAAATTTGAAATAGATTTTGAAAGTAGTAAACGAGAAGAAATTTTTACAAATCAACCAGAATTTAAAATTCAATATGAAATATTAAAAGAAGGCGAACAGGTAATTTTAGATCTTTATGTCGTCAATAACGCTAAAAGAAAAGATAGAAATTCTTTTTACGATGTCTTATTTCAACCAAAAATTATTCTTGAATCAATAAATGGAGAAAATTGTTTTGTTGAAGATACTCATGGTATGTATCATACAGATAATTCAGCTGAGGAAGCACATATGGAGTTATTGTTTAATAATAAAATTTCTTTTGGAAAAGGTCATCTTTGTTCAGTAGAATGGGATGAAAATTCCGTAACAGATAGAAAAATAAATAAAATTGAAACCACCTTTATTCCAAAACAAACAATCGATAAAGTAGTTCCAACAAAACTAGATACAAAAATAGATGCAATCAATATGAATAAAATTGCAAATTGTCAAGACAAAAAGGAATTAAAAGGAATTTTGCAGCCATTGTTAACAGAATATGAAAAATGGGTTGACGAAACAAAAGACAAAATTCAAGATGAAAGAATTGTACCTAAAAACAAATTAGATGTAGCAGAAAGTAAGATCAAGAAAATTAAAGAAATTACATTGAAAAGGATGCAGAAAGGCATCGATGCAGTAACGGATGAAAATAATAATGATGCTTTTGAGGCATTTAAATTTGCAAATTTAGCCATAGCGTGGCAGCAAACAATGGCTAAATGGGCTAGAGATAATATAGAATCAGGTAAAGTTGAAGGTCATGATCCATTAGAACCTAGACCTGATGTGGAGTGGAGATTATTCCAGATAGCATTTATTTTATTAAATATTGAATCTATAACTAATCCAAAATCCGAAGATAGAGAAACAGTAGATCTTCTTTGGTTTCCTACTGGTGGTGGTAAAACTGAAGCTTATTTAGGATTAGTTGCATTTGTAATTGCACTTCGAAGATTAAGAGGAAAGAAAGATGGACAAATCACTGATAGAAGCATAGGAACTTCGGTTTTAATGCGATATACTCTTAGACTTTTGACAGTTCAACAATTTCAAAGAGCTGCGACATTGATGTGTGCATGTGAAAAAATTCGAGTTGGCGATTTAAAAAAATGGGGAGGCCATCCGTTTCAAGTTGGATTATGGGTGGGTGGAAGTGTAACGCCAAATAGAAGAAAGGGTGGGGAATATTCGGCATTACAATCAAAATATCGACTAACTGATTCTGGAAATAATGATCTTACACAAATTAAAAGTTACAATCCATATATTTTGATTAATTGCCCGTGGTGTGGAAAAGAACTGAAACCATCTAATGGAGATATTGCAGGAGAACCAAAACAATGGAGATTATTTTGTGGACGAAATAATTGCATGTTTTCTAAACATTTAGATGTCAATCCGGATATGTCCTTACCAGTTGTTTTAGTAGATGATGATGTTTATTCAAGATGTCCATCACTAATCATTGCAACTGTGGATAAATTTGCACAGATTGCTTGGAATCCTGAATGTAAGGCAATTTTTGGAAAAATGGAAAAATACTGCAAGTATTGTGGTTTTTACAATCCTCTAACTTCGGATACTAAACATACACATCCGGAAGAAAAGAACAAGCCTGAAAACTATGATTATTCAGTTAAATTATCACCTCCGGAATTAATCATACAAGATGAATTACATCTTATTTCAGGTCCTTTAGGTTCAATGGCAGGACTATATGAAACTGCAATAGAATATTTATGTACAGATGAAAATGAAATTAAGCCAAAAATAATTGCTTCTACTGCAACTACAAAAGCTGCATCTGATCAAATAACTAATTTATTTAATCGAGACCATACAGAAATTTTTCCCCCACAAGTAATTGAATTTGGTAATACGTTTTTCTCTCAAATTGAAAATGCCGATAATGGAATAGGTAAAACTTACCTCGGGGTATTAGCTACAGGTAAAAGTGGATTAACTGTTTTAGCAAGAGTTTCTGCAGTAATACTTGCAAAAATTAGGCAATTAGCTGAATCTGGGACGAATCTAGATTACTTAGATCCATACTTTACCCTTGTGTCCTATTTCAATTCACAAAGAGAACTTGGAGGGGCAAGTATGAATTTTAGAGATTCTGTCCCAAATTTTATATCGAGAATTCATAATGTTGAAAATAGTCTAACTACTTTACAGAAACCACTGAAAGAAGAAGAAATTTCAATTGAGGAAGCTGAAAATCAAGAAATCAAAATAGAAGAAGAACCAGTTGGAAAAATATACAAAAATCAATTTTATAAATTAGAAACAGAAGAATTAACATCAAGGAAAAATTCGGGAGAAATTCCAGAAATTTTGCGAAAACTGGGAAAGGAGATGAAGAATGTGGAAAAACCTGTTGATTTACTACTTGCAACAAACATGCTATCAGTAGGTGTAGATATCCCAAGATTAGGCGTAATGATAGTTAACGGACAGCCAAAAAACCATTCTGAATATATTCAAGCAACAGGTAGAATTGGACGTTCAAATCCTGGTTTGATAATATCTCTTTATTCCTATACAAAACCAAGAGATCTTTCACATTTTGAGAATTTTAAAATTTATCATTCAACATATTACAAAAATGTAGAAACTGTTGCTCTTACTCCATTTACAATAAGGGCAAGACAAATTGCATTGTTTGGGGTAATAGTTGGAATGATTAGAATGGAAAAAAATAGACTTTCTAATAATAATGATGCATCTAAATTTGATCAAAAAGATCCAGATCAACTAAAAATTCTAAATAAAATAAAAAAGATATTTGAAGAGAGAGTAAAATTAGTTGATCCTTTGGAAGCTGAAAATACTATGGAACATATAGATAGATTGCTTAACACTTGGAAAGATTACAAAGGGGCATATGGTGATTTGCTGAAATACAAAGAATTCTCTAATGACAAAATATCAAAAGAGTTACGAGAATCATTCTGGTATTTATTAAAAACAGATCCTGCATCAAAAAGACAACTCATTTCTACACCTACATCGTTGAGAAATGCAGAACAAGAACAAAAATTATTCTATCGTCAAGTAGAGGTAGTAAAAGATGAGTGAAGAATTAAAAAAAGATAGTGAGATAGCTCCTAGTCCGGGTAAAGTAAGACCTACACAATTAATTACAACGCATGGACCAGGTTCATTTGTTCAAACAGAAAATGATTCTGTAATGGTTATGGCCATAGATTTTTGGGCTCATAAAACAGAGTACATCCCAAAACATCACATCTATTTGCAAAAAATTACAAAGAAAAATCATTTTAAAATGCCTTATGTTAAAGAGTCACCGTATCGAAGTATAGCTTGTATTTCATTTCCTAGATGGGGGTATTGTAGTTATACAAAATGTCAGTGGTTACAATTTCATAAAGATGCACCGTATTCAGAAAGAGGATTTTTTTGTAAAGATCATCCTAAAAGTCCTTTACTTCCTGCACGTTTAGTTACAGTATGTAAAAGAGGTCACATAGATGATTTTCCATGGGTGCAATGGGCCCATAGTAAGTCTAGTGATCCTAGACCTGTATGCGAAGTTCCAAAATTAAGGTGGACAGGTGGGAGACAAACTAGTTCAATTAGTAACTTTAGCCTAGAATGTCAATGTGGCGCATCAAATAGTATGGGTAAGGCAATGAGTCATGATGGTATAGAATTATACCAAGAAAAAGATGGAAAAGGTGAATTTAAAACACATCCTTGCTCTGGAGAATATCCGTGGTTAGAAAAAAAAGAAACATGTAAAAAAATTACTGATGATGAAAATGAAAAATCTTCAACAGAAATCCCTATTGGAATAATTGTCAGATCTACTAGTCTGTATTATTCCAAAATAATTAGAGGAATAATTATTCCACAGTTAGCACATCCAATAATCAAATATCTACAGTCAGAAAAATATGAAACACTTCTTGAATTACCTATGTTTCAAAAAGCAACAGATGAAGAAAAAGCAGAAAATATCTTAGAATCAAATAAGAATTGGAAAGAAGTAAAAAAATACACTGTAAAACAAATTGTTAGTTTTATGAATAAGTTATCAGATCGTGAAGGAGAAAGTTCAGAAATAAGCACTGAATTAGACTTAAAGAAAATAGAATATCAAGATCTAATTGATAATGAAAATTTTGAAGACGAACAAGAAGAAAAAGAAATAGAAATTCAAAATGTAGAATTATCTGATGAAGAGAAAAAATATTTTAAAACAGTTAGAAGGATAGATATTCTTACTGCATTAGAAGTTCCTAGATATTTTACACGTTTAAAACCACCAGGCGAAATTAATGTGAAAGACAAAAATTTTAAAAATGAAACTATCTGTAGTTTAGAAATTGCAGGAAAAACTAAATCTGGAAGAAAATATGAAAAGAATAATTGGTTACCATGTGTAATTAAAAAAGGAGAAGGAATTTTCATAGTTTTTCATAATGATTTTATTAAAAAATGCATGAATGAAGATGTTAGTAATAGATTAGGCTCTTTAATTGAAAATCACCAAAAATGGGAGGATCTTACTAAATGGCCAAGTTCTATGGAAATTGATAACCAGTACATCTTTTTGCATTCGTTATCGCATTTACTAATCAAAGAGCTTTCATTACGTTCAGGGTATGGCGAAGCATCTATTTCTGAACGAATTTACTCATCAGATAATATGTGTGGAATTTTGATTTACACTACTAGTTCAGGGGATGGTAGTCTGGGAGGATTAGTGAGGCAAGCCGAAGGTAAGTTGTTGTCTGTTCTTCAAGATGCACTTGTAAAAGCAAGAGTATGTTCACGTGATCCGATTTGTCTTAATGAAGACCCAAAAACAATGGGCGAAAAATTACCAGTTCATCTGACACAAAATGGTTCTGCATGTTATGGATGTATGTTATTGCCCGAAACTAGTTGTGAATATTTTAATAAAATGTTGGATAGAAAAATACTTGTTGATAAAAATTATGGTTTGGTAAAAATGATTGAAAATGATTAGTTTTAAACAAATAGAAAGTATGATAAAAAATATTCCTCAACATAAAATTGAAAAAATTATAGAATATCTAAAAAATAAACAACCATCAACACTTTCAATAACTACTATAGAAGAAGATTTAGGATTAACATCATCTGAAGGAAGAGAAATTAAGAAAATTTTTAGTACTACTGATGATGGCAACATTCTTTCATTAGCTATTAATGCAATTTCTCAGAATCAATTATCTAAAGAAAATATTAAAACAAAATTAGTTATGACTGGTAAATGTAAGCGATTGGGGGTAGATTACACGCATGAAACAGTGTATCAGATGATAAATCGTGCAAAATTTAGAATTATAATTATTGGTTATTGGGTATATGATATGCAAGATTTTTTCAAGGAATTAAGCAAATTACAAGAAGAAAAAGAAGGAAAATTAGAAATTCATTTTATTT
>JADHUF010000069.1 GCA_016784625.1 Candidatus Nitrosopumilus sp. | reverse complement strand
CCTACCAGGCTAGGCGACCCCCGCATAATATGCCTAGAATTTATCTGTAAATAAGTCAAACTTTGTTTGGTATTATTTCGATAAACCAATAAACCAAGGTCTATTCGAGGTATACTACGAATAAACCAAAATCTTTTTGATCTACTATCATCTATACAATCCCATGAAAACAGTATCTACTAAACTAACAAAAGAAGACTTTGAGAAATTCCAAGAAATATGTAATCAAGATGGGAAATGTATCTCAGAAGGATTACGTGAACTATTGAAAATGGATATTGAAGCGTATGAAGAAGGATTAGAGATGGAAAGGAAAGAATCTGAAATTATTGTTGAACCAATACCTGAAGAACCCATACCAATTACACATGGTAAAATCCTAGATGATTTTGGGAATGTTATTGGAACCTTTTAGAGCACAAATTAATTTAAAATCATACTTATTCAAGCAATAATTTTTTTTAAAGTGCATATCATTTTTAATCTTCTTTTAATCAACATCGATCTGCAAACATATTGAGTAGAGAAAGCAGACACTAAAGAACTCTAATGATGTCAGAATTATTTTCATCATCATTGTATATGACTCAGATACATTTGATTTGGCACAATAATAAAAGTAAATCAATTCCAGAATAGAATCAGAATTGCCTTATCAGTTTAGGAGGATCTGATTTTATCTTTCCATCAAGGAAATGATTTACCAAGTCATCATCGAATAAGTCATAGATTACTCGTAGATGCTCCGGTTTAAAATCTTGATTGACAAATTCTTTCCCAGTCTTTGGTTGGGAAAATGACTTCCAATTACTAGATTGTAATATTTCCAACAATCTAACCATTTCATCAGAAGATGTCAATATTGCCTTGCATGCGACATCATGTATAGTGTCGTTTCTTTGTAGCACGGGAATTGATTGGTGAATTATACTTCCAGCGTCGGGAGAATCTGAAAGATAATGAAATGTAGTGCCTACATGGTTTGGTTCAAGAAAATAAAATGGCCAAAACATGGTTGCAACTCCACGGTATCTTGGGGAAAGACCTCCGTGCATGTTTATAGTGTTTTTCGGAAGTACGTTAAGTAATGGGGTTTTGATCATATGGCATCCAAATGTCAACACAACATCAGGCGATATAGACTGGACAAAATCTGCAGTGTGAGATGTGTTAAGTTGTTCTTTTGTTATGTTCAGTGTTGGACAATCAGGAAGTTTCGTGTCACCAAAGAATTTTTCCTCGCATTTTAACCTGTTTGCAAAATGTCGAGTAAAAATATCAGTGTCATGATTTGATAAATCACTTGGTGGGTTAGGTACAGGAGAACTTGTACCACCCTCCCTTGTCTCTATGATACAACCAGATACTGGAAATGATTCATTGATTCTAGAAATGTAATGAATATGTCGTGGATGGTTTCCACCAATGAAAAGAATTTTCATACTGAAATCCTCAATAGATCTGCATCCAATAACAGTTTTGATGATGAAAGTAATACACCAAATGCAATGCCAGACATTCTTGATATGTCCGATACGGAATGATACCCATCTGAAAAGTTCAGTAGCCATTGTATTGCGCGCTTTGTCTCAAACTGTTGTTGGTTTGTCAATGCCCCAATCTTATGATATAATCCTCTATTTCCAAGACGTGGTTCACATTTCATGTTTGTACTAACAAAAACAGGATCAGAATCATTATGAGGCTTAAATTTTGCATCCATTTTAGTTGGGATAAAATCAGTTCTTTCCAATTCATAAATCACATCAAGATATTTTTTAAGAGAGTCACCAAGGGAATGTTCATCCATAAATGACAGATCATCCTTTGATGTATGATATTCTTCAAAAGTGTCATAGACTGTTCGCATAAGCGAACCTATAGGCATATTGAATCCAGGGGACGAGAACTGTCGCTCATCACTACCTGATGGCCAAAAGTCTAGCATTGAAAAATCATCACCAGATGCAGATAGTACTCTCTCAACTATTACATCAATGAAAGAATTATGATGTCTCGACCTCTTGTATGTAATGGAGCCCGTATCACCACAACACGTAGCAACAAGACCACCTATTGTATTTTGTATCTTTGACTCGTTACGCGAGAGCCAAGCTATAGCACCAATTGTCTCAGGTATGAACAAAAATCTATAGGAGAATTTTGTTGTCATATTTTGCAAGATTGATGCAAGTGTAGCAACAAGCGACACTCCAGAAAGGTTGTCATTACACAATGATGGATGACAGACATAACATGACAATAAAATCTCATCACGTAGTTTTCCTTGCTTGAAATATTCTCCATAAGTCAGTGAGCCGTTATCCAATGAGGAATCAATACACACTTCATACAATCCATCTTTCATTTTTTTGAATTGTTTGTATGTCATACAAAATCCCCAATACTCATCATAGTAAGATGTTCTGTAAGGAATGGCATCAGGTTTTTCCTCGATATAGTGAATATGTTTTTTCAGTTCATCAAAGGATAATTTTTGATGGATAGGAACGCTGTAACTTACAACATGCAGATTAGATTCATGAAACGATACTACAACATTTCCATTTTGATCCTTAATGTAAGCATCCTTGATATTCCATTCTTTAGGTATGGTCCAGTCATAACACTTGGTTCCTGTAGATACCTCTATGATTTCTAATGGTATCTTCTCCTGAAGTATCTTCAAAGTTTCCCTTACCCCATTTCCAGTTATACTTCTACAAATAGGATAAAGTCGTTTTATCAATTGATACATCTCTGTACCATGCAATATCTCCAACGAAAATCATCTTATCAGTATACATAAAATAGTTCTCATTAATTTTTAAGTCATGTCTGTTTGTTTTATCATCTTCAATTTCTCCAACTAAGGATTTTAACATTCAAATCATATCATATCGAGGTTTATGTTTTCTATAGATTGCCAAGTAGTTACTAACTGGTTGGGAATGATAGGGATTAATCTCAACGATACGCCATCCCTCTGGTTCTACAAAAAATTCACCCTCAACTTCCGGTGGAGGTAGCCATCCAAACAACCCATAGTGAAAAACTAGGCGTAATTTTGCTCTACAAAGTGGACATTCATCAGGATTTGGCTCTTCTTCAACTTTTAATTTGCTATATGACAAATCCCCAAACCAAGTAACTGTATGATATCCATGTTTTACTCCTGCATGGGATAATTGGTAATAGTATGTAGCAAATACTGAATCTCTAACTCCTTTGTTCTTTACAACCCACCCATTCTTTTGATAAGTTTCAACTGTTCCAACTAACCAACCAAATCCAATGATGTGAAAGTGTGGAGAGTAGTACCATCTTTTAGAATTTTTATGATAACGAAAGGGGTGAAAAATCAAAGACCCTCCTACTGCACCAACTTCTTTTAGAACTTTGTATGCTTCTTTTCTTAATTCTCTAATTGGGATGTAATGTTTCCAAGTAGGAGGAGATATGATGATATGTTTTGCAGGTTTTTTTGATATTTTTTCGTATTTGTAAATTCTTCTTGTTGCTTTGTTTGATTCTCGTGCCATCCATTTTTTATAGCATATTTCACAAGATGCACGATAACAGGAATTTTGAAATGTTTTGATGTATGCTTTGCCTGGATGAAATGAATTTTTATGTGCTAAAACATTAAGACAACCTTTAGTTTTCCATTTTCCACAATCTTCTTTTGCATCTTTAGTTGCAGGTAATTTCCATCCGTCATATTCTATTTGTAACCAGTTTTGCGATTCGTGCATGAGTTCAAAGATTTCACTTCGCTTAGACGCAGGATACGCTTCAAACTTTTGTTTCAATTTTCATCAAAATAAAATGATTTTGTAATGTTTACTAGAATGTCGATGATTTGTTCTTTCGATAAATTGATTATTTGCCCTTCAAAATATTCTTGATGTTCAATAATATCATGAGTGTATTTTTGGATGTAATTTACATCGCCTAAATCCATTTTACATAATGAACAATAACTCAAGGTCGCGTACTCCCTCTAACTTCTCTTAATGCACAAAGAATAATTTCTCTTGTTGTATGAACTCCAAGTTGATTGCCACAGTTAGGACAATCATCTTCCAAATTATCTTCATAATCTGGGTCAATTTCAGGCTCAAAATCAGGTTTTTCAGGCTTAAAATCATCTAATGGGTTAGGAAAAAAAGGATTATGGGGAATCATTAGATTCCTCCATAGTTTGGTTACTGTTACTAGGTAAAAGAGAAGTAATTACATTTTCAAATGTATCTCCTTTTTTTCCTAGGTCAGCAAGTTTGTCTCTTGTATCTTTAGAAATTTTTATGCAAGTGATTGCACCACCAAGAGTTTTCCTGTTTGTTTCAGTATTGTTAGGCATTACTGAGTTACTTGAGTAACCTTAAGTATATCAAAAAGTATAGAGTGAACTATGTCTGAAATAGAATTTGATTATGATAAAGAATATGTCAAATACATAATTAATCATAACCTATGGGATGAAAAAAATAAAAAACTAAAGAAAAAAGTTTACCCAGTTTTAGGAACTAGAAATCAAAAACTAGATGAAGAAACAGGAGGATATTATGGAGGAGAACAATATGTAGAAGGATTTACAACAAAACCTCCCAAGCAAGAAAATTGCCAATATTGTTTTACAGAATTGACAGATAGGCATAGAAAATTTTGTTCTATCAGATGTAATGATCTATACAGTAAAATTAAAAATAAAATAAACAAGTTAGATGCAGAAGGGATTTTCTGGCATGAAGATAAAGATAGAGAAATACCTAATCAGAAAGACATGATAGTTACGTATAGAAGTAAAAAGGGAGAACTATTTACTGATTACGATGATGGAGTTACAACAAAATCTGGAAAATCACTACCAAGAAAAGATCCTAAAGAACCTAAAGAATTTTCAAAAGGAAGGGATTACTAACTTTCCAATTTAGATAAAACAATTCGTAACAACTTATCCGTATTTTCTAATCGCTTTTCTAATTCTCTAATTTTACTATCTTTGTTAGATTCATTTTTTTGAATTTCTTCTTCTTTCTGTTTAAGTTGTAATTTCATTCTCAATTCATTACTAATCATTAATTCAGAACTTACAGCATGATAAGATGTAAAGATTTGAGCCTCAGTAGGACGTCTATAATGAGTGCCTGAGAGATATCCTGTATGGTCCATAAGGTATTGAGAAGCCCCAGAAGACACTTCTGGATTCATTTCTAAAATAGTATCAAAGCGTTTTCTAATTGAAGTTGTTGAGGCTAAATTGTATCTATTTCCAATCTTAACACGCACGATTCCCGAACGTTTCCAAAGTCTATCAAACATATTTTCTAAAACATTGTAGCTCATTGGTTTACTTTCTAATTTCCAATAACCATTTACAGCAAACACAAAAGATTCAGAAGTTAATTTTTCACCATGTGATTCTCTTTCTACAAAATATTCTTTCAATGATTTAACAGCTTCAGTATGAAGAAAAGTAATCATTTCATGTTTATAATCTTCTGAATACAAAACAACTTTGTAAAAATTGTCTTCATATTCTGCAATATGTTTTAATTGTAATTCACAAACTGCCTCAGGTCTAGCTCCTGTTGCAGAAAAGAAATGAACTATTGCTCTATCTCTCAGAGTATCAGTTGCATTGAGTAGTTTGACTAATTGTTCTGTTGTAATTGCATCATGTCCACCAAGTTTGACTTTATCAGGATATAATTGAATTACAGATTCTTTATCCACTTTCACACGATTTACTTTCAAGAATCTCCAAATAGGATTGAAATAAGTGGGTATTGAATTGGGGCTTATCTCTTTACTGTTCACCCTTGTTCTAAGAAATATACAATAATCTTGAAGTATATCTTCTAATTCTTTTGCTGGTAGCATTAACAAAGATTCATAGTCTTTATGACACCAATCGAGGAATTTATCTAAACCAAACTTGTAAGTTTTGAATGTCCTTACAGATTTACAAGCAGTTTCAAAAAGAACTAAACATCTAGGAATTTTATCCAACATCATCACCAATTCGATTAAACGATAATCGAGTATTAGTAAAAGTATAGAGTAAACTCAGTAAATCCATGTAATTCTAGGTAT
>JADHUF010000068.1 GCA_016784625.1 Candidatus Nitrosopumilus sp. | reverse complement strand
AAACTGTAGAACCAATTGAAGAAACTGTAGAACCAATTGAAGAAACTGTAGAACCAATTGAAGAAACTGTAGAACCAATTGAAGAAACTGTAGAACCAATTGAAGAAACTGTAGAGCCATCAGATGAAATTATTTCTAATACTACAAATGTTTCATCAGATGAGAAAATAATTAACAAAGAAAATACTAATCTTAGTGTTGATGATATAGAATTAGGACTATTACTAAATCAAATTAATCTAGAATGCGATTCAAGTACTTTTACTGATACAATTTCCTATTATGATGGAATGGGTCCTGCTTTGTATCGCTTGTGTAAATTTGATAGTTCTTTGAATTTCTTTAATGATGCATTAATCAATAACCCTAATGATGTGGAAATTCTTGTAAACAAAGGTTCTACTTTAGGAAAATTAGGATATTTTTCTGAAGCATTGGTATTTTATGATCAGGCAATAAACATTGATCCTGATTTTTTACCTGCTAAAAATAACAAGGCAAATGCCCTTGCAAATCTAGGAAATCTTGATGAGGCTATTTTATTGTACGATGAAATTCTAGAGAAAAATCCTAATTACAATACTGCTAGAAAAAATCTTGAAATTGCATTATCTGAAACAGAATTTGAGACTGAAAACACTATTTATCAAAAATCTACTATGTCTGAAAAAACTGTTTCATCCGAATCTGAAAAACAAAAACCAACTAACTTTTTTGAAGAACTAAGTAATGCATTTTCTTCAATAGGTTCTCTGTTTGGTTTTCTAAACTAAGTTTTTTGCTTTTAACTGTGCATAATTTTTCAATAAACCTATAAAGCCCTGTCAAGACGATCGTCATTAGGTAAACACATGAGTAAGATACTTGAAAAATCATTGAAAGATGCCCGCAAAGAGAATAAGTTAACAATGGGTAGTAAACAAGTTTTGAACTCTATAAAAAATTCCAAGCTAGTTGTATTATCTCAATCAGTTGAAAAAGAAATGATTGAGAAAATTGAATTAGATGCAAAAAAAGAAAAAGTACCATTAGTAAACTTTCAAGGAACATCAGTTGCATTAGGTAGACTATGTGGCTTACAATTTAGAATCTCAACGATTTCATTTACATCAATAGACGATGCTAACATCAAATCAATTTTAAAAGATACAGAAGCTGAGGAAAAAAATGATTAGTTGTATTTTATCTTATGAAAGTTTAAATGAGACATTTTTTGTTCGGAGTTAACTAGGAATTTTTATGACACAATCAATTAAACTTACAACTGATCAGATGCGTATGATGTCTCTTTTCCAAAATGTTACAGGTGCAACTGCACGTGATTGTATTGATGATGAAAAACAAGATAGAGTAATCTTTGTAGTTAATACTGGTAAAATGGGACTTGCAATTGGTAAAGGTGGAATTCACATCAAATCATTGCAAAATATTGTAAAGCGAAATGTTGAATTGGTTGAATTTGATGAAGAACCAGCAAAATTTCTCTCTAATTTACTAAATCCAAAACTAGTTTTAGAAGTAAAAATAAATACACGACCAGATGGGTCAAAACAGGCAATTGTTATGGTAGATCCAAGAAAGAAAGGAATCGTTGTAGGGCGAGAAGGCAGAAATGCTGAGAAAGCAAGACTGTTAGCTAAACGATACTTCAATATCACAAACGTACTAATTAACAGTCCAGAAAGAACAACATTGGAGATGTAAGATGACAAGAAAATCACCACTAGGATTATTTGCAGGCAGAGTTTTAACCGCTAAGAAAAAGAAACAACGTTGGGCAATCTCAACTTACAAGCGAAGAAAACTTGGTATTGATAAAAAAGCTGATCCTCTTGGAGGTGCACCTCAAGGAAGAGGTATTGTTTTAGAAAAAGTCGGAATAGCTGCAAAACAACCAAACTCTGCTATTAGAAAATGTGTACGAGTTCAATTAATTAAAAATGGTAAAACAGTTACCGCATTTTTGCCACGAGATGGTGCAATGAACTTTATTGATGAACACGATGAAGTACACATTCAAGGTATGGGTGCAACACAAGGTGGTGCAATGGGAGATATTCCTGGTGTTAGATTCAAAGTTTTCAAAGTTAATGGTACTTCACTTCATGAATTAGTAATTGGTAAAAAGGAGAAACCAAGGAGATAGAAATGGCAGAAACTAAAAACCTGTTATTATTTAGAAAATGGGATTTATCCGATATTGAAATTAAAGATCCTGGATTAAAGACTGCAATTTCTTTGAGAAAACAAATTTTACCATATACCTATGGACGTTCAGCCCTTAAACGATTCAACAAAGCTGAAGTTAACATCGTTGAGCGATTAATCAACAAGACGATGCATTTTGGAAAAAAATATGCAAAAAATACAGGAAGAATGACTGGAAAAAAGACTAAACTTCTAAACACTGTAAGAACTGCATTTGATATTATTGCACTAAAAACTGGACAAAACCCAGTTGAAGTACTAGTTAGAGCAGTAGAATTTTCTGCTCCAAATGAGGATACTACTAGAATTGTTTATGGTGGTACAGTATATCACGTATCAGTTGATGTTGCTCCAATTAGAAGAGTTGATTTGGCTTTACGATTCATCTCAGATGCAATCAAAGAGGCAACATTTTCAAATCCAAAACCAATTGAAGAGCATATGGCAGAACAACTAATCCTTGCAGCAAATAATGACTCTAATGCTCCTTCTGTAAAGAAGAAAAATGAACTAGAACGTATAGCACAAGCATCAAGATAGAAATTTTATCCAGTAGCCCGAGGCAGATTCGAACTGCCGTCCCCGCCTATCCACTCTTTTGAGATCCAGAGGGCAGAATCCTTGACCGCTAGACTATCGGGCTACAAAACAAATTCTGATGTGTTAGAATATAATCATTTACTGAAAATTATTTTAATCTAACTTCATGAATTGCAGTTGCATAATCACATGTTGCTCTTAATCTCATGTATGGAATTAATTTGTAATGAATTGAATAAAGTTCTTTTTCCTTTAAGATGAATCCTTTTTGAATTAATGATGATAATCCTCTAGATGGAGCTGAAATTGGAATATTTTTTTCTTTACAAACTATATCACGTTTGTATTGAAATTGTTTTAATGAAAATGTGATATCATTTAGATTTAAAACTAGAGGCCAAACAATTTCTGACCAGACAAATCTCCTGTTTTCTGTGGCTGAAGCATACTTTCCTTTTTCACTCAACATTAATAACATCTGCAAAATATGTTATAACTTGATTGTCTCAAAAAGAGATTGAAGAGTCATTAAATTTATTGCAAAAAGATTGGGATGTAGACCCAATTATTCGAGACTTTATGTTAGGAAAAATTACTGATGTTTCAGAATATCCCATTAAAGTAAAAGATGTAGTTTTTCATGTTCCATATTTGAATTCACAAAAAAAATACATTTTATGGAAATGCTTTTGGCCTGACTGTCATAATTGTTGTGATAGACAAGGAAGACTGCCACTAACTTCTGATGACTTGATAATTATTGGAAAGGGTTTGAAATATCAAAATACTTCTGAATTTATAAAAAATGAAACACTTACTGTAACTTATTCTGAACCAGGCCCATCAGGGCAAAATATTACAATGACTACAATTAATCTAAAAAGAAAAACTGATGAGACAACAGATGATGATGGAACACACATCTCTTGTAGATTTTTAGATAATGAGGGAGGTTGTAGCATGCATCCTGATAGACCTGGAGTATGCTATCTGTATCCATTCTCTTCATGGCTAGAAAATGAGAAAGGAACAGCACGTGTGCATGCCACATACCAATTTACTGGTGATTGCCCTGGATTTTACCTGGCAGATTCACTAGATCCCATGAAAGATGAATTCAAAGATTATTCAAAAATAATTTATGATTACAACATGGCATCAAATAGAACAAACAGGGAAGGATTTGGTTCTGTTAGTTTTGTTTAGATTATTTTAATAGTAAACGTTAAATGCTTATTTTTAAATAAATCTTCAGTGAATCCAACAAAACTATTCTCATTCTTACTGATTTTTACTCTAGCTGCCACTCTTTCTATTACTCCTGCTTTTTCAGTTCCAGAACAAGCAAGTTCTAAAGCAAAAGATATGGTTTCTGTTTCAATTCCAGAAAATGCCAAACTGATTGGACCTGGTGTATATGATATTGGTACTAAATTCCAAGATGGAAAGATTCACCAAGGAACTTTGTTTGTATTTTCTGATAAACAATTTGCAAAGCCTGATGGAACCCCTGGTAATGGTAACGGTAAAGGCGGCGGAGGAAACGGTGGAGAAGAAACTAGTACTTGTTTTTCCTATATTACTAAAGGTGCAAAATGGAGAGCAGAAGAACCATGGAATGTATCTACAGTTAATGCTCCACCAGGAATTGATGTAACTGGAATTTTGATTAATGCAGTTAATCAATGGGAAAATGCAGATACACCAGCTAATGCAATCATGTCTTCATTAGATCCTTCAATTGTAGTTGATGTTGCATCTATTGGTAATTCTATGAATGACCAAAATGAAGTAGCCTTTGGTGATATTACAGAAGATGGAGTCATTGCAGCTACATGGGTTTGGAGAACTACTTCTGGTCCACCATCACAACGATACATTGCTGAATGGGATCAAGTCTTTGATGTTGTTTCATTTAGTTGGAGTAGTACTGGTGCAACAAATGCCATGGACTTTGATAATATTGCAACTCATGAAGTTGGGCATGCAGTAGGAATGGGACATCCAGAATCAACATGTACACTAGAGACAATGTATGCATATGCTAGTAATGGTGAAATCATAAAACGAGATCTTTACACTGGCGATATTGCCGGCGTTAACGGTTTATACTAATTCTTTTTCAAAAATTATTTAATTTTTAATAGCATGTTTTGTACCTCATCTATATTAAGTAGATTTTAGAATTTTTTTATATGAATTATTACACTATTGCAACATTACTGACTGTTTCATTATTACTAATGATAATTCCAAGCATTTCTGCTCAGAGTGTTCCTACTTCAGCAACAATTTTAATTTTTAGTCCAACAAATAATTCATCTTTTAATTCCAACTCTTTGATTCTTTTTGCAGGAGCTGCAAATGATTCAGAAGGTAATGATATCTCTGATGAATTGATATGGGTTATCTTAGATGAACAAATTGGTTCAGGTGGAAGTTTTTCAATATTTCTAAGTGATGGAGAATATGTTATAACTGCTAAAATTACCGACTCTGAAGGCCAAACTACTAGCGAATCTATTTCATTAACTGTGTTATCTGCAACAGAACCAGAAGAAACAGAATCAGAAGAAACAGAATCAGAAGAAACAGTACCAGCTATAGCGAATCTAGGTCAAACAGTTTCAAACTTTGTTAATGAATCACGAAGTTTATTTGTTCAACAAGGAATAGAGACAAAAGAAGCCATTAAAGAATGCAGAGATGCTAAAAGAAATGCTGAATCATCTAAATATGATGTTGAAGAACAATGTAAATTAGATCTAAAAGCAATTAGAGATTCCTATAAGGAATTAAGGCAAGTTTATCGTGATACATTCAAAGAATTTCGTGATTACATGAAAATTCTAATCATAGAAGTTAAAGGATTAGAAATTGATGAAAGTAAAAAAGCTGCAGCATTTGTTAATATGGAATCATCTTCAAAAAATAAAGACAAACGTGAGAATATCATGGAACTTTTGCAAAAAATGAATGAAGAAACTAGTAATGAGAAAAAACAACTTCAAAAACAGCTGAAAGAAGAACGTGATACAGCTAGAGAAATGATGAAAAACGAAAGAGAGGAAGCCAAAGAGCTGAAAAAACAAATCAAAGAATCAAAAGATGAGGTAGAATCTGATGATATTGAGGCTACAAAAGAAGCATTAGAACAAGAACCAGTAGCAAAGAAAGAACAAAAAACAACAGAACCAACATGTGGGGCTGGAACTGAATTAGTAAATGATATTTGCCAAGTAATTAAAACTACACCTGCAGCAGAACAAGAAACTACACCTGCAGCAGAACAAGAAACTACACCTGCAGCAGAACAAGAAACTACTGAACCAGCAGAACAAGAAACTACTGAACCAGCAGAACAAGAAACTACTGAACCA
>JADHUF010000067.1 GCA_016784625.1 Candidatus Nitrosopumilus sp. | reverse complement strand
ACTTTTCTGATCCGCAATTCCAGGCAATCAGAATGGCACACAGACAGCACAGGTCAAACTGGGTTCGAGAGTTGATGGTTACTGATGCAGTTGCTGCAGGAATGGAGAGCACTACACCAAGTAGAGGCGATTTTGCTGCGGCCACAATGATGGTAGTTCAGAGGAAATTACGCCTATTATTGAGCCTGGAAAAAGATGAGGAAGGAGTTGTATTTTCTCGACATGAAGTATTTGATAGCACCACCAAGGGATTGACCACAGTAGATGATATTGTAAAAGATATCGAGGCAGGCAAAGTTGTAGTTTTAGATACATCTCGATTGGGTGATGAGGCAGAGTTACTAGTTGGAAATATTATTGCATCAAAGTTATTACAAAAATACAAAGACGCCAAAGCCAGTGGAGAGTTGGAACGCAAACCTGTAGCTACAATAGTAATTGAGGAAGCACCACGTGTTATTGGAGTCGATGTACTAACTACAAGAAATGACAATATCTATTCAACAATTGCTAAAGAGGGACGAAAGTTCAAAGTTGGACTAACTGCAATTACACAATTATCAAGTGTCATTCCAAAAACTATTCTTGCAAACATGAATACAAAGATAATTCTAGGAAACGAGATGAAGCAAGAAAGAGAGGCAATCATTGCTTCTGCTTCTCAGGATCTATCTGAAGATGACAAAAACATTGCAAGTTTGGATAAAGGTGAGGCAATAATTACCAGCATCTTTGTTCCATTTGCAATGCCGATTAAGATTCCATTGTTTGAGGATATTGTAAAAGAGAAAGGTGTAACACCTGAAACTGGCAAGACAAAGGTGTTTTAGATAATTGCTATTTGCACATCTATCTGATATTCATTTAGGTTTTCAAAAACACGATGCCTTGCAAAAAATAGAGCAGCAAGTATTTGAAAAAGCAATTGATGAGTGTATTTCTAGTAAAGTAGATTTTATTTTAATTCCAGGGGATTTATTTCACGTAAACATTCCAGAGATGCGAGTTCAAAAGTTTGCATTTGCAAAGTTTCGAGCAGTGCATGATGCAGGTATCCCAATCTATGTAGTTTATGGAAGTCATGATTTCTCACCAGTATCAAACTCTGTAATTGATTTGCTTGCAGAAGTGGGATACATCACCAAAGTAACTCGTGCAACAAGTCATGAAGATAGCACCATATCTTTAGAATTCCTAGTTGATGAAAAGACAGGTGCCAAAATTACTGGTCTGTCTGGTTTGAAGGTGGGAAAAGACAGAGAATGGTACGAGAAACTAGATAGAGATAGTCTAGAGGCTGAATCAGGCTTTAAGATATTCTTGTTTCATGGTGGAATTTCAGATATGAAGACAGATACAGGCATGGATGGGGACCTTATGCCACTTTCATTGCTACCTAAAGGATTCTCATATTATGCAGGAGGTCACATGCATAAGTTCAATCATCAGTCATTTGATGGATATTCAAACGTCGTATACCCTGGAACTCCATTTGCAGGATATCATGCAGATTTGGAAGATAATGCAAATGGACAAAAACGCGGTTTTGTTTTAGTTGAATTTGAAGATGTTGTAAAATCAGTAGAGTTTGTAGAGATTGAAAATACTACTTATGAAATTATTGAAGTTAATGCAGATAACAGAAAAGCAGAATCAATCAATCAAGAGTTGTTAGAGAAAACAAAAGATATTGATCCTGCAGGTAAAGTTGTAATAATTAAAGTTAAAGGAGAACTAACATCAGGCAAAACTGCAGATGTAGATATTTCTGCAATCAGAGACAGTCTCAATGAACAAAATGCAATGATGGTCAATGTAAGTAAGAATCAATTAACATCAAAAGAATACTCAATTACAGAAGCCAAGGGTGCAAACAAAGAAGAGATTGAAACAAATGTGTTCTCTGAAAACATTGGGCAATTACGATTTGACCATACAGAGTTGTTAGGTGAGGATGGAATCAAACTTGCAAAGAAATTACTATCAGAGTTAGGTCAGCCATTATTAATTAATGAAAAGAAAAATGAATACATTCCAAGAATTAGAGATAATGCTTTAGCAATTTTAGGACTAGAAGATGCTTCTTAATTCCATAGTTATTGATAACATTCGAAGTTATTATCATGAGGAAGTAGAATTTCCACGTGGGATTACTTTGTTTGAAGGAGATATCGGTTCAGGTAAATCTACAGTACTCATGGCAATAGAGTTTGCATTGTTTGGTTTAGGTAGTCAAAAAGCTGAGAGTTTACTTGCAAAAAAATCAGAAACAGGGCATGTAATTTTAGATTTTTCAGTAGATGGAGAAAAATATGAAATTAAACGAACTTTGTTGAGGAAAAATTCTAGCGTTAATCAAGATCCAAAAAATTCCTGGATAAAGATTGATGGTGAAAAAGAGCCATTATCACCATCTGAATTAAAACAGCGAGTCTTGCAGATTTTAAAATTTAATGAGCCAGCTGATCCGAAAGCTGAGAGTAAGATATTCAGATACGCCATATTTACGCCTCAGGAAGCCATGAAAGAGGTGCTTTTTGACTCTAAAAAAAGACTAGAAACCATTCGTAAAGCATTTGGAATTGAGGATTACAGCATTGCTGAATCAAATGCCCGTGAAGTGTTATCTGAAATTAAAACAAAATCCGCAGTGTTAAAAGAAAAATTCAGTGATATTTTACAATTAGAATCTGAAATTAGTAAATCTAAAGGAATTATTTCTGAATTAGAATCTGAAATTTCAGAAAAACAAAAATGGCAAAAAATTTGTCAGGAAAACGAGAATAAAAAAATACACGAACTAAAAGAGATACAAGCAAAAAATAGTGAAAAAATAAAACTAGAATTGACAAAAGATAATCTAGATGAAAAGATAGATGCAAATAAAACACGAATAGAGAGAATTGAGCAAGATTTTACAAATTATGGAATTGAATTAAAAGAAAATAATGAAAAGTTAGAGAAATTACTAGAGGTAAAAAAACCTGAAACTACACAAAGCATTCCAGATATAATGTCTGAAATTAAAAAATTCCAGAAAATTAATGATGAAGTGATAAAGTCAAAGTCTGAAAAAAATAGCATACATCAAGATATTACACGATTAAAAGACAAATTTGGTGAAAAGGTAGATTCAGAGAAAGAATCATTTCAAGGCACATTAAATGATTTGTTACAAGAAAAAGAATCATTAGAAAAGTTTGCAAATGAAATTAAAGAAAAACTGGAAAAAGTTAATGATCAAAAAATTCAGAAAGAGACACTCAAAGGGTCATTGGAAAATGAGATTGCAAAGTTTTCCCAATTAGGAAATGCATGCCCCACATGCAAACAAGAGATTACTGATGAGCATCATCATAGTTTAGTTGATGAGAAAAAAAAGGAAGTAGAATCATTATCTGTAGAATTGCAATCAATTACTGACTCATTTTTCGAATCAAATACAAAATCTAAAGAAATTCAGAGTAAAATTGACTCATATGACCAGGAAATCTTACAGATTCAGAGTATCATTCCTGGAATTGAAGAATTTAAAGTAAAATCTGCAAGAGAGAATCAGTTAGATATTGAAATTAAAGAGCTAGATAATAAACTCCAAGACCCAGAATTTGAAGGTAAGAATCCAGTAGAGTATCTAACTGAATTAAAAGACAGAGTGATGCAATTTGAGAGTTCAACAGACCAAATGAAGCAGATAATCAAGGCAAAACAAAAAGTTGAAAAAAGTATTGTTGAGCATAAAGAGGAAATAGATTCTCTAGATTTCAAGATTTCAGAGATGGAAACAGAACTAGAGCAGATTCAAGTGAAACTTGATTCTTTTGAGAATTCAGAAGAAAGTGTTACTAGTAAAGAAAATGAATTAGATTCACTCAGAAAAGAAATAACTACTGTTTCCAGTATCATTGCAGCATCTTTAGAGAATTTGAAAAATGAAACTGATAAAGTAAAACAAAATAAATCTAAAATTATAGAATCTAGAAAATATGAAACAAAGTATAAGAAATTTGATCAATTCCAGGAATGGCTAGAAGTATTTTTTATTCCAACTATCTCTCAGATTGAAAAACAAGTGTTGTTGTCAATTTTGCAGAATTTTAATGAAACATACACAAGATGGTATTCTATTTTGGTTGAGGATCCTACCAAAGAATCTCGAATTGATGAGAACTTTACACCAATTGTAAATCAGGATGGATTTGATCAAGAGATAGGTTATTTGTCAGGAGGGGAAAAAACAAGTATTGCACTAGCTTATAGATTGACTTTGAATTCCCTAATGAGAAAAGAGACAGAATCAATGAAGTCTAATTTGTTGATTTTAGATGAGCCAACAGATGGATTTTCAAAGAATCAACTGGGCAAAATTCGAGAGTTGTTAGATGAGTTGAAATCAGAGCAAATCATACTTGTTTCTCATGAAAAAGAACTGGAAACGTATGTGGATAATATTTTCCAGATTTCAAAAGAGAATGGATTATCTAAGATTTTAAGAATGAATTAAAATAAATTTATTTTGAATCATATCATTTTCAATTTACAGAGTTTATTCAGATTTGTCTTTTGAGAGTCATCAAGTGCAGAATCCAGGCACACAAACATGGTATTTTGGTCCAAATTCAGATTTTGTATGGATTTTTCATCTAATTTTTTATCCAGTGTAACATAAAAGAAAAATTCATCATCTGAAACTTTGTAGATTTTATTTGGTTTTTCTCGGAATGTTTCAATTTTAGAGTTTAACGAATATCCTTCTTTGAGAATAATTTCATAAAGAACATCAATATCGTTGTAATTTTTAATTAAAGGATCTTCAAATAATTTGAGTTGTTCTTTGAGTTTTGTTTCATCTTTTACATCTTCCCAGATTTTGTAGTTTGATTTTGCAAGTTTGAAGACTTTGAAACCAAGATCTTGTTTTAATTTAGTATCAAGTTTTTGTTGTTTTTCATCAGCTTTAATTTTCTTGATTATTCTTCTAATTCTTTCTTTAGAAATTTCAGAAATGTTATGATAACCTTCTTTTTTAGCAAGACTGCCATCAGGACATTTTTCTGGAATTTGTACTAAAATGAATTTTCTCGTACCACAATCTAAAATATTTTGATTAATTATTGAGTGAGCAGTAGTTCCTGAACCAGCAAAAAAATCAAGAACAATATCTTCTGAATCCGTAGAAGTAGATAACTCAAGTATTTGTTTAATCAATCGTGTTGGTTTAGGCGTCTCAAAAGGTGGATTTTCAAAAAGAGATTTAAGTTCTCTAGAGGCATCTTGATTATCACCTACAACATCACGAAACCAGATGGTAACAGGTACACTACCTTGTTGAACTTCAGAAAGAAAATTTTTTTTGGATGGCACACCATCTCCATTTTCTCCAAACCAAATTCGATTATCTTTGATCAATTTTTGTAATTTTTCCTTAGAAACAACCCAACTTCGTCCTTTTGATGGCAATACTGAACGACCACTAGGAGTAATTATTGGATAAATATCTGATTCAGTATATCTTTTTGCAGTTAAATTTTCAGGTTTCCAAAGACCGCGTGGATCATTATCTCGATTTGTATAACGATTATTTTGTTCAACAGTACGAGGTAATAAATTACGTTTCCAGCCTATTTCATTGTTAGAAATTTTATTTTTTGCATAACAAAGAATGTAATCATGCATCTCAGAAAAATATTTTGCATCATTCCGTGGAGAATAATTTTTTTGCCAAATAATAGTACTAATAAAATTTTCTTCACCAAAAATTTCATTCATAATAATTTTTAGATTTTGAACTTCATTATCTCCAATAGATATGAAAATCACACCATCAGTTTTCAAAAGTTCTCGTGCTAAAAATAATCTAGGGTACATAAATGAAATCCAATCAGAATGGAATCGGCCTGAAGACTCAGGATTAGAGGTTAGAATTATACCAGATTTTGATTGTTCAGTTTTTTCCAGATAGGACTTTACAGAATTTTCAAAATTATCTTTATAGACAAAATCATTTCCAGTGTTATATGGAGGATCAATGTATATCATTTTAATTTTACCAGAATACGATTTTTGCAATAATTTTAAAACTTCAAGATTTTCACCCTCAATGAAAATATTTTCAGTACCATCAAAGTTTACAGATTCTTTTTTATCAGGAATTAGTGTTCCAACAGAAGGAACTT
>JADHUF010000066.1 GCA_016784625.1 Candidatus Nitrosopumilus sp. | reverse complement strand
CAACTAGGAACTGGAAACCAATCATCAACAGTCACTTCACCGTTTGTTTGTTCTTCAATTCTTTGTACACAATCAGGAACTGTAATTCTGTATTTTTCACGTTCAGATTTTCCCATTCTACCAGTAAGAGATACTGGTTGGAAGTTTACAGCATGAACTACATCCATGTTCTTTTGTGCATATCTAATAATTCCACCTAATTCGTGGTCGTTAATTGATTTGATTACTGTTGGAACAAATACTACAGAAGTACCTGTCTTTCTACAACTATCAAGTGCATATGGAATCTCCCAATGGTTTTTTGGATTTGTTCTTGCAGTTACACCATCAAATGAAAGATACAAGTTGTTACATCCAGCAAGTCTTACTTCACGTGCTGATTCTGGATCCATTGCATGACGGATACCATTTGTGTTCATTTGAATATGGTCAACACCTTCTTCTTTCATTATTTTAATAACATCAGAAATATCTTCTCTAAGCATTGGTTCACCACCAGTAATTTGCATAGAGTTTCCTGGAATTGGTCTTTCAGCTCTTAGAGTTTTCATCATTGCTCTGATTTGAGTATGATCTGGTTCATACATGTAAGCGCCTTCTAGACCTTTCTTTACATAAAAGAAGCAATACCAGCAAGTTAAATCACATCTGTTAGTTACAATCATGTTTGCTAGTCCACTGTGAGACAAGTGGTTTGAGCATAATCCACAGTTGTTTGGACATGAACATTTGTCAATCATTACGTTTGGAGAATGAGCGCCTTTTCCATCCATCCAATATGTACTAAATTTCTTGTACATTTCATAAGAGCCAAAATACAATTCCTCACATTCGCCGTGAGTTGAACAAACTTTAGACATGAAGACTTGACTATCTCGTTCAAAGACCTCTGCATCCAGAATCATGTTACAGTCAGGACAGATACTTTGAGTGAATCTAATAGTAGATTTTTTACCTAAATTTTTAGTCGATTGATTTGATATCTGAATTAGTGCCATGCCTATATTGGAAATTTTTCTAAATTAGTATATAATGCATTTCATACTTGGCCCCGTGGGGAATTTAGGAGGTAGGCATACGTGATTTAAATACGAAAACTGATCGACTAGATCGCATGAGTATATCTGACAAAACAAAAAAGGCATTAGAAAAAGTAGGCCTTACAAGTTATGAGATTAGAACATTTTCTGCTCTACTCAAAGCAGGAGAACTAACAGCATCAGATCTTAGTCAAAAGTCAGGAGTACCATACTCAAAAATTTACGAAGTATTAGGAACTTTGGAAGATAAAGGATGGATTGGTTCAGATGATTCAAGACCAACAAAATATTTTGCAAAATCACCATCAACAGGACTAGAAACTACAAAACAAAAAATGGAAAGTGAGTTTTCACAGAATCAAAGTGTTATTTTAAATGAGTTAGTTCCATTGTATGAGAAAAGTGGAACAAGTGAAAGACCAGATATTTGGGTACTCTCAGGTGCAATTAACATTACTGCAAAGATTTTGGAGATGGTAGATACTTGTAGAAACGAAGTAATGATTGCATTACCTGAAGCTGGAGAAGAATTAGTCAAACAAGCATTACCAAAATTAAGATCACTTCATGATAAAGGAGTAAAAATCACATTACTTACTTCAGATAAAATAGACAAAGAAGATATCAAGTCACTCAAAAGAGTTGCAGTTGTAAAAATCAAGAAAGGTTTGTTTGGAGGAGGCATAATATCTGACAAAAAATATGTCGTAATTTTATTAGGTCCAGAAATAGCAGGTGAGGGCTCTTCAGATGTAGTTGCAATTTGGGCCGAACATGCAGGATTAGCAGGATTTGCACGTCAATATTTCGAATATTTATTAAAAGATTCAAAGAAGGTATAGAATATGGATATACTAAATGATGAAGAAATTCTATTTGTAGGAACTGCAGAAGCAGAACATGTAGAGATGTATCTAAAGGCAATTTGGCATATCAAAGAAAGAGGAGAAGATGTCAAAATTAGCACTATTGCAAAAATGCTCAATGTTAGACAGCCAAGTGTAGTACAAATGCTCAAGAAATTAAATGGTAAAAATTTGGTTAATTATAACAAGGCAGGAGTAAAACTCACAGAAGAAGGTCAAGCAATTGGTGCAAGTATGATGAGGAATAGTAGATTATTAGAGGTTCTCATGGATAGTGCATTAAAAGTAGAAATTGATGAAGAAATGGTATGTGGAATTGAACATCATATGAACAAACAATTTACTAACGCACTTTGTACAATGCTAAAGCATCCAAGAAAATGTCCACATGATCATGATATACCAACAGGCGAATGTTGTGAATCTACCTAAGTAAAATTTCATCCTAAAAGATATATCATCTCAAAAATCATATTCAAGCATGGCATGTTTTTGCGGTTGTGAGACATATGAAAAAAATGATGATGGGTTCAAGATAGCATGTGTAAAATGTGGACATGGGCCTCAAAATCATGATGAAGAATTCAGAGAGGCTGCAAGAAAGAATGAATCACAAAGTCAAAAACGTGATGTTGATTTTGGATAGAAAATTATTCACCAATTATTTTAACTAAAACTCTTTTTGATCTTTTTCCATCAAATTCCCCATAGAAAATTTGTTCCCACGGACCAAAATCTAATTCACCATTAGTAATAGCAACCACTACTTCTCGTCCCATTACTTGTCGTTTTAGATGAGCATCGGCATTATCCTCACCAGTATTATTATGATCATACTGATCAATAGGTGCATGTGGAGCTAAACCTTCTAACCATTTTTCATAATCTTTATGCAATCCACTTTCATTATCATTAATGAAAACACTAGCAGTGATGTGCATTGCATTTACAAGACAAAGTCCTTCTTGAATTTTGCTTTTTGTAACTAATTTTTTAACATCAGGTGTAATGTTAACAAAGGCTCTTCGTGTTTTAACATGAAATATCATATATTCAGTCAGAGATTTCATATTTTTTCAAAGTAAATCATCCATTAAAATCCTAAGGCAGGCTCAGAACTCAAGATCCTCATCATCATTCAAAGGGATAGGTTCATCACTGCCCGCAAGCCATATTTCATGCAGATTCCTATTGAGTCTTTCAAGAAGCTTGATAAATGGCTAATAGATCAATCATTCAAAATGGTTGCAATTGATACACCAGCTTCAGTGGAAAGTTTTCGAAGATTTGTCATTTCAAGTACATGCAAGTCTTATGCACCAAGAAGTTATTTAGATGATTTTGAGGTATTTGCAGAAAGAGAGGAGAATTTAGGATCTATTTACGTAGAAGCAGCTGATAAAGTGACTTTGAAAAAAATTAGAGATGTTACATTTGTAAATGCAAGAGATATTCTTGGAGTAATTTATAATTCAAAAAGTGGAAACACATCACTAAAATGGCGTCAGATAAGAAATAACAATGGTAAAGTTTCAGGAGAAGCTTCTGCAAATTCTCTTACAAATCTAGCAGAATCAGGTGTTCTTACTTTAGATTGGGTTGAAAATTATCTAAAGAAAAAATCTGAAGAAGCAAAGACTAATGAAGTTACAAGCTAAACTCTTTTCTTTTTGTATACTAGAATGATATCATGATTACAAAGATTATTGATGAGAATTCAATTTCTGTCATGCCAGAAGATTCTGATGATCTTTTGAATCTACGTCGTATAGTTAAAGAAGAAGATAAAGTAATTGGAGATACAACAAGAGTTCTAAAACAAGACAAAGATTATTCAAGACCTGACAAAGGTGAGAGGATTAAGGTTAGAATTGCGTTAACAGTAGAAAAAATTTCACTTGACGATGTCTTAGATAGATTAAGAATTGGTGGAACTATTTCTGAATCAAGTAATGAATCAGTACCACATGGCTCGCATCATTCATTTATTCTAAGAATTAATGATGGAATAACAATTTCAAAGAAAAAATGGTTACCAATTGAAAAAAATCTTCTAGTATCAAGTAACAATCAGATGGGTTTCATACTTGTTGCAATTGACACTGGGGATTGTGGAATTGCAAGATTAAGAGGTACACATCTAGAATTTATTCCAAATATCTATTCAGGTTCTGGTGGAAAGAGATACAAAACTAATTTCAATATTGAAAAATTCTTTGAACAAGTACAACAAGCAGTATCAACTGTTCTAAAAGAAGGTGATTCAATAGTAATTTTTGGTCCCGGTGAAACAAAAAAAAGATTTGCCAATTTTATGCAAAAATCACAAAATACACAAAAATACAAAGTTCAAGTTGTTGAAGGAATTGATTCTGGTGGAGAAGATGGAATTTACATATTCACAAAATCTCAAACAATGAAAGAGATAATGTCAGATAGTAAGTTAGCAAAAGTATCATCAATCATCGATGAGGTTATGCTTCTTGCAAACAAGAAGAGTGGAAAATTTACTATGGGATTTGATGAGACTTTTAATGCAAATCAAATGGGAGCAGTGGAATCTCTTGTATTTTCCGATAAAGCAATTCAAGATGATGAACAAAAAATGATAGATTTTCTAAATGATGTTGAAAGTAAAGGAGTGAAAATTTTTAGTGTTGATTCATCTACAGATATTGGTCTAAGAGTTACAGGTTTGGGTGGAATAGTATCCTTATTACGATATTCAATAGAATCTTAATTTGTTGATTCTATTAACCAATTGAGATATGATTTATTGATGGAAGTAACATCAACTTCTGCTATTTCAGGAACATCATATGGATGAGTTTCTTTAATTTTCTTTTTTAATAGTTTCTTGTTTTTTGTTGTAGTTTTGAATATAGCAAGATATTCAGATGTATTTTCAACTTTTTGATTCCAAGAATAAATTGAAGAAATTTTTAAAATATTAACACAGGCAATTGTCTTAGTTTTTACAAACTCATTACCAATTTTTGTAATTGAGTTTTTGTTAGGATATGTTGAGATAATTATTACTGGTTTCATAGTAACCGATAAATGTCCGTACTTTAAAAAATTAACAATTAGTTTGGAACTTGATTTTATTACTCAGAATTCGATAATCTATGTCTTAATGGCTTGGGTAGTTATTGTTGTAATTGCAAAAGCTCTAAAATTAGAAAAATATGGCTTTGAGATAAAGGCATACAGTCTCGTATACAAGAATAAGGGAATAAATTCAGTTCTAATTAAAATTCTAAATAGAACAAAACGTGGAATTAGGGTTTTTGCAGATACAAGTGTAATTGCAGGTTTTATTATGATGGGTTTCGCATTTTGGTTTTTGTTAAATAATGTATTAAACTTTTTTGTTGCGCAAGAAGAGTTTTCAGAATTAACAGTACTCATTCCAGGAGTTACATTAACATCTGCATCATCAATTACATATTTTTTGTTATCAATCCCAATAGTATTAGTTATTCATGAAGGTGCACATGGAATAGTAGCTGCTCTAGAAAAAATAAAGATCAAAACAGGAGGATTTGCAATATTTATTGCAATGTTTGCAGGGTTTGTAGAACCAGATGAAGAAGAATTTGATAAAGCAAAAAAGATTTCAAAATTAAGAGTGATTGGAGCAGGAGCCACATCTAATGTAATTTTTGCATTTGTGCTAGGTGCTATTTTACTAACAAATCCATTTTTTGCAATGGTGTTACCTGAACCACTTCTAAGTGTATTTTATGAATTACCTGAAGGAGTTTTGATTCTCTCAATAATAGAAAACTCTGGAGCTGAAAAAGCAGGATTAGCTGCCAATGACATCATTACTTCAATTAATGAAATACCGATTTATAGTCCAGTTGATTTTCCCAGCTTAGAACCTGGGGAAACAGCAAGTGTTGCTGTAATTAGAGATAGTCAAGCATTAGAATTTGGTGTAGAGATTATGCCAGCACCTGAAGATCCTGAAAGAGGACTAATAGGAATCATGAGAGACAACTCATTTGCTTACAAACCTATAATGAATTTCATTGAATGGAATGATCCAAATGTTTCAATGTTCTTGCTATGGCTCTGGATGATTTCATTTTTTATAGGAATAATCAACATGCTTCCTTTACCAATATTAGATGGAGGGAAATTCATTCATACAATAATTGATAAGAGAATTTCAGAAAATTCAGTAAATGGTGTTATGTGGGGAATTTACGCATTCACCTTTGTTTTGTTTGGTCTAAACATTGCTTTATCATATATGAAATCTGGATGGTTTACAATATAGAAAATACCTAAAGAATCATTAATGGAAAAAAATACCTGAATTTATGAAATGTGATAGATGCGAAAATCAGGCAGTCTATACTAGAAAATATTCAGGTCAAAAGTTATGTTCACCATGTTTCTCAAATTCTATTGTAAGAAAAACTGCTAAAACTATTTCAAAATATAATATGATT
>JADHUF010000065.1 GCA_016784625.1 Candidatus Nitrosopumilus sp. | reverse complement strand
AACTCATAAGGATATCCATAGAGTCAGTCAGAATACAAAGATGCCAGTCAAAAACTACCTCGATCTAACTCTGGAATTATCACTTTTAACAATACTAGAAAAATAAGGATTAGTGGCTGTGTCCACAACCACAGGAATCATGATCTTCATGTCCTGCTGATTCTTGTCCTGCACATTTAGAACATTTGTCTGCACCTGTTGGTGAGAAAAATCCTATCCCGCAAGAAATACATTTTTGATTTGCCATATTCCAAACTGATTTGTGACACTATTTGATTCTTTTTTTATTTGATTTTAGATCTAAGTTCAACCATATGTGCATTTTCAGCTATTAATTGCAAAATCTCTTCAAGGGTAAATCCTATGCTTGCAGCAGTTTTTTCAATTTGCCCAACTATGTCTTGTGGAATTGACCTCGTTGTACTAATCATACCTAACCATGTATCTTCTGGTATTTTCCCTAATTCTTTGTAGAATTCTTCTTTAGGTTGTACAACATAACTGTACACTTCTTTTGCAATGATGTGGTCTGTAACTGTCATACCTGCTTTTTCAAATATTTTTATTTCAGTTTTACAGTTTATCTCCGACCATTGTTTTGATGTTCCATGGTCAACAATCACTCGTATTCCTTTTCGTCCATCTAGAAACATTGCTGAATGATTATCATGTATGTATTTTTTTTCTAATCTTTTTTCAAGTATGTTAAAGTTAATTTCTGAAAAATCTTTTCTAATTATTTTTAGAAAATTATTAGACATCTCATCTGCTATTGTGTCTATTTCTTTATCGGATATTTTTGGTAATGTTTCCATTTAATTTTATTCAGTTTTTTCTGGATTTGCCTTTCCAACTTCACTTGATTCATCATTCTTTTTGAATACTCTATATTCTCCAATAATTGTACTACATTTTTCACAAGTGTATTGACCTCTTTCTACTAGTATCAAATTATCTGCTACTTCTTCATTGGTACTTTCTTCTAACTGAACCTTTGGTGGATTATCAAATTCAGTTTCACAATTATTACAATAATGTTTCAACATTTTTTCTGTTTCAAGTTTTCCAATTGGTGCTAAAAACAATTTTCCCACTCCTAAATCTGCCTTTTTTGCTTGCTCTTCAGTTAGTTCAGCAATTACATATCCGCCTGAACCTTGAACTTTGAATTCTGCCATTTCACAATGATGTTTTTCTTGGCATTAAAATACTATTGGCGTCAAGTCTGGGGTTTCATGCCTCATAGTTTACCAGTAGATTCTTATCTAAAATTTTTAGGCAAAATCTATGGATAAAATAAAACAAAATTCTCCTGTTCTATTTTATTTTAATCACTCAAAAAAATGGTTAATGAAAATTTCAAAAAAAGAATCTCTTCATACACACATTGGGGTAATCAAACATTCTGATGCAATTGGCAAAGAGTATGGTTCTAGAGTTACTACAAACAAGGACAAGTATGTCTATCTTCTAAAACCCACAATGTATGACTATGTAATGAAAATTCAACATGGTACACAGATTGTGTATCCAAAAGATCTTGGTTATATTGTTGCAAGAGCTGGAATTGGAAGTGGCCAAAAAATTTTAGAGATTGGAACTGGTAGCGGCTCGCTTACTTCTTTTGTTGCCAATATTGTAAAACCACGTGGCCATGTGTACACTTTTGATGTTGATGAAAATTTTATGAAAATAGCTGAAAAAAATATCAAAAAAGCAGGAGTTTCTAAATATATCACACAACATAATCTAGATCTAAAGACTGCAAAAAAGATGCCACTAAAAGACATGGATGTGGCATTAATTGATTTAGGTGATCCTTGGATAATTATTCCAAAAGTGCGACAAATGTTAAAGGGCAGTGGCTCAATTTTTGCTATTTGTCCTACCATGAATCAATTAGAAAAATTGACTATGGCTTTAGTTGAAAATGAATTTACTGATATAGAATCCACTGAGCATATTTTGCGTACTATTGAAGCTAGAGAAGGAAAAACTAGACACTCCTTTCAGGGAATAGGACACACAACTTATCTTTGTTTTGCAAGAAAGGCATTTTTTGATAGAGGCACAAAAAAAACCCTGTAAAATCAAAAGTCACGAAGGCTAAAAAGACTGCCAAAAAATCATCTTAATCTTTTCCTTAAAACAAGATTTATTCCTCTATTTTTTAGAGTATATTGTAATGGTGAGAAAGAATCTGTCCCTTTCTATTGTAAAGAAATTCATTCCTGCAAGAAAATCCAAGTCTCGAAAAGGCGATAATGGCATTGTTCTTGTAATTGGTGGAAGCTACATCTATCATGGTGCCCCTATACTATCTTCTCTTGCTGCACTTCGATGTGGAACTGATCTAGTTTACACATCTGTTCCAAAAGTAAATGTAACTCCAACACGTGCAATTTCCCCAAATCTTATTGTAATTCCTTTAGTTGATCAAAAATTAACTCGTGGTGCTGTAAACAAACTTGTAGGTGCATTACCTCGTAAACTACATTCTGCAACCATTGGCATGGGACTTGCAATACAAGAGAGAAATTCATTACTACATCTAGTTCAATCTCTCCTGGATAGAGATGTTAGATTATCCCTAGATGCAAGTGCATTGATTCCTGAGGTTTTACCTCTTTTGGCAAACAAAAATGTTGTAGTGACTCCACATGCTGGGGAATTCAAACGACTATTTGGAGAATCACCTTCCAATTCAAAAAATGAACGAATCAAATTAGTAGAAAGCAATGCCAAGAAATACGGAATTACAGTTTTACTAAAAGGCGCAACAGATGTGATCTCAAATGGCTCTACTACTTATCTCTACGAGAAAAAAATTCCGGCAATGACAGTTGGTGGAACAGGTGATGTTCTTTCAGGACTAGTTGCAGGAATGCTATCTAAAAATCGTAATACTTTGGAATCTGCAGCAGCAGCTACATTCATCAATGGATTGGCAGGAAAAGCAGTTCAAAAAAGATTAGGATTACATATGACATCTATGGATCTTTTAGATGCGATTCCAACTGTGATGAAGCCTTTTGATAAAATTGTGTGAATTTTATGAATGCTCTAAAATACGTAGATTCAAACATTGATAATCTAATCTCAGACCTGCAAACTCTGATTAAACAACCAAGTGTTTCTGCAAAAAATGAAGGAATTGAGGAATGTGCAAAACTTGTAAAAAATTTATTACAAAAATCTGGATTAAAATCTGAAATCCTACGTTTGAAAAAAGGAGTTGCACCAATTGTTTATGCTGAAATAAAATCAAAACAAAATCCAACAAAAACTTTGATGTTTTACAATCATTATGATGTGCAACCAGCTGAGCCGTTTGATTTATGGGATTATCCTCCATTTAGTGGAACAAGAAAAGGAAACAAGATTTTTGGAAGAGGTGCAACTGATGACAAAGGTGAATTAATTACAAGAATCAAGGCAGTTGAGGCTTGTTTGAAAACAACAGGCGATGTTCCTTGTAACATCAAATTCGTAATTGAAGGTGAAGAAGAAACTGGTAGTGCTCATATTGAAAAATATCTGAAAAAATACCGCAAGAAATTCTCTTGTGATGGAGTAATCTGGGAATTTGGATATGTTGATGCAAAAAATAGGCCAATAATTGGACTTGGGATGAAAGGATTGTTGTTTGTTGAATTATCTGTAACAGAATCAATCATTGATGCTCATTCTAGTTTGGCAGTTTTAATAAAAAATCCTGCATGGAGATTAATTGAGTCAATAAAGACACTTCGAGATTCAAATGGAAAAATTCTCATAAAAGACTGGTACAAAGAAGTTACACCATTTTCAAAAAAAGATTTGGAACTAATTAGTAAAGAACCATTTGATGAGAATGTCTTTAAAAAAGAATTTGGAATCAAATCTTTTGTAGGAAATAAAAAAGGAATAGATGCAAAAAAGGCTCTCGTTGGTGGTGCTACTTGTAATATTGCCGGATTTGTTTCTGGATATACTGGTAATGGTGCAAAAACCGTTCTACCTGGAGATGCTCTAGTGAAAATTGATTTCAGATTGGTACCTAAAATGGACCCAAAAAAACAAGTTATGAGATTAAAAAATCATCTAAAATCTAAAGGATTCGGTGATGTTAAAATCAAAGTATTTCATGGTGAGGCAGCTGCTAGAACTAATTCCTCCGAACCATTTGTATCTCAAGTACAAAATGCAGCCAACACATCATTTGGAAAATCTATTCTAAATGTTTCAAATGCCGGAACTGGTCCAATGTATCCCTTTGTTGATATTTTACAGGCTCCTTGTATATCCATAGGCAGCACATACATGTTTTCTAAAATTCATTCTCCAAACGAATTTGCTAGAGTTGATTTGTTAAAGAAAACAACCAAGTGTATTTGTTTGATTATGGAAAACTTTGGAAAAAATAGCAATAAGATTTAAAATTTTTAGTATGACTATTTTGCTGAAAATTGTGCTTGTTATGTAGAAAGCCCTTTATTATGCTGCAAAATTATTTGAATTATGTCAATGTATATGCCAGGAGCAACTGCTGTTGGAATTACTTTTGACGGTGGTATAGTTTTAGCCAGCGAAAAAAGGATCGCATTTGGAAACTTCCTTGTAAGCAAATCTACAAAGAAAACATTTCCTATCACTTCTAAAGTAGGTGCAACTTGTGCTGGACTTGTAGCTGATATGCAAATCTTAACATTGCAAATTTCAGCCCTTGCAAAGATCAGAAAAATGGAAATCAAGCGAGATGTTCCTCCAAATACTGTTGCTAAAATGATGTCAAATATGATGTATGAACGAAGATACTTTCCGTTATTGACTCAGGTGATTGTTGGTGGTGTTGTTGACAAACCAATAATGTACACTCTTGATCCATTAGGTTCAGTTCTTCCTGATGAGTATGCTGCAGTTGGAACTGGTGCTGAAATGGCATTAGGTGTCTTAGATCCTCAATTCAAACCAAACATGACTAAAGATGAAGCAATTGATTTAGCTAAACGTGCAGTTCGTTCAGCAGCTCTGAGAGACTCTGCAAGTGGTGATGGATTGGATATTCTTGTAATTACTAGTGATGGCACTGAGGAATTCTCAGAAGAAATCAAATAAGTAAAAATCTTAAAAATATAATTTTAATTGTAAATTGTTTTTCCAGTTTCCCAAAATTTATCCGAAATATAATGCAAATTTTTTATCACCTCTCCTTTTTCCATAGTTTCTAACTCGGAACTAGAAACCATCGCCTTTCCAACTGCTAAAAATTTATGGTGTGATTCTTCTATGATACAAACAAGATTGTCTTTTTCAAATGTTGTAAATTGTTTAATTCCAGGTCTCATAAGATTTGCTCCTTTACACATGAATTTGACTGCACCCATATCCACAATGACATTTGGAAATTTTTCTAGCAATTCAGTTTCGGATAAAAATGGTAAATAATCATCATTAATTTTTAATATCTTTATTCCAGCTCCTATGATGATTTGTGCTTCTTCCGAAATTTGATGTACTTTAAGATTTTTTATTTTGGGGCATTCCATTCCCCATCTCTCTGAAACTATTTTTAGCAGTGATGATGTTTCACTCTTTGAAATTAAATTTGATTTCAAGTTTTTGCAATCTCTTGTCTAATGTCTAGCAAATCTCTTAGAATAGAACTAGCAGTTTCTGTTCCGCCAGCACCTTTTCCAATAATTGTTTGAGTACCTGAATGTTCTGAAGTAAAAGCAATTGCATTTAGTGTTCCATTAACGCAAAGTGGGTCATCATTTGATAGTTCTTTTGGTTCTACTATGAGTTCTTTGTCACATGATGCAATTAATTTTATGGCACAATTATTTTTGGCAGCATTTTTGATATCTTCTGTTGTGACCTTTCTTATTCCTGTGCAGTTGATATCTGGCAGCGTAACTTTCATTCCCATTATCCAGTTTGCAAGAATCACTAGCTTGGCTGCAGCATCTAAACCATCTAAATCTAAAGATTCGTCTGCCTCTACATACCCCTTATCTTTAGCATCTTTGAGAGCTTCATCAAAAGATAATCCAGTTCCCATATTTGATAAAATGTAATTTGTAGTTCCATTTAGAATTCCTGCAAATGATGTTATTCTTTCACCACTTAGACTATTTTTAGCATAATCTAAAATTGGAGTTCCTCCACCAACTGTTCCACTAAATTTTAGCATGACTTGGTTGTATGTGGCAAGTTCCATGAGCGATGGAAATGCTAACGCAAGTGGACCTTTGTTTACAGAAATTACATGCATGCCCTTTTTCATGGCAGTTGTAATGTGAGTCATTCCAGGTTCTGCGTCTTTATAGTTACTTGCCGTAGTTTCAATTAACACGTCTGCATCGATATTTTTTAAGATATCTATTCCTGACATTGTATTTTTTGTATCTGCATAATTTTTTACCGTTCCAAATTCTTTCTTTACCTTGACAAGTTTGGCTAACTCTAATCCTGATG
>JADHUF010000064.1 GCA_016784625.1 Candidatus Nitrosopumilus sp. | reverse complement strand
ATGTTATCTAATATGAAAAAAGACAAAGATGATGGACCACCAAACATGTTTAAAAATATTAGAAAAACATTAAAAAAAATAAAAGATGATGAAAAAAATAATTCTAAATCATAATTAAATTTTAAACTTTGATGTAATGAATAGAGAGGTATTCCTGGAAAAGGGAGATACTAAAAATCCAAAGATTACTTGTAGGATAATAGCTAAATACCAAATTGACGTATTAGTATCCATGTCAACAAAATATTCCAAAGACGATGTTACAAATTTAACATCAAACGAAATAAAATCTAAAATTCAAAGAGAAGGGATTTTGACATTTGATGCTTGTTTTCCAGATAGTGTTGTTGGGTTTACATCTAATGAATACACAAATACAGAATACATTCAACATTGGTTATCTTTTTTACAAAAAACTTTAGAAAATAATGCACCCGAATCCGCTCAAAAAAATATTAATTTAACAATATTAGAAAATTTGAATGTCCCAATACCGCCAATTGCGCTCCAAAATGAATTTTCAAATATTGTAAAGTCTGTTAATGAAATGAGTCAACACCAAGAACATTCCAAAAAAAACATTGAGAACATATCCAATACTTTTATGCAGAAGGCATTCAAAGGAGAATTGGTATGTTAGATACAGAACTTAAATCAAAAATTAACTTACTATGGGACAAGTTTTGGTCCGGCGGAATCTCAAATCCACTACAAGCAATTGAGCAAATGTCTTATCTAATTTTCATGAGAAGAATGGAAGATGAAGATGTTACTAGAGAACAAAATGCAAAACTCCTCAAAGAAAAATACCAATCAATATTCAGAGGACATGAAGATTGTAAGTGGTCAAAGTGGACTCAATTACCCTCTGAGAAAATGTTAGAGCATGTACAATATACTGTATTTCCATTCTTAAGAAAATTAGATGGTGGAGAAGACTCTGTTTACAGCAAATACATGACTGATGCAAGTTTTTCAATTCCAACTGCATCGCTACTTGCAGAAGCAGTAAAGATAATTAATGATATGCATATCAAAGAACAAAATAGGGACGTACAAGGAGACATTTACGAATATCTACTAAGCCAACTTCAGACATCAGGAAAGAACGGGCAATTTAGAACTCCAAGACACATAATCAAAATGATGGTTGAACTTTTAGATCCAAAATATGGTAACAAGATCTGTGATCCAGCCTGTGGAACCGCAGGATTTCTTATATCTTCATTTGAACACATTCTTAGAAACAATACTTCAAAGAAATTAATGCGCGATGGAAATTTTGCAGGAGACAAACTAAATGATGATCAATGGGATATTCTCCGAGAAGAGACATTTTATGGATTTGACTTTGATCAAACTATGGCCAGAATTTCTCTAATGAATCTGATGATGCACGGAATTTCCAGTCCCAACATTGAGCGGAAAAATACACTTTCTAAGCGATATGATGAATCAAACTTTTATGATGTGGTATTGGCCAATCCTCCTTTCAAAGGAAGTATTGATGAATCAGAAATAAGTGATAACTTTAGAACTCAGACAAAAAAGACTGAATTATTATTTTTAGAACTCATGTTCAATCTTCTCAGAACAGGTGGAAAATGTGCAGTTATTGTTCCTGATGGGGTATTATTTGGAAATTCTAAAGCCCACAAAAACATACGTGAATTATTACTTGAAAGATGTAATTTGAATGCAGTAATTTCAATGCCATCCGGAGTCTTCAAGCCATATGCAGGAGTATCAACTGCAGTATTGATTTTCACAAAAGGCGAGGCAACAAAAGAGGTTTGGTTCTATAATATGGAAAATGATGGATTTTCTCTAGATGACAAGAGAAGTAAAATTGACAAAGACGATATTCCAGATATTATTGAAAGATTTAAGAATAGAAGTAAGGAAGATAATAAAGATAGAAAGAAAAAGAACTTTGTTGTTCCAATCAAGGAAATTAAAGATAATAATTATGATCTAAGTATATCAAAATACAAAGAGATAGAGTATGAGGAAATAAAGTATGAGAAACCAGAATTAATAAAGAAAAAAATTCTGGATTTAGAAAATAAAATTATTGAAATATTGAAGGATCTTAAAGTAAGTTGAGATGAAGATAAAGACAATAAAATATTTTGCAGTGACAAATAAATGAAAACTAAGTTGTCTGATAAATGGGAAAAGGTTAATCTGATAACTTATCTTGAATTTGTTAAATCAGGTGTTAAGCCATTCGAAGGAACCAAAAAGTATGTTGATACAGGTTCTTTGAAGACTGGGGAAATAATTAATTCTGTCGAAGTAGACTATGAAACAAAACCAAGTAGGGCTAACATGATATCCCAAGAAGGAGATGTTCTTTTTGCTAAAATGAAAGATACCGAAAAAGTTTATTTAATTTCTAATTCTGATAAAAATTATATTTTTTCAACAGGATTTACAATATTAAGAATAAAAAATAAATCAAAAGTTTTACCCCGTTACATCTATTTTTGGTTAAGATCAAATGAATTTCAAGATGAAAAAAATAGAGAATGTACAGGTGCAACACAAAAAGCTATCAATGAGAATAAATTACGACTATTTACAATTATTTTACCTCCGATAGATATTCAACAAAAAATAGTTTCAATTTTAGAGAAAATAGATAGAGTAAATAAATTACGAAAAGAATCGGATGTATTGACAGAAGATTTTTCTAAAGTAGTTTTTTTTAAAATGTTTGGAGATCCTGCTAATAATGAGAAAAAATGGGAAGTTAAAAAAATTCGAGATATTAGTGTTAAAGTACAGATTGGCCCATTTGGAACACAACTTCATCAAGAAGATTATGTCGATAATGGTATCCCTTTGATAAATCCAAAACACATACGGAATGGAAAAATTATCATTAGTGCAAATCAAACAATTACTCGGGAGAAATTTTTAACTTTATCAAATTATCATTTAAAACAAAATGATGTTATCATAGGACGGCGAGGTGAGATGGGAAACTGTGCATTAGTGACTGAAAATGAAACAAACTGGTTATGTGGCACGGGAAGTTTGTTTATACGACCAAATGACATTGTGGATGCAACATATTTGGTAAATGTTCTAAGTAGTAAAGGGTTCAAAAAGAAACTTGAAAATGAGGCAAAGGGGATAACTATGTTAAATCTTAATCAAACAATTATTAATAATTTAGAAATCCCCATTCCACCTATTCAAATGCAGAAAAAATATGTCTTGCTCATAAATGAAATTGAAAAAATAAAAAAATATCAAAAATCTTCAAAAGAATTCATTGAAAATATGTTCAAATTTTTTATGCAAAATGCATTCAATGGAGAATTGATGTCTTAGATTCAGAATTCAATAAATGTTTCAATCTCAAGAGGAAATTTTTATTAATTTAGGCGTGAAATTTTAGATAGTCCATTCTCTTTTGAAATTTGGAAAATGTTATCAACATACGTTTCAAGTTCTTTTTCATGAGATACAAGTATGATTTGCTCTGATTTCAACTCATCTAGCAACTCTCTAATTTTACCTAACTGATTTTTAGAAAATCCATCTGTAGGCTCATCTAAAATCAACAAATTAGATTTCATTGACTCTGTCTCTTTCCTCATAAGTGAATTCAAAGTCAATCTATATGCTAATGCGATACTTGTCTTCTCACCTCCTGACAAATATCCTATCTCTTGATCAAATCCGTCCTGGTTTACAATTGGCGTAAAGTTCTCATCAATTCGAGATTCTTTGGTAGGATCTTCAACCAAAATAGAATACCATCTTGTGTATGTCTCATTGAAATTCTGCAAAATTGATAGCAACACTTGCTTTTCAATCTGAGATATGGTTGGAATGAAGAATGCTTCTAGCCATTGTTGAAATTGATCAAATTTCTTGTACTTTGCCTCATATTTCCTGGATTCTGTAATTTTAGATTCATGCTCTTTTATTTTCTCCTTTTGATTCCTCAAATTCTCCAAGGATGCAGCAATCGTGCTTGAAACTTGCGTAATTTCTTTTCTGAGTGAATCTAGTTCATTTTCCTTACTTGTTACACTTTCATCTGAATCCTTAAACGAATCCAGTTCTTTCTGTATTTTCTCTAACTCTGCTTCTCTTTCTGAAATCTGGGATGCTATCAACTCTACTTCTTGTTGATGCTCAGCAATAATTTTCTCAACTTTTTGCTTTGCTTTGATTATCTGCTGCATTTTCTCTGTTGAACTCTCAAACTGCATCACTCTATCTTTTAGTTCAGTAAGGTACTCTACAGGGTTTTTGCCTTCAAATTCTGAATCCTGGAGTTTCTCTTCTAGTTCTTTAATCTCATTCTCTAGTTGGTTCTCTCTTGCCGATTTTACCTCAAACTCTTCAATTCCTGGAATGATTCCTTGAATTTGTGAAATTTCCTGCTCGTATGACTCTATTTTACCCTGAATTTCTTTAGATTTTGAGTTTGATTCAAAAAATGAATCATTAATTGATTGCAATTCTACCTCTAGGGATTTTACTTCTTTTTCTTTCTCATCGACTAGACTGTGATGATGTTCATCAGTAATTTCTTGCATACATGTGGGACATGCGTTTCCCAACTGAGAAAACTTTGAAATCTCTTTTTCCAATGAACCTTTGAGTGTCTCTTTTTGAATTTTCTGATCATTTACCTTTTCTAGTTTTTCTTTAATTTCATCTGCAAACTTTGCTAGTGATTCTTTTTCCTGCAACAAATCATTTAATGCATTTTCAATGGATTTTTTCTCTGAATCTATTTTGTCCCCAAATCTTTCTTTTAATCTAGTTAAATCTTGACGTATGCTATTTTTCTCAGACTCTAACTTTATCATATCGTCATTGATTTTCTGGAATTTTTTAATTTCAGACATTATATCTGGAATACTTTTTGTTGTTTCAGGTTTTTTTATCTCTAATAATTTTTCTAATTTTTCAGTATCTTCTTTTAGTTCTATTTCATAATTTGCAAACTCTCGCTCTATAGTGACAATACGTGCATTTCCAGTTTCCATTTTTTCCTCTAGATTTTCCTTGTTTAATTCTAGTCTTACTCTATCATTATTTCTTGCTTGCAACTCTTTTAATTCTTGTATTTTTTTGCTCTCATTTCCTTTGAGGATTTTTTGCCAATCCTGTTTTTGTGAAATTTCAGATTCTAATTTGGATGTCATCTCTTTAGATTCTTTAATTTCAGATTCTAATTGTGAAATGTCACTAAACTTTACTCTTAGAACTGCAGATTTTGTTTTGATTTCAGATAATACTTCACGGGCATTGGAATTGGCAATGCTGTAATCCTCAATTCCAAAGGCTTTACGGATGGTCTCAAGACGCTTTGCAGAGTCTGAAAGCACCTCTTTCATGGCTTCCTGAGGCGTAAATATGGCATATCTGAATATCTTGCTCTCAGCCTTTGGGTCTGCAGGCTCGTTGAATTTTAAAATCTGCAAGACTCGCTGCTTTAACTCTGATGGGGAGAGTATTTCTTTAACACCCTCAATCTTTATCCAGGAATTTTTGGGATCCTGATTCACTCCGGAATTTTTTCTTAACAGAGTACGTTTTATTTCGTATTTTCCCCCATCGACTGAAAAATCCAACACTACGCTTCCAGAATCTGATTTTTTTGCAAGCAAGCTTTCGGCTTTTTGAGAACCTAAACCAAACAGTGCAAATTCTATACTCATGAGGATGGTTGATTTTCCTGAACCAATATCCCCCTCAAACAAGGATATTCCACGAGGAAACTCTACTTCCTCATGCTCATAGCTTCGAATGTTATCAATTATGATACTATTGAGAAGCATCGTCTAGTCCTAAAAGTGCCAAAGCGTTATCGCAAATTCTTGGAATGTATTCATTCTTTTTCTCATTGACTAGTAGTGGCTGTCCCAATTCGTGCAGCAGTTTTTTTGCTAGTTTGATTCCTTCTTCATTTAGTAATTCTGGATATTCAAATCGTAACTGTCCAATGTTTTCAGAAAACACATTGGTTTCAATCTCTTCCTTGTTTGCACCCTTTGCCTCAGTAATTGAATATTCTTTTGATGTCAATCCGTTCTTTGAGACATTGATCACCATTGCATTGCGCGAATTCAACTCGTCTCTGATTGCAGAAATATCTACATCTGCAGTCTTGCCTGATGTCAACTCTCCTTTGATTTTAATAATTACAACTTTTTCTGTAGGATCAATCTCCTTGGTTTTCTCTACCAACTCTTGATTGATTGATTCAGCTTTTCTATTATTTGCATCAACCTCGATAATTTCATATGATATGTTTTCAATCTCTACAAATTCAACTGACTTTACTGTATCCTCAAACTCTACAAGAACAAATCCACGCTTTTGCCCGTTTGCGTTATCCTCCAAATCTGCATGGTATCCTGCAAACGGAGTTCCAGGGTATACAACATTTGGATATCCGTCAAATGACTGATGGTTGAACTTGTG
>JADHUF010000005.1 GCA_016784625.1 Candidatus Nitrosopumilus sp. | reverse complement strand
AAAAGACCAATTGGTAAATTAATTAAATTATCTTATGTTACAGGAATTATAATCTTATTGATAATTCCCATGATTTTTCCGATTGGAGGTAATGCCCTTTCTACATCTAAAGTTCCTCCAACAATTTTTAATGGTGGAAGCACATTTTCAGTAGTTACAACTGATTGGATAGATTCAATGGAGTGGATAAAAAATAATACTTCAGAAGATGCCGTAATTGCTGCCTGGTGGGATTATGGATATTGGATTCAAACTAAAGCAGAAAGAGCATCATTAGCTGATAATTCAACAATTCATTCTGATGTTATTGAAAATATTGCAAAAATGTTTTCTAGTACTCCTAATGACGCATGGGTTTCTCTTAATGACATGCAAGCTGACTATGTTTTAGTATTTGTTACAGGTCAAAAGTTAGGAATTGATTCAGAAGAACCATTCTATGTTTTAGAAGGAGGAGGAGACGAATCAAAGAAACAGTGGTTTATGAGAATTGCAGGTGAAGATCTTTCTAAATTTCTGCATTATGATGGTATTACTGGTACTGATTATTTCTGGAATAACACTGTACTTGGAAAGATGATCCCATTTACACCCGTAACCTATCTTCATTTTGAAACTATGCAAGAATTTTCAACTTATCAGCCAGGGTTAGAACCTGTGTATGTAAAAGAGATCAAATATCCTACTGATGGGAATGGGCCTTTGCGTTTAGTTTATGCATCTCCAAGTTTTACTGAAGAAAAATTTGGACCAATGATTGGTGTTTTTATTTATGAAATTAACAAAGAGTACAATTTAACTTCTTAAAACTTTAGTTATATCTTTCAGCTAATCTATATCTCATGTATTTATCATCTGGTGAAAATTTAGCTGGATGTACAGAAATTGTCTCTTCACTACATACTGGGCATTTTTCTTTTAATGTATAATGATTACACTTTGAACATTTTCTTAGTAAAAACTTCATCTTAATTTTCTCTAGTTTTCTTTGATTCTTCTCTAGTAAATTTGAATGATCCTTTTTTCTTTTCTATGTTAGTTTGAATTTCCTCAATGATTGGTTTTAGTAATTTTTCAGCAGATTTGAAATTATCTGAAGTTATTGACAGTCTATATTTTGGTGCTCCTAGATATGTGATGTCTAGTGTAGAATCTTTTTTTAGCACATCTAATAATGTTTTTTTAATAATTTCTACCCCATCTGACTTTTCATTAGTAATTTCCATTATTCCTCTAATCTCGACTGATGGGAGTTTAATTTTAGAACAAATTCCTTCAATTACCTCTGCTGTTTTTTTTGCAAGTTTGAGTTCCTTTACAGACTCAATTCCATTTCTTCCAATTTCTATGAATGCATCATAAACTGAATCAAATTTAGAATAAATATTATCTTCTAATTTTTCAACTTCTTCATCTGATAATTTTGCTTTTTCTTGAACATTTTGTAATAATGTTTTACCTTTTTCATATTTTTTAACTTCCTTTAGCTTTTGTTTTTTCTGATCTTTTGAAATTTGTTTTAATGAAAGATCAATATCTCCTCGTTTTGTATTTATTTTTTTTACAAGTAGAACTTTTTTCTCTCCATCTTTGACAAATCTGTTTATTGATCTAATCCAACCAGGAGCAATCTCTGAAACATGTAGAAATCCCTGAATATTGTCATATTCATCTAATGTCACATAAGCACCATGATCCATTACTTTAGTAATAGTAGCAAGAACGATTTCTCCTTGTTCAGGCATCTCTTGAATTTCAGTAGACATTTCTTCTAAAACCTCTAAATGTGTAAATTAATGTTGCTGGTTAGAAGTCAATCCCTTTCTTAGCTTTAATCCCTTGTTGAAATGGATGCTTTATCTCTCTCATTTCTGTAACTAGATCAGCTACTTTGATTACTTCATCTTTGGCATAATTCCCTGTTAGAACTAAATCCATTTCTGCCGGTTTTGATGCAATTAAATTTAAAACATCATCAACTGAAATTAATTCAAGATTTACTGCGTAGTTTATCTCATCTAAAATAATAATATCATAGTTTCCTGAATGAATTTTTTCGTTACTAATCCTAATTGCTTCTTTGGCAATTTTTTTATGATCTTCTTTTGGACTTTTATCATCTATAATTCCTACAAATCCTTTACCTACAGCAACCATCTCAAATTCAGGTTCAAGTCTTTTTGATGAGTCCATTTCACCATAATGCCATGAACCTTTGATGAACTGAATCATACAAATCTTCTTTTTATAACCTGTAGCTCTTAGTGCAATTCCTAATGCTGCTGTTGTCTTTCCTTTACCTTTTCCAGTGTAAACAATGGTTAAACCATCTTTTCCCATAGATGTTATTCAAATAATCTTACTAAAAACATTGAGCATTTCTCAAAAATAAACTAATTTAAATAAAAAATGATTCTAATCATGCGAATTGAAAATTCCAAGAATCATATTAGCAGGCGCTACAAGTGGGGTTGGAAAGACATCCATTACATGTTCTATTATTCATGCCTTACAAAACCACGGTTTCTCAGTTCAACCATTTAAGGTTGGCCCTGATTACATTGATCCTAGATATCTATCAAGTATTTCAAAACATGAGACATACAACTTGGATGTTTGGTTAATGGGAAAGAATCAACTTTTGAATAGCTTTGTTTTTAATTCAAAATCTGATGTATCTGTTATTGAAGGGGTAATGGGGTATTATGATGGTTTTTGTGGAGATTCTAATTATGCAAGTACTCATCATGTAGCTTCTATAACAAAATCACCAGTACTCTTAGTTTTAGATGCAAGCAAAACTGCTCGTTCTATTGCTGCTACTGCTTTAGGTTTTCAAAAATTTCATAGAAATTCAAGAATTTCTGGAATAATTCTCAATAAAATCGGTAGCAAAAAACATGAAATTTTATGTAAAAATGCGTTACAGAAAATTAAAATTCCAATTATTGGAGTAATTCCAAAGAATTCACTCCTAAATTTAGAATCAAGACATCTTGGATTAATCTCAACATTAGATAATAAAACGCTAAAAAATAAAATTGAAAAAACTTCAAAAATTATTTCAGAATATCTAGACATTCATCAAATTATTAAAATTTTAAAAAATACAACTAGCCTCCCAAAAAAATCCAAACCTGTTTATAAAAAATCAAAAACAACTATTGCAGTTGCACTTGATACTTCGTTTAATTTTTACTATCAAGATAATCTAGAAGTATTACGACGTGATGGAGCAACTCTAAAATTTTTTAGTCCTGTTAAAGATAAAAAAATTCCAAAATGTGATGGACTTTACATTGGTGGTGGCTTTCCTGAAGTTTTAGGTAATTCACTTGAAAAAAATCAAACTATGAAAAAAACTATTAAGAAATTAGCTGAAGATAATCTTCCAATTTATGCTGAGTGTGGTGGATTGATGTATCTCACAAAATCTATTGTTAATCATAACAAAAAACATAAGATGGTTGGTCTATTTGATGCTGAAACTAAAATGACAAAGAAAATGAGACTTAATTATACCAAAGGCAAAATTGCTACCCAAACCCCAATCTCAGAAAAATCACATAATATTCAAGGTCATGAATTTCATTATTCACAATTAGATTCAGTTTCTCCTGATTCTAAATTTGCATATAATTTAGAAATTGGTGAAGGAATTAAAAACCATCAAGATGGAATGATTGAGTATAACACACTTGCTTCGTATGGACATCTCTATTTTGACAGCTCAAACTATGCTGAAATTTTTGTTAAAAACTGTCTAAAATATTCAAGAAGCTGATTCTGCTCTAATTAACTTGAAAATTGCATTTATTATGGCAGAGGCTGATGAACTGCCTCCTTTTCTACCAATGTTAGTGATAAATGGAACTTCTTCCAACTTTGATAATTCTTCTTTTGATTCTGCAGCACAGATGAATCCAACTGGGATCCCAATAATTAGCGCAGGTTTGACAATGCCTTCTTTTATCATCTTAATTACTTCTAGAAGAGCTGTAGGTGCATTTCCAATTACTACGACACCACCATCAATATCTGATATGGCTACTCTCATAGAGACTTGTGAGCGTGTTTTTCCTTCTTTTTTTGCCAATTCCATAACTTCTGGATTTGAGATATTACAGACTATGTTATTTTTAAAATCTTTAGGATTTTGTTTATTGAATCCTCCAATTACTCCATTAACATCAACTACTATACTACAACCATTTCTCAAAGCATTCATACCACTTTCAATTGCATCTTTATGAAAAATTATTTTATTTTTATCTGCAAAATCAAAATCTGCTGTTGAATGAATAATTCTTCTAACAATAGGCCATTCTTTTTCATTATATTGATGTGCACCAATTTCATCTTCAATCATTTGCATACTTGAATCCTCAATTGATTGACCTTTTTTAGTTTGCATCTTCTACCTCTTTTGCTCGCTCCATTATCAAATCTATCATTTTTTGATCTGTTCCTAAATGTTTTGTAATGTATGTTTTTTTAAGATTAGAATTTTCAAGCGCTGGTATCAAATCATTATTGATATCAGTTTTTACATGTGCACCTTCATGAAGAAAATAAAAAACAATTATTAGAATTTCTGGATTATTTTTTTCACATTTTTTTATTCCTTCAAAAATATCTGGTTGTTCTATTTCTAACCAACATCGACTTACATTTCTATAAGATGCTTCTAATTCATTTACTATGTAATTTAATGACATTTGTGCATTAGGATCTTTACTACCATGTCCAATGATCATCACATCTACATCTTTTTTTGGAAGTGTTACTTGATTTTCTTTGAGTGCTGTAGATATTCTATTTTCAACTATGTCAACCAAAGTTTTATGCATGCTCATTGGTTTTGTAACAACAAATTTTACCTTGGTATCTTTTTGAAACTTCATTACATCTGTAACTGCATTTTTTACTTTTTTACCTGGATACAAAAAGTAAGGAACTATAGTTAACGAGTCAATATCTTCTTTAAGACATTTAGTAATCCCATCTTCAATATATGGTGGTTCTACCTCTAGAAAACAAAAATCTGTAAATACATAATCTCCTTTTGCCTTAATTCCCTCACAAATTACCTCTAATTCTTCAGAGGCTTCTCTTTCTCTACTTCCTCTGTCAATAAGTAATAATCCACGTTTCAATTCATAATCCTCGCAATTGCTATAGTCAAATTTGGTGGGAATTTTTGTTTTTCTACAATTAGTTTCCCACCAGAAACTTTGATGGCTGCTGCTTCAGATACACTTGCAGTTCCTTCAAATGCTTTTACAGTTTCTGAAGGATTTGGAGCAGAAATTTCAGCTAAATCTTCTCTATTTACATATTCTACAGGAATTTTCATTTCCTTTCCAATATCTATTAACCCTTGAACATCTTGTGGTTTTTTTATTGATACTAGTTTTGCAATAGATTTTGAACTAAGCTTAAATTTTTCTAGACAACTTTCAATACCATTTTTGATTGTATCTTTTGAAGTATCCCAGTGTAATCCAATACCAATTACTAAACTTGGAGGACGATATACTACAGATTCCTTCTCTAAATCTTTATCAATAATTTTATCAGAAACTATTAGATATGCTTTAGAACTTGATTTTTTTAAATCTTCTAAACTATCATAAACTGATACATTTTTTGGTAATTCTTTATACCAATTTTTTCCCCCTGTTTCTTGAAAAATACCAATAGGTTCTTCATTTACCATGTGTGCACTAATTTTAGTTACAGTAGAATCATCATCAATTTTCCAATTAAATTCTCTGCCTACAAGATCTACTGCAATTGTTTTGTTAACATCAGCTGCAGTAGTTATTACTGGTAAGGTACCTAATTTTTCTGCAATCTCTCGAGTTAATTCATTTGCTCCTCCAATATGTCCTGATAATACACTTATCACAAAATTTGTTTTATCATCAATTACAATTACAGCTGGATCTATCTTTTTATCTTTCAAATGTGGTGCAATTAATCGAATTACTGCACCTAAGGAAAATAAACAAACTAGTGCATTACTATTTTTAAAAAGTTCAACGATTTTTTCTGATGTGGGCTCAGAGTACCAAATTATGTCATTGCTATCATTTGAGAATTTAGTAGGCGCAAAAATACTCCAATCTGGAAATAATCCTTTTAGCTTTTGCCCTATATTGACTCCATTTTTAGTAATTGCAAGTACTGCTGTTTTTTCCATAATCAAAACTTTCTAAATTTAATAAAATACCTTACTCTTCTGATTTTCTAGCCAAAATTTTTCCATTAAAATCAAATAATATTACATCAATTGGGACTTTTTCCTCACAGTGATTTCTCATGTGTTTATAGGTCTCACCACAAATCAAATCAAAAAATCCTTTCACATTATTTTCTTGAATTATTTCAGAAACATGTCTTGCTGTATTTGCTTTTTTAATGCTGTCAACTACCATTTTATCTGCATTAGATTTTTTGGCCAGTTCAGCTAAAAAACTCATATCTACTTTTGAACCTTTTACATGAGTTTGTTTTACTCCTGCAGCCATCTTTGCAAGTTTTCCAATAAAACCAACGACATATGCTTTTTTGATATTTTTTTTACCACACTGCTGAATTGTATATCCTGAAAAATCCCCCATCTGCACAAAACAATGATCTGGTAAATCAACTATTTTCTTTGCAAAATCTTCACTTCTTCCACCTGTTGTTAATACCACTGTATTGTCTCCCATTGCAATTGATACGTCCAAATTCTGTCTAATTGATGCAGCATAAGATGCTGTAGAAAATGGAATAACAATTCCACTAGTTCCTAAAATAGAAATTCCATTCTGAATTCCTAATCTTGGATTATCTGTTTTAGGTCCTAATTCTTTTCCCTTAGGAACTGAGATCACAACCCTAATTCCTTTTTTTACAAGAACTTTTTCTCCAACTTCTCTTAAATTCTCAAGAATCATTTTTTTGGGAACAGGGTTAATTGCCGGTTTGTTAATTTCTAAACCTAAACCAGGTTTGGTAACTATACCTACTCCTTCTCCACCATCAATATCAATCTCATTTACTTTTTCTGTAAATGATAGTTCAACTATAATTTCTGCACCATGAGTGACATCAGGATCATCTCCACCATTTTTAATGACAGAACATTTTGCTTTGTTTAATCCAAATTCACAATAATGTATTGGAATTTGAATTGAAGTTTTTTTAGGTAATAAAATATCTACATTTTCTATTTTTTGTTGATTAATTATTGATAATAATGCGGCTTTAGCTGCAGCAGTTGCTGAGCTTCCAGTAGTGTAACCTGTTCTTAGATTCACCTTTTCTTCTCCCACACCTGTTGTATTCGTTTTAGTGTATTAATTCTTGTTTGCTTAATATTCAAAATCTTCTAAATAGATTTAAAATTAAAAATAACTTGGGGTTTCTATGGTTAAAAATAATCAAATTGTTGTTACTGGGGCAAATGGATTTGTTGCAAGAAATCTTAGAAAACACCTATCTGAAAAAAATATTAAATTAATTTCAATATCCAGAAATGATTTTAAACAATTTAAAAATGAGATGAAAATTGTTTCAAAAAATTATAATGAAAAAGAGATTCTTTCAAAAATTAAAAATTCAGTTGCATTGATTCATCTTGTTGGAATTGGAAAACAATCCATCAAAACTGATTATAATATGGTAAATGTTGAATTTACAAAGCATATTCTAAATTTGAGTAAAAAAGCAAAAATTACTAAATTTATTTTTACAAGTGGTCTTGGTGTTTCTCCTAATACTTCATCAGGATATTTTATTTCTAAATATAAAGCAGAACAACTAATTGTAAATTCTGGACTAGATTATACAATTTTTAGACCATCCTATATAGTTGGAAAAAATGATCTATTCACAAAATACCTGAAAAAACAAATTAAAAAAGGTAAAATTGAGATTCCAGGATCTGGAAATTATTCAATTCAACCAATTTACATTAAAGACGTAGTGCAAATTCTTTTTCAATCAACTCTTCAACCAAAATTTAGAAATAAAATTATTGATCTTGTTGGTCCAGATTATATTACTTTTGAGCAATATGTTAGACTTTTTTCTAAAGGAACTAAAATAAACATAAAAAAAATTAATCTGGAAGATGCTTATCATAATGCAATAACTAATTCCAAGTCTGATTTTGGAGTTGATGATCTAAATATCTTAATTGGTAATTTTAAAGGAAATCATAATAAATTAAAAAAAATAACTGAAATAAAATTTCAATCAATTATTGAATTATTAAAGACCCGCAGATTTCTTTAATATTTCTGCCTTGTCTGTTTTTTCCCAAGTAAATTCAGGTTCATTTCTTCCAAAATGACCATATGATGCAGTTTTTTTGTAAATTGGTCGCTTCAAATCTAATTGTGAGATAATCCCTGTTGGTTTCATATCGAAATTCTTTCTAACTAGTTCTTCAATCTGATTTTCTGGAATTTTATTTGTTCCAAATGTATTAACATACAGTGATACTGGTTCAGCTACTCCTATTGCATATGCAAGTTGTACCTCACATCTGTCAGCTAAGCCTGATGCAACAAGATTTTTTGCAATGTATCTGGACATATAACATGCAGATCTATCTACCTTAGAAGGATCTTTTCCTGAAAAAGCTCCTCCTCCATGTCTTCCAAATCCACCATAAGTATCAACAATAATTTTTCTTCCTGTTAAGCCTGCATCTCCATGTGGACCACCAATTACAAATTTTCCAGTAGGATTTATGTGAATTTTGATTTCATCATTCCAAAGATCACCTAAAACTGGTTTGATTACTTTATCAATAATCCCTCTTGTAATCTCCTCTTGAGAAATCTCTGGAGCATGTTGTGTTGAAACTACAACTGTTTCAATCTTTGTTGGTTTGTTATCTTCATATCTTACAGATACCTGTGATTTACCATCTGGTCTAACCCATGGTAACGTTTTATCTCTTCTAACTTGTGATAATTTTTGAATAAGTTTGTGTGCTAATAAAATTGGCATAGGCATTAATTCTTTAGTTTCGTTTGTAGCATAACCAAACATTAATCCTTGATCTCCTGCACCTTGTTCTTTCTCCTCAGTAGCTGTTACACCTTGACTAATATCTGGACTTTGTGAATGCAATCTTAAATTAACTTGACAAGTATCTGCATCAAACATCAAGTCTTTGTTATCATAGCCAATTTCTCTAATTGTTTTTCTAACTAATTCTTCTTGAGCTTTTTGATCAAAATCTGCTTTAGATGTAACCTCTCCAGACACTGCTACAAAATCTGTAGTTACCATAGTTTCAACTGCTACTCTTGAATCTGGGTCTTGTTTGAGATATTCATCTAAGAATGCATCAGAAATGTTATCACATACTTTGTCTGGATGTCCTTCTGTTACTGATTCTGATGTAAATAAGAAATTATTAGTCATAAAACCACTACTGACTAGAGATCATTTTCTAGTTTGATGAATAACACATTATTGCCTCTTACAATTACTCTACCATAATTTGCAATTGTTTTACCATCATGCAGTTCTTCAGCATCAGTCATAATCAAATTCATGTATGAATCAACATTATCCATTTTCCCTTTGTATTCTACTTCATTTTTCAGTCTTACAGTAACTTTCTTTTTCGTACTTTTTTGAAGAGTTGTTAAAGGTCTTTTTGCACTATTTGGTTGAGACACTAATTGTTCACTTGTCTTGCAACCTTTTTCTCTGGCATAAAAGCCTTGCCTCCTTTATGAAAATTGAAATTCTTTAAATTTTTTCTTTTTTTTCTAATAATTATACAAATGATCTCTACTGGTTTACAAAAATTGGATAAATTTTTGGCAGGAGGAATTCCTGATGGTGTGATCGTAGATATTTTTGGTGCAAATGGTACAGGTAAAACCCAACTATTATTACAATTATCAGTAAATTCAATTAAAAATGGTGGAAATGTTCTGTATTTGGACACAACAGGTGAATTCAGACCTGAACGAATACTGGAAATTCAAAAACAATCTGAAAAACAATTAAATTTTCTAGAACGAATTACAGTATCTAGAATAACAAACACCTCAGAACAAATAAAATCTATACAAAATCTTGAAAGTACTGATTTCTCTTTAATTGTAATTGATAATGTAACTGATTTGTTTTCATATGAATATCAAAAAGATGAATCCACTTTTGAAAAAAATTCATTATTTATGAAATACATGCATGAATTATCAAAATTTGCAATTACAAAAAAAATTCCTATTGTTGTTACTAATATGATTAGAACAATAGAAGGTAAAGAAGTAGAAAATATGAAAAGTGCCATTGATCCTTTTACTCACATCAAAATTCAACTTTCTAAAAATTCATCAAAATTTAAAGGAATAATTTATTGGGCATTAAACAAAGAATACTTTTCTTACAAAATACATGTTTCAGGATTATCTGACTATTCTGAAGATATTTAACGGTCAATCATGAAGTTTACCAATGGCAGCAATTTATGATTCAATTCCAATAATTACTTTAGTTTTATTTGCACTTGGACTAGTAGGTATTATGATTTATGAAAGATCAAGATCAAAATCCACAGACAAAACAGATTCTTGAATCTCTGTTTGAGAAATTTGGATTTTCTAAACTAACTGAAATTCAGAAAAAAGCTTCTCCAATTATTTTACAAAAAAAAGATTGTCTTGTAATTGCTCCTACAGGTTCAGGAAAAACTGAATGTTCTGTAATTCCAATCTTTTCTCTTTTAAAAAATTCAAAAAAGAGTGGAAAAATAAAAATTATTTACATCACTCCTTTACGTGCATTAAACCGCGATGTATTTCGAAGAATTACAAAATATGCACATGAAAATGAATTATCTATTGAAATTAGGCATGGAGATACTTCTCAAAAAGATAGAAAAAAAATCAGAGATAACCCTCCAGACATTCTAATTACAACACCTGAAACCCTTGTAATTCTATTAACACAAATCAAAATGCTAGATGCATTATCTGATTTGGAATGGGTTGTAATTGATGAAGTTCATGAATTACTGGCTAGTGAAAGAGGTTCTCAATTATCACTAAGCATTGAAAGATTAGAATTTAATTCTAAATACCCTCTTACAAAAATAGGATTATCTGCTACCGTTGGAAATTTTGAAGAAGCAGGAAAATTTGTTGTAGGCACCAAAAGAAAATGTGCGATTATTAGAGATAAATCAGTAAGGAAATATGATGTAGAAATAAAGTATGTTGAAGGAACAATCTCTGATGTTGCAGAAAAAATAATTGAATATGTCTTAGAACTGGATTTGGATTCTCCAATACTACTATTTACTAATACTAGAGGTGAAGCAGAATTTTTAGCTTCAATTTTAAAAGAAAAATCATCTATAGCCATTGAATTACACCATGGATCTCTATCAAAAGAAGTTAGAGAAGAAACTGAACTTACTTTACGAGAAGGAAAACGAGGTATTGTTGTATGTACATCTTCACTAGAATTAGGATTAGATATTGGTTCAGTTGAATTAGTAATTCATTATGGCTCTCCTAGACAAGTATCAAAATTAATTCAAAGAATAGGAAGAAGTAGACATAATCGAGATGCATCAGCCAAAGGTCTTATTATAACAAATAATTCTGATGATGAATTTGAAGCACGAGCTATACTTGAGCGTATTCAAGAAGGTTCAATTGAAGAACAAAAAATCCATGATGGTTCTCTTGATGTTTTGGCTCATCATTTAGTTGGATTATCAATGCAGAGTGGAGAGATTACAGTTGAGAATGCCTTTGAATTGGTAACAAAAGCTTACCCGTTTCGAAATTTGCAACTAGAAGAATTAGTTGAAGTATTAGATTTACTTGATTCAAACTATCTGATTTTTTTTGATAGAACAAAAATGACTTTTTGGAAGAAAGGGCGTGCTTTCAAATATTATTTTGAGAATCTTTCAACAATTCCTGATATTCTCAAATTCAAAGTCTTTGATAGTGTTGGAAAAAAAATCATTGGTTCATTAGATCAAAGATTCGTAGGTGATTTTGGAGATTCTGGTAATATTTTTGTACTAAAAGGCTCGCAATGGAGAATACTAAATGTAGATGAAAAATCATTCACTGTGAATGTTGAACCATTTAGAGGAGGAGGAATTACTGTTCCATATTGGGAAGGTGAAAGTATCCCAATTGATTATAATACTGCACAAAAAGTAGGAACTTTTCGTACACGAGTAAAAAATGGTTCTGTAAAATTAATCAATAAAACAATTGAAAAATTAAATTTTGATATTCCAGATGAAGATCATATTGTTATTGAATCAAGTAAATCACAAGGTTCAATTGTAATCCATTCTTGTTTTGGCACAAAAATTAATTCTACTCTATCAACTTTACTTTCTTCCATGCTATCTTCTCTATTAGGTTCAATTGTTGACTCTCGTTCAGATGGATATCGAATTGTTTTATCTTCTAGATCACGAATTTCTGAAAAACTTTGTATTGAAGTTCTAAACGATGACTATGATCTTTATTCAATAGTTACTGCTTCTTTAACTGGAACTCATAATGTTAATTGGAGAACATGGTGTGTTGCAAAAAAATTTGGAATAGTAGGACGTGGTGCAATTTATGAAAGAAAATCTGCCAGATTTTTATATGAACGTTATTCAAAAACTCCACTTGTACATGAAGCATTAAGAGAATTGTTTCATGATAAATATGATTTAAAAAATTCTGAAACAATACTTAACAAAATACGTGAAAATAAAATTTCTGTTAAATGGTTAGAAGTTGATACCTTTTCAAAATTAGCAGAACCAATTTTAGATCATACTGCAAAATATTATGCAGCTCCAGCAAATCTTGATAAAGGAATTATTGATCTTGTCAAAGCAAGACTTGCAAAGACTAAACATCGTTTAATTTGTGCTAGGTGTGGAAAATGGGAACGTGTAGTAGAAACTAATGAAGTCAAAGGTGTCTTGATATGCCCATACTGTAAAGCCAGACAAATTACTGCCACTTATTATTCTGATTATGATTTACAAAAAATCATTCAAAAAAAATATGTAGGAAAAAAATTATCTTCAGATGAAAAACACAAATTTGAGCGTGCATGGAAGGTCTCCTCTTTAATAGGAAATTTTGGTAAGACTGCTATTACTGTATTATCTGGTTATGGTGTTGGAGCAGATACTGCTGCAAGAATATTGAGAAATATGGTGGATGACGAATATCTATTCAAGCAAATCTATGAAGCTGAGAGACAATATGTTGTAACAAGAGGTTTTTGGGATTCTTAATTTTTCTTTGTAATTTTAGAAAATGCTGTTAGAAATAGCTCTATTCTACCTTCAAGTCCTGCTTTAGCATTTAATCCTGTGATTGATACTATTTCTCCTAACTCACATTTGTCAATTATCCTTGCTTGATTTCTCCAACCTTTCACCCAAATTTGACCTGTGTCATCTTCCACAAACATTTCTGATAGTGCTATTGATTCTCCAGATTTGGTTTGAACTTCGCGTCTTTCAGGAACTTTTAATATTATAGATTCAATACAATAACTTCCATCTACTTTTACGTCATTAATTTTTGTTCTAAGTTGAGATAATGATGGAATTGATTCATCATTATCTAATTTTCTTACAAAAGAATTTTCATCAAGTGTAATTGAATTTCCATATGCTTTTGATGGCATGCATTCTATTACATCTCCTTCTACACAAACACTAGTAGAATTTGCAAAATCACTAATGTTGTATACGTTCTTTTTATTATCAACAGCTAAAATCATTTTTTTACCATTTTCTGTTTCTGATATTGTAAGAACTCTTGCAATTACTGGTTCTGCTTCTTTTCCTCCTTCAATCTCAATTATAGTTGCATCATTACCATGAATTTCTAATCCTTGATTTCCTGATTTCACTTTAACTCCAAGTAATCTTACTTTGGCTGATTGTGAAATTATATTTGGAATAGATGATTCATCTTTTCCCCATAAAACAACTCTCATTACATTATCTCCTTTTCCTTTTAGCCTCATTCTAAGGGCTTTTCCAGGTTTACCACGAGAATTTGTGAACTCCATCCCACTAATTACACCATCAATCATTCCTGAAATTACAAGATCTTTTTGTCCTTCTTGTAATTCACTAACATCTTTTGTAATACTATCTATGGTTGGAATATCACTTTTTGTATCTGTAGTTTCAATATTTGATCCGGATCCAATGTTTATTGTTGGTGAACCATCAAGATCAGATTTAACATATGCTTTGAGAATTTTAATTAGATCTCCTGGTTTTAGATTTTCAATTCCAGGTAAATTTGCTTTTTCATCCCATAACTTTACACTAGCAGTAGAATTTGTGTCATATACTGTCATTGTTCTTAGGAAAAATGGTGAACCATCTTTTCTTGAAAATTCTTTTGCTGGTGAAAGATTCAAAACTCTTGTTTCTAAAGAAATTTCTTTTGCCCCTGCATATAGATCCTTTAACTCCATTTCAATTTTTAGTGGTTCTGATAAGGTCACCCCATAATCAGATGCTATCAAAAATAACGCTCCTTGATCTGTCAAATATCCTGCACCAATTTTTTCTTTTTTTTGCTTGATCTGTTCTTCAATACTCTCTTTTGTTAGTTCAGGTTTTTGCTCAAGTAATTTATTCATGAGATTTTCTAATTCTGACAAATCATTGTTGGTAAACTTGTTCTATTAATAAAAATTTCATTAGTCTGTTAAAATCATTCTGCAAAAAAATGATCGCTTTATCATGTCTTTTGAGCTCAAAATTTCCAAGTCTATAGTTTTCTACATGATTTTACTACATTAATTCAAATCTTCCTAAATCTATCTTAAATTAACTCAATTAACTAAATTAGTGGGACGATCGCAGTTGTGTTATGTCATGCATTAACGTTAACCATCTGTCAAAATCATATGGTTCAGTAAAAGCTGTAGATGATCTTGTATTATCAGTAAAAACAGGTAAAGTTTTTGGATTTTTAGGCCCTAATGGGGCTGGCAAATCAACTACAATCAAACTTCTTACTACTCTTATTCCTCCTTCAAGTGGTTCTCTTTCAATTTTAGGCATAAATGCTGTAGAAAATCCACTTCAAGTTCGTCATAAAATAGGAGTTGTTTTACAGCAACCAAGCTATGAACCTACCTTATCTGTAGAAAAATCTCTTGATAAATATGGAATGATGTGGAATATTCCAAGAACTGAACGTAAAACTAGAATGGAGCAACTTTTGAAAGATTTTGACCTAGTTGAAATTCGTAAAAAAAGAAATGAAGATCTTTCAATTGGTCAACGAAGAAGAGTCCAAGTTGCACGTGAATTTATGCATGATATGGAATTGTTGTTTTTAGATGAACCTACTGCTGGTTTAGATCCAAGTGCTAGAAGAAAATTGTTGGATTATTTAAAAAATAAAGTAAAAACAGGATTAACAATTTTTTATACAACACACATTCTAACTGAAGCTGAATATCTTTGTGATGAAATAGCAATAATTGATAAGGGAAAAATAATCACTATTGATTCTCCTGATGCTTTAAAGAATAGATTTGGAAAAGAAAAAACTATAAAAATCCATTTATTAGAAAAACAATCTGAAATTACTTCTCTTTTATCTGGAATCCCAGACTGTAAAATTGATTTTGAAAGTGGAACTAATATAATAATTCATTCAGAACAATCAGAATTAGTGTTATTACAAATATTGAAAATATTAAATGATAACGCAATAGACATTGAAGATCTATCTGCAGTTCCAACAAATCTAGAAGAAATCTTTTTGAATATGGTGAAAGAAAATGCATCCAATAATTAGATTAGTTAATAGAAATCTAACAATTTCCCTTAATCCTGGGTTTTTAATTTGGCAAGTAATTTTTCCTTTAATCTATATTTTTGTTGCAGGTTTTGCGTATGCACCATTAATCAATGACGTTCCTTTTGGTACTAAAGATCTTGACTATCCAGCATTTTTGGCATCAGGTATGATTGGATTTAATATTATGAATAGTACACTAATTTCTGGTATTCTTATTTGGAATGATAGAAGACATGGCATGTTTGAACAAATCATGTCAGGGCCATTTACTAGAAGTCATTATATTCTTAGCAATATCTGCACTATAGGCATAATTGGATTAGTAAGCGCATCTTTGATAGCCGTAGTTGGATATCCGGTATTTTTTGAATCAGTGGAATTTTCATTTATTACAATTCCAATAATTATTTTTGGTGCAATTACTGGATCTGTATTATTTGGCTCACTAGCATCAATAATTTCTACTAGATTACGCTCAAGTGAGGGATTTAATGTAATTATTAATACTGTTTTTCTATTCTTTGCTTTTGTTAGTACCGCATTTTATCCAGCTGATGGGGCTCCAGAGCCATTACGTACCGCATTTTATCTAAATCCATTGACTTATCTTGTAGATGTAATTAGAGCAGGAATTTTTGGAACCATCACAGAATTTGTAATTTATGAAATGATAATTCTTGTAGGGATTGCATCTGTTCTCTTTGTTATTGCATCAAAATTATTAACAAGACTAGACTTTTAGAAATTAGAACTATTTTTTGAATTTTTCATATGCTTCATTAATTTTTTTAATTATGTCTATATTTTCATTTTCTATTAAACTTAGATTTGGAATTACACAATGTCCTTCAATAACACCTGGGTACATTTTTGGTCTGTTTCCTAAATTTCCATGAATTTCATCAGCAAATTTCCACATTTCATCAAAATCAATACCTTCTTTTTTACAAATCATTTTTGTAATTTGAGCATAATTAATTAACCATCCATAATATGTTGTATCAACTAATATTTTTGCAAACTCTGCAGTTTTAGTATTTGACATCCATTCTACTTTTTGAAATCTTTTTTCTAAGTCTAATTTTATTTCTGGAACTAATTGTTTATTTTCTGTTGCAAAAAATTTAGTATATTTTTTAATGTCTTCTAAAAATCTACTATGTACTCCACGTATTGGTGAAAATAAAATTGGAACTTTAAATTTTTCTTGGATTTGTTTTGTGGTTCCTGGTTTAACAGTTGAATGAATTATAATTGCTTTCAAACCTTCAATCTTATTGATCCAATTTAATGTAATATCTACAAATTCTGTTAATTCACCTGGAAAACATACATGAAGATATTCAGGATTTTCTATTGTAGAGTCCTCTGAATAATTTTTACATTTTGAATCATCAATGTCAATTCCAATACAATCAAACTTTCTTTCAGTAAGTAAGTTAAACAGAGTTTTTCCTACCTCACCCATGCCCAAAATAACATCTGTCATGTATCTAATTCATTATTCTATCCATATTATATTCATGTAACAATATTATTCATTTTTTAAATAAAGTAGCCCGGGCCAGACTCGAACTGGCGTCACGGGCTTCAAAGGCCCATATGCTTGACCGCTACACTACCGGGCTGCTAAACCGAGCACTCCACTTCCCTTAATGAACTTTTTATTTCAATTTGTCCCTAATGGCATAATCTAAAATTATTGTTTTAGCACATTAATTAATTTTTGAATAGGATCTTCCATCTTGACTGTAATTTTCTTTACTCTTTTTTGATGTTCTCTATTAGATGTTGTAACAATTTTTTTGATATAATTACAAATTTTCACTGGATTTGTTTCTCTTTTTACTAGATGTTTTTTTACTAGATAACTCTCTATGATATTTGGAACAGCATTGTAGGAAATAGTAGGAATTCCTAATAATGCAGATTCTGCCGTCATAGTTCCACCAGATCCAATAAAAATATCAGTATTGTTTAACAGATGCTTTCCATCAAATGACATTTTAACAATTTTAGCTTTTTTACCAAACTTTTTTTGAAGATCTTGAATTTGCTTAGTGTATCTACCTAAAATTACAATATTTTCTTTATCATACTCCTTTACAATTTGTTTAATAATTGGAATTATTTTACTTGATTTTGATGCATATGATGCCTCTCTTTCTTCTACTCTAATCAAAATATTTTTTCTTTTATTATCTTTAAATGGTAATGATGCTTTTTGATCTATTTTTCTTTTGATAGTGACAATTGCATCTATTGCTTTGTATGAAATAATATCCTTCTTATCAATTCCATATCTGGAAAATTCATTTTTTGGGATAACATTTGGAACAAGTAATTTTTGAATTAAAGGTAATGTTAATCGCATAACTGCATCAGCATGTGGTGAATCACAAAATGCTACATGTTTTACTCCTAGACCAAATGAAATTCTTGCTGCTTCTGGAGAACAAAAACTAATTGTTATATCTGGTGAAAATGCCTTAATTTTTCCATAAATCTTCTGCATTCTATCCATACTGGCTTCAAGTTTAGCTTTCTTATCACCACCTCCGTGTTTTCCTACAAAAACAAGGCCAAAATTACGTATTTTTGCTAGTTTTACAACTTCTCTATATTCTCTAGAAGTACACAAAAAGTCGTGTTTTTTCCCTAATTTTTTAATTATTTGTTCAGAAAACAATAATTGTTTTGGTGTAAGAATATCTATCCATATTTTCAAGTAATTTTTATGATTACAGTTAGTTCAATAAGTTTTTCTTAGTCAATATACAGCTGTAAGTGTCATGGGGGGAGTAAAAGTTGTTGTTTATGGACTTAGTACAGAAGGATATGCAATTGCATCTCAAATGGCAATCAAAGGTGCTGATGTTTACATTATAGATGAATCAACTCCTTCAGCAATTTCACTTACAGCAGAAATAGCTAAAACTTACCCAAATGTTTCTTCTCTAAAAGAAGATGAACCATTGTTGGCAATGGAACCCATTGATGTATCTATTTCAAAAGCACAGTATCTTTTCTTTACTCCAAGAATTAGAAAAACAGGACAAGATACCAAAACTGAAATTCATTCTAAATTTAAGGATGCAGTGAAATCATTAAAGAAAAACAGCTCAGTTGTTTTCACCCTCCCAACAGGATTTGGAGGTAACAATGAAGTTATTTCATTACTAGAACATGTAACAGGACTTGAGGCTGGAAAACATATTTCATACTTTTATTATCCACTAGAAGATCTAACCCAACAACCAAATATTATTGGCTCTTTTAATGGAAAAGAAGATTCTAAATTATCTGACTTACTTACTATAGGTAAAAAAGAGAAAAGATTTGTTGCTATTTCATCATCTGAACATTTTCATGCCATTAAAATTCTATCTAGATTTTCTAGTTTATGCAGTATTTTAGAGGTGTGTAAATACGCACAAGATGAAATCACTAAAAATGATTTATCCTCTGATGATTTTCAGGAAATATTCCTTGATAATATGGTTAGTGGACTGTTTGATGTGAAATCTTTAGGTTCCTCTTTTGAGGGTGCAAATAGTCTCATGTATCTAATTAATGGAAGTGTAAAAGGAATTGATGGGTACATCAAGAGATTAATTGATGAAATAAGAATGACCTTAAAGAAAAATGATCTTAAAGCTAGTAGAACAAAAATTGCATTATCCTGGACTCTTGATCAACATGCAATGCGTGGAGATAAAATTGAAATGTTGCAAAATTTAACCCTTAGATTACGTGATTACATAGGTGATGTAGAAGCTTACGAAGATCCAAATTTTGATCTTTTTCATAGTGATAAAACTACAATTGTTGTAGCATGTTCAAAAACTGATTTTGAACATATCAAAAAGACCAAACAAGGCTCTGATCTAATTGTTGTCAAAGCTAATCCTTTATGTGAAACTATTCAATAACACTTTAAATTACCTAAATTATTATTTTGTTTGATTTGTCAACTGAAAATAATTCTGACGAAATCCCTGTTGAAGTAGTATCTGAGAATGAACCTGTACTTGATGACTCTTCTGAAGATTCAACATCTACAGAAACAAGTGTTGCAGAACTATCAAAATTATTAGAATTAGAAAAACAAAAAGCATTAGAATATGAAGAAAAACTTAAACATGTTTTAGCAGACTTTCAAAATCTTAATAGAAAAACACAATCTGATATAGAAAATGGTGTTAATACTAAAGTTGACGAATTTGTATTAGATTTTTTAAAGATATATGATGATTTTATTAGAGCCAAAGAAGTTTTTTCTGAAAATAAAATTAATACTGATGGGCTAGACTCAATTTTAAAAAATATGGATTCATTATTGAAAAAATATCATGTTATTCCAATTGATGCCCTAGGAGAAATTTTTGATCCAAACCTTCATGAAGCAATATCTATTATTACTGATTCTGATTTAGATGATAACACAATTACAAAAGAGATCAGGAAAGGATATATTTCTCATGCGAGGGTTGTAAGACCTACGCTAGTAGAAATTTCAAAAAAAGGATGATGATAAAATATGACTAAAATTATTGGAATTGATTTAGGAACAAGTAACTCTGCTGCTGCTGTTGTTATGGGTGGAAAACCAACAATCATTCCTGCTGCAGAAGGAGCTACTGTAGGTGGAAAAGCATTCCCATCAGTTGTGGCATTTTCTAAAGATGGTGAACTTCTAGTTGGTGAACCTGCACGAAGACAATCAGTAACAAATCCTGATAATACTATTGTTGCTGCCAAAAGAAAAATGGGTTCTGATTACACTTTTAAAATTCAAGGGAAAGAATACAAACCTCAACAAATTTCTTCATTTATTCTACAAAAGATCAAAAAAGATGCTGAAGCATTTGTTGGTGAACCTGTGGAGAAAGCAGTAATTACAGTTCCAGCATACTTTGATGATAATCAACGTCAAGCAACTAAAGATGCAGGAACAATTGCCGGTCTTGATGTTGTTAGAATTATCAATGAACCAACAGCAGCATCATTAGCATTTGGATTAGATAAAACAAAAGAAGATATGAAAATTCTTGTATTTGATTTTGGTGGAGGTACATTAGATGTTACTATAATGGAAATGGGTGGAGGTGTCTTTGAAGTAATGAGTACATCTGGAGATACTCAGTTAGGTGGTACTGACATGGATAAAATTCTGATTGATTTCATTGTTGATGAATTCAAGAAAAAAGAAGGTATTGATCTTACTCAAGACTCAACTGCCATGACAAGAATCAGAGAAGCTGCTGAAAAAGCAAAAATTGAATTATCAACTGTTATGGAAACTGATATTAATTTACCATTTATTGCACAAGATCCGTCAAGTGGTGCTAAAAATCTTGAATTAAGACTTACTAGATCTAAGCTAGATGAATTAATTGGATCAATCATTGAAAGATGTAAGCCTTCTATACTAAAAGCACTTGAAGATGCAAAACTCACTAATTCTGATATTAATAAAATCGTCATGGTTGGGGGTCCAACAAGAATTCCATTAGTCAAAAAATTTGTAAGTGAAGTTGTTGGTAAAGAGGCTGAATCTGGAGTTGATCCTATGGAGGCAGTAGCAATGGGAGCAGCAATACAGGCAGGAATTATAGCTGGTGATGTTGCTAGTGATATAGTATTACTTGATGTTACTCCACTTACATTAGGAATTGAAACTTTGGGTGGAGTTAGAGAACCATTAATTGAAAGAAATACTACTATTCCAACTTCAAAGAGTAAAGTCTTCACAACTGCAGCTGATAATCAGACAGCTGTAACCATTCATGTTGTACAAGGTGAACGACCAATGGCAACTGATAATGTCTCCTTAGGGAGCTTTAATCTTACTGATTTACCACCAGCTCCAAGAGGCGTTCCTCAAATCGAAGTAAAATTTGACATTGATGCTAATGGAATAATTAATGTTACAGCAAAAGATCTTGGAACACAAAAAGAAGCAAAAATTACTATTGAATCTACATCAAAACTATCCAAAGAAGAAATTGAAAAATTAAAAGAAGATGCAGAAAAATTCTCTGATGAAGATAAAAAGAAGAAAGAAAAAATTGATCTTAAAAATGAAGCAGAAAGTTACATTTACACTACAGAAAAATTAGTTAACCACGATCTTAAAGATAAAATTTCTCAAGAGCAGGGAATAAAAATTACTGATGCTGTAAAAGAAGTTAGAGAAGTCTTAGATAAAGAACCTGATGAATTAAAACCTAAACTTGAAGTATTACAATCTTTAGTTAATGAGGTAACAACTGAACTTTACAAAAATGCTTCACCTCCACCAGGTGCTGAAGGACAACAAGGTGCAGGTGCTGAAGGACAACAAGGTGCAGGTGCTGAAGGACAACAAGGTGCAGGTGCTGAAGGACAACAAGGTGCAGATGATCAAAAAACAGAATCCTCTTCAACTGATGAAACAAAAACTAATTAATTTTTCAAATTCAATCATTTATACAACAATTATGATTAAGGAATGATCCATGTCTTCAAAGCGGGATTATTATGAAGTTTTAGGAGTTTCAAAATCATCTTCTATAGATGAACTCAAAAAACAGTATAGAAAATTGGCATTAAAATTCCATCCAGATCGTAATAAATCTTCAGATGCTCAAGAACATTTCAAAGAAATTTCTGAGGCATATGCTGTTCTTTCAGATTCTGAAAAAAGACAACTCTATGATCAACATGGACATGCAGGTGTAGATGGTAGATACAGCAGCGAAGATATTTTTCAAGGTGCCCGTGGAGATTTTAGTGATATATTTGGTCGTGGAGGCGGTGGATTTGATTCTATTTTTGAATCAATATTTGGTCGTGGAGGCGGTGGATTTGGTTCTAGTCAGCAACGTGGTTCTGATATTCTCTTTGAAACTTCAGTAACTTTAGAGGACGTTCTTCATGGAAAAAAAATGGAAATTGATCTTCAAAAACAAATTCAATGTGATATTTGTCATGGTTCTGGTTGTAAACCGGGAACTAACAAGAAGACATGTGCTACATGTAATGGCCAAGGACAAGTACGACAAACTCGTAACATGGGATTTGCTTCATTTGTAACAGCTGCATCATGTTCTACTTGTAGAGGTCATGGCTCTATTATTGAAACTCCTTGCACAGATTGTAAAGGTCAAGGTAAGAAAAAAGGTTCAAAAAAAGTTACTTTTGAAATTCCACCTGGAATTGATTCAGGTGATTATACTGTTCCAGAAGAAGGAAATGAAGTTGCTGGGGGTATCAATGGTGATTTAATTGTCAGAGTTAGAGTACAGCCTCATTCTAAATTCAATAGAGATGGAAAAGATATTTTCTATGATCATGATGTTTCAATGGTTGATGCTACATTAGGTTGTGAAATTATTGTTCCAACCTTAGAAGGTACAGAAAAAATTAAAGTTGATTCAGGTAGTCAACCAAATACTATAATCAAATTAAAAGGAAAAGGAGTTACGCACATCAATTCTAGAGGTAAAGGAGATCAATATGTTAGAATTGTAATTAACATTCCTAAAAAACTCAATAAACACCAAAAAAATCTTCTAGATGAATTTCAAAAAGCAAGTGACTGATTGATAAAAAATGAAAATTGCGTTAGATGTTGATGGTGTACTTGCAGATGTAATAAAATCTTGGCTAAATTACAACAATACAATCAGACCAAAAATTTCTAAAGATGATATCACTGATTGGGATTTTTGGAAGAAATTCCAAATTAACCGATATGATTTTTACTCTGAGTTAAGTTCATGCTGGAAAAATTGGAGTTCTATTCCACCTACTGAAGAAAATTTATCATCTATTACAAAAAATCTTACAAATATGGGTCAAGTAGATATTGTTACTGCAAGAGAGCGTTCTACTGATTCTTTTGTAAAAAATTGGCTTGATCATCATAGCATATCATATGATAATTATGTATCTGTAATTGATGGACCAATGAAAGCTGATTTAGATTATGATGTATTTATTGACGATTCACCTCTAAATGCATTAAAAATTCTTCAACATAATAAAAAAATGATTTTATATTCACAACCATGGAATAAACATATTTCAGAAAATCGAATACATAGAATTACAAATCTTTCAGAGGCAGTTGAAAAAATAAAACTAAATTAATCTTTTACAAACTTTCTAAGATTAACCTGGTGTCCATTTCTTACATGAGCAACATGAGTTGTTTTTAATAATTCCTCAATTTTACTTTCATTGTAGAATTTAATATTATATCGTCCCAATACTTTTTTACAATTTGTACAATATACTTCTCTAAATTCCATTTTCTCACTTAGTTAATTGATGTATTTGTTTTATGTATAATAAAGAAACTTATTTCAGATTTCAAAAATTTACAATGCGGGAGTCGCCCAGCCTGGTCAACGGCGTAAGGTTCAGATCCTTATCTTCTAGGAGTTCGTGGGTTCAAATCCCACTTCCCGCATTACAATCAGATACTTGATAATTTTTTCTTGATATTTTTTAAAAGAAGATTATTTATCATTTCACCAGAGGCCTTACCCCTTAATTCCTTCATTGCAATTCCCATAAGTGGTCCAACTGCTCTTTCTTTTTGATTTTTAATGATTTCTTGATTCTTTTCTATTATATTTTCAATAATTTTCTCTAATTCTGATTCATCAACAATCTTCATTGAAGTATTTTTTATTGCATCCTCTATTGTTTGTGATTTTCCAGCCATGATGTTTTCAAATATTATCTCAATTGATTCCTTTGCAATTTTTCCTTCTTCTAATAACTGAAATGCTTTTACAATATCCCCATTTTGTAATAAATTAGAATTTAATCCGCTTCTCTCCAAATTAGTAATTGTAGAGCAAAGAACTGATGCAACAAATGTGGGATTAGTTTTAGTCATCTCAACAATTTTTTCAAATAATTCTATGTATCGTGAATCAAAAATCTGTTCTGTTAGTTGTGAATTAATTTCGTACTTTGTTTGTAATGTTTTAATAGATTCATCCCATGATTTTGGAATGTTTTTTTCTGCATCTTCTAATTCTTCTTTTGATATTAAGATTGGAGGGATATCTGTTTCAGGATACATTCTTGCAGCACCAGGTCTAGGTCTAAGAAATTTTGTTTCGCCTGCTTGAGTAGCTAATCGTGTATCAATTGGTATGCCTTTATTTTTGATATGTTCAATTCTTAAAATTATTTGATTAACAATAGTATGGATTTTTTCTTCAGGAATAGCTAATATCAAAAATCCATCATTCTCATTAATTTTTAGAAATTCTTTTAAATTTTCTAGATCAGATTCTTCTACTCCATAATTAGGTAATTCATCTGAATGAAAAACACCACCTAATCCAAAAAATCGTACTAATTCTGCAACTTCTTTTCCTAATCTTATATTTTCATATGGTGAATATCCAAATATTCCAGCCATATTTTTAAAAGATATTGCAAAAATTTTCTGATTTTTCTTTATAGCATTTTGAATAATCTTTGATTTACATTTTAAAAATAATTCTGTGATGTCTTTTCTATCCTCTTTATCATTATGTATCCAATTTTTCTTTTGTAATTCTTTAGATATTTTTAGTAATCCATGTTGTCTTTTTGCTTCGTATTCTACAACTTTTTCTAATTGTTCTAGTTGTTGTACCCCTTTTACTTCAATAACAACTCCTCCTTCTTTAATTGATACATTAACATCTTGTCGAATTGAACCTAAACCTCTCTTAACTTTTTTAGTGCTTCTCAAAATTCTTCCTAAGGATAATGCAATTTTTTTGATTTCTTCTGGTTTTACTTCAAAAGGCTCTGTTGCAATTTCAACTAAAGGTATGCCAAGACGTTCTAAACCATATTTTCTAATCGAACCTTGATCTCCTAGAATTTTTGCAGCATCTTCTTCAAGACAAATTGATTGAATTCCTATCTTTGTTCCTTCAACATCATAAAATCCACCTTGTGAAATTAACATTGTACGTTGAAATCCAGTTGTATTAGAACCATCAACAACTGTTTTTCTCATAGGATAAATCTCACTAAAAATATTTGATTTTAATGCAGAAGCAATGATTAATGCAATTTTTTTTGCGTCTTCATCTAATTCATGTGGTGGTTCTTCATCTTGTTCTACTAAGCAACTACTTTTTGGATTAGCATAATACATTATTGTTTTTGATTTAGATTTTTCAAACAGGACGGCAGGATCAAATTCCCCTAATTCACTTTTTGATGCTCGTAATTTTCTCTGAAACTTTGTAAAATATTCCTCTGATTCTAATGGCGTGCAATTACAAAATAATTTCTTGTTAGTTGCTAATTGTTGATGAATTTCAAGTCCAACTTTTACTCCAACATCACTTATGGAAAATTCTGACATACTATTCTCTCTAACTTGACAATTCCGATGCAATATTTTCAAGCATAATTTTCTTTATTTCTTCCTCACTCTGAAAGTTTCCCATTGCCCACATTGCTTTTACTAATGCCACTTCTGGAATCATATTTTCTAGTGGAATTATGCCTAAATCAAGTAAATCTCGTCCACTTTCATATACTGTCATTCTAACTCTACCATCAATACATTGAGAAGTCATTCCTAGAAAAATTCCTTTTTCATTCGCTTTTTTTACGCTTTCATACATTGTATTTCCAATATGCCCTAATCCAGTCCCTTCAAAAATTATTCCTCTATACCCCATCTCAATAATTTGATCTAACAACTTGGGATTATATCCTGGATGATATTTTACTAAAGCAACATGTGTATCTAGTTTAATTCTTGGTTGAAATTCATTTATTTTAAAAAAATCCTCAGAAATGTTTTTTTGAATTTGGTTTTCTGTAATAATGAATGCTGGATTATCCCCAATTGTTTGAAATGCACCTCTTTTACTTGTATGATTCTTTCTTACTCTTGTTCCAGCATGACATGATATAGTATCATCATTTTCATCTTGATGCATAACAATGTAAACTCCTTTAGTATTACTTTCTGTGATGAATTTTACTGCTCCAATTAAATTCAATGCTGCATCTGATGATGCACGATCTGATGATCTTTGAGATCCAACTAATACAATAGGGATTGGAAATCCTACAAGTGCAAATGAAAGAAATGATGATGTATAGTGCATCGTATCTGTTCCGTGCGCAATAATTATTCCTGAATAATCTGATTTAGAATACTCATTAATTTTTTCAGCAATTTGTAACCAATGCTCTGGCATTATATTTTCAGAATACTCTGACAATAGAACTTCTGCATCTATGTTTGCAATTTTAGCAAGTTCTGGAACAGATGAATTCAATTCTTCAGCTGTCAATACAGGTGTAACTGCTCCTGTTCTATAGTCAATTTTACTTGCAATTGTTCCTCCAGTTGATAGTAGTAAAATTTTTGGCAATCCTGTAACTTTTTCTAATTTTTCATCTTGTTCAATGATTTTTTCCGCAGATTTGATTTTTTCAACTTTTTCAACTTTTTCAATTTCTAAACCAATATTGTAACCACTGTTTAATTTCAAAACAATGTGTTTATCATCACTATGTTCGTATCTTGGCATAATTATGCCTAAATAAGTAATATCTGACTGAATTTTAACTGAATCTCCAACTGAAATTTGATATTTCTTTAGGAATTCTAATGAATCTCCTTCATATCCCCTATATTCTGACATTTACGAGAATTAGATTTGTTATTTTATTAAAACTACCTGTAATAGGAAGCTACTAGTTTTTCGCCCAACTTGAGGTCTTTTTGTTCTCTTACTTTCTTCACTGCTTCTTCGAAATCTTTCATAGCCACTTTAGCATCAATACTTTGCTTCTCTACATCTTTGACATCTGGATTCTCATCTAGGAATTTATGAATAACTAGAGAAACTGCTGTATTTGCAATAGATGCTGTATCTGCACCACTAAGCCCATCAGTTAGTTCAGCAAGTTTCTCAAAGTCAATGCGTTGAGGATCAGTTTCCCCAGAAATTATTGGTATTTTTTCAGCATTAATTTTCAAGATACTTTTTCTACTTTCTTTGTCTGGAAGTGGAATCTGAATAATCTTATCAAATCTTCCTGGTCTTAACAATGCAGGATCAATCATATCTGCTCTGTTTGTTGCAGCCAAAACTACGACACCATGCATATTTTCCATTCCGTCTAATTCTGTAAGTAATTGACTAACCACCCTTTCACTCACTGCAGTTTCTCCTCCTGCTCCACGAATTGGTGCAATTGAATCAATCTCATCAAAGAATATAACACATGGTGCAGATTGACGTGCTCTTTTGAAAATTTCTCTTATTCCTCTTTCAGATTCACCTACCCATTTTGATAAAAGTTCAGGACCTCTTACTGAAACAAAGTTTGCTTCACTTTCTGTAGCAACTGCTTTTGCAAGTAATGTTTTACCTGTGCCGCTTGGACCATGAAGTAAGATGCCTCTTGGCATTTTATGTCCTAGTTTATCATAAAGACCTGGATATTTCATTGGCCATTCAACGGCTTCTTGTAACTCTTGCTTGACTTCACTTAAACCTCCAACGTCATCCCACTTTACATCTGGATTCTCAATGAAAACTTCTCTCATTCCAGATGGTGTTACTTCAATCAATGCTTTTGTAAAGTCCTCTTGATTTACAATTAGTTTATCCAAAGTTTCTGGAGGGAGTTTCTCTTCTTCTAAATTAAGAACAGGTAATAATCTCCTCAAACATTTCATTGCAGCCTCTTTACAGAGATATTCCAAATCAGCACCAACATATCCGTGACTAACTGATGAAATTTTCTCTATATCCACCTCTTCTGATAGTGGCATGTTTCTACTGTGAATTGCAAGTATGTCTTTTCTTCCCTTCTTGTCTGGAACTTTGATCTCAATTTCTCGATCAAATCTTCCTGGTCTTCTAAGTGCAGGATCAATTGCGTTTGGTCTGTTTGTTGCTGCAATAACAATAACTTTACCTCTTGCTTCTAATCCATCCATTAATGATAACATTTGAGAAACAACTCTTCTTTCAACTTCTCCAGTGACCTCTTCTCTTTTTGGTGCAATTGAATCTATTTCATCAACAAAGATTATTGATGGAGATTTTTCTCTTGCTTCTTTGAAAATTTCTCTTAATCTTGCTTCACTTTCTCCATAAAACTTACTCATTATTTCTGGACCAGATATGCTGATGAAATGAGCTTGACTTTCATTTGCAACTGCTTTTGCAAGTAGAGTCTTTCCTGTACCTGGAGGTCCATATAGTAAAACACCTTTTGGAGCTTCAATACCTAACTTTTCAAAAATTTCTGGATGTCTTAATGGAAGTTCAATCATTTCTCTAACTTTTTTAATCTCATTTGATATACCGCCAATGTCTTCATAGGTAACTTGTGGAACTCCACGTAATGTCTCTCCTTTTTCTGCAATATGGAAAACAGTTTTTTGAGTAATTAAAACAGCATCAGCTGCTGGTGTTACTCCTATAACTTGAAAAGTTAAACGCCCACCAAAATATGGAACCATTACATTATCTCCTTTGATCAAAGGCACACTTTCTAAAGCATCTGCAAGATATCTTTCATCAATTGGAGGAATTGCTTCTAATGGTGCAACTACCACTTTTTCTGCAGCTACTGCCTTTATTTTTCTAACCGAAATTGTGTCTCCAATTGCAATCCCTGAGTTATTTCTACCAAGTCCATCAATTCTGATAATACCTTTTCCTTCATCAGATGGATATAGTGGTAGACATTTTGCAACTGTTCTTCTTTTACCTTTAATTTCAATAACGTCTCCTGTAGAGGCATTTAATGTATCCATAGAATCATAATCAATTCTTGCTACTCCTCTTCCAACATCTCTTGTGTATGCTTCAAGAACTTTGAGAGAAAGTGCATTTTGACTCATACAGAAACGCCCTTTTTCTAATTTTTATATCTTTGTGGTAATTCCTTAAACAACAATCACAAGCTTAAAATCCTCTTTGCGTAGGAAACGATCAGCTTGGGTAAAAGACCATTAGTTAGAAGACGTGGCCGTGGAGGCAATCAATTTAGATCTACATCTACTGGAAAAGTAGGTAGCAAAGCAAACTATCCTCGTTTTCCATTATCAGAACAACATGAAGGTGAAATTATCGATTTAATTCATGAACGTGGTAGAGAAGCACCATTATCTAAAGTCCGATTTGAGGATGGTTCTATTTCCTTTGTACCTGCTGTACTTGGAACTAAAGTGGGTGCAACTTTACAATTTGGATTAAAATCAAAAATTGAGAAAGGAAATGTCATTAGTGTACAAAACATTCCTGATGGAACAATTGTATGTAACATTGAAAAGCACTTTGGAGATGGTGGTGCTATAGTTAAATCTGCAGGTACTGATGCCACTATTTTCTCTCATGGTGATGAAGGTGTTACTGTTAAACTACCTTCAGGAAAATTTACTACTCTTAATCCAAAAAACAGAGCCATGATTGGTACTCTTGCTGGAGGAGGAGCTAGTGAACGATACTTTATGAGTGCAGGTAACAAATGGCGTAGTTTTAAAGCTAAAGGAAAGAAATATCCAATTGTCAGAGGTGTTGCTCAAGCTGCATATGTTCACCCACATGGTGGTGGACGTCATCAACACGTTGGACAGAGCTCAACTGTTTCAAGAGATGCCCCTCCTGGCGCAAAGGTAGGTAGCATTGCTGCCAGAAAGACTGGTAGAGCTAGAATTAAAGAAAGAAAGTAGTTTCTCTTTTAACCTAAAATTGATTAATACCTCCTAGAAATACACTTTGAATGTCAAATCAACGAATTAGAATTTTTGTAACTGGAAAAGTACAAGGTGTATTTTTTCGTCAAGCATTAAAAGTGATGGCAAAGAAAAATGATGTTTTTGGATGGGTTAAAAATCTCAAAGATGGACGTGTTGAAGCTATCTTAGAAGGTAATGAAGAAAAAGTTAGTAGACTAGTTGAATGGTCTCATGGAGGACCTGCTAATGCTAGAGTTGAAGATGTAGAAATACGCAATGAGAAATTTACAGGTGAATTCTCAAAATTTGATGTTTTGTATTAATGAATTTCTTCAAATGCCACTTTAAGCATTTGACTAAATTCTGAAATTTGCTGGTCTTTTTTAATCTGAATAATTTGTATAGGTTCTTTTCGACTTTTTTGAATTTTAATAATAACTCCTTCTTTATCAGGTTCTACATCTGCAAACCATCTAAATGTAATTGATTTACAAAAAACCACTCTATGCATTCTAACATCTTCTACTACGTTCTTACCTAATGAGAAACAAAATTTTCTAATTGAATCAAAAAGAGGTAACACTGAACTTGGAATTTGTTTCTTAAAGTCATCATAACTTCTCTTATTTCCAAATGAAATTATTCCTTCCATAATTTTTCAAATTTGATTTTAATTATAAAGGTAGTAGATCTGCTGGCTCCAGTCTAGACGAATAGCCCCATTTCAAGGCGTACAAGATCCGCCACGTTGACGAGGAAGCGTGGATGTCCCACCTTAGGATTGCTCCCTCCCGGACCTCATCCCTTTCGATGGTTCGGTCTTAGAAGTTATCCCTTCGGATAATTCTAGTCCTGCAACCACCCGCCTCGGCGTGATTTCATTTCCGCACACCAAGCGGGAATTACCCATTTAGAGATTTACCCAACAGTTACTGATCTCTGCATATAGCCGGTTTCAGAATAGGGCACGGCTGGCACCCCGATCTTACCTACTACCATTTTTCCTAAAGAAAGTAATGTTATATTTGCATTAGGATTGATTTGCTTTTAGTTTTAAAACCATGTTGCAAACTGAGCATACATTACCTGTACATTCATTACCACATTTTTCACAAATTGTTTTTTGTTTATAATTAGAATCCTTTACAATTTGAGATACTTTGAGAACTGATTGATAGAAATTATTTTTAATTCCACTATGCTGACTTTCCAATGAATTTAAAAATTCACGGATTTCTGTTCGTATTCCCTCATTCATATGCGGACAAGGTTCTGATTGAAATGGCATGTCATTTGTAAATGCATAAAATACTATTTCAGATTCATATATCTCACAAAATGGTTTTATTTTTCTTAAAGAGTTTGTAGATGTATCTGGATTCATCCAACCAACCTTGTTTGTATCACCTGAAAGCATGTTGATGACAAATGTTTGTAATGTGTCATCTAGATTGTGACCAGTTGCAATCACATCTGCCCCAATATCTTTTGCT
>JADHUF010000063.1 GCA_016784625.1 Candidatus Nitrosopumilus sp. | reverse complement strand
TGTGCACTATGTTGAATTTTATTTTTATTTATAATTTGCTCCATTCCTCCTCTTCCTCCTTCTGTTATGTTTATTGATTGTGTAAGTCCTGATTCATGAGATGTAGCTACCATATCTACTATAACATCTGTATAGTTTTGTGTAATTTCTGAGCCTTCACTATTTGTAAAATATTTTGAGTTAATTACATATCCTGGATTGATAATTGATTTAATAATTCTTGGTGTATCTGAAATAATTTTATTACATTCAAATCCTATTGACATTAATTCTTCTAATTCTGGTTTTATTAATACTGGAAAATCTATCTTTGCTTTATTAGTTGAACTTGGATATAGATTAATTTCATTTTTTCTATCTGTTCCATAATGTGATGAATTTCTTATGGCATCATTAACTAGTTCTTTAATTTGTTCAATAGAGTTTGGATTTGTAATTGAACAAAAACTCCATGCTCCTTCTTTTACTAATCTGATGCCTATCCCGACATCATTATTATTTCTGACATGTTCTATTTCTCCATCCTCTATGAGTATTGATTTAATTTCTTGTTGCTCAGCTCTTGCATCACAATATTGAGCTCCCGAATCAACAGCATATCTAATTGCTTTATCTGCTAGATCTTGTAATTCTGAATCCATAATTAATGAAATTTAGAGGGGTTCGTAAATCTTCTGTATCTTTAATGATTTGAAATTCCAGGCATGGTAAAATAGTATTCATCCTCAAAATCATAGTCTACTGTGCCTTTTTTACGTAAAAATTCAAAATATGCGGTACAATTTTCGTAAAATTCCTTATTTTTACTCTGCTCTACTTGCATATTTTCAGTGTCTAAATGTGCATTTTTTTAATAGAGTGAGTGATTCTAGGTCTAAACGTTTGTTTTCTTTAAGTAGATCCCATAGGAAGTTTTCCTTCCTTTGATGCTTCTTTTGGTAATGTAAATGAAAATGTGGCTCCTTGACCTGATACACTATCTACAGAAATCTGTCCGTTATGATTATCAATAATTCCTTTACAAATAGCTAGACCCAATCCACTACCTCCTTTTTCTCTTGTATGACTAGTGTCTACTTGATAGAATTTCTTGAATAGATTTTTTTGTTTTTCTAGAGGAATTCCAATACCGTTATCCTTTACATTAATTTTAATTTCTGTAGGGAAATCTTCTATGTTCACCTCGATCTTTCCAGAATCTTTTTCAACTGCATTTAGACTATTTTTAATCAGATTTGAAATAACTTGACTTATTCTAGATGAATCGTGATTTATGAATAATTCTTTTGTATTTGTACTTAATTGGATATTGTCTTGGTCAGCTTGTGGTTTTAGTCTTTCAACAGCACTTTCTATTGTCTTGCTGATATCTTTATTTTCTTTTTTCATTTTTAGTTGCTCTAATTCTAATTTTTGTGCATCAAGTAGGTCTGAAATTAGTGATAGCAATGACTCTGAACTTGATTTAATTATACTTACTCTTTCTTTTTGTTTAATTGTTAGTTTTCCCAAGTGCTCACTAAGTAACATGTCTGAATATCCTTGAATTGGAACTAGTGGGGTTTTTAACTCGTGAGTAATCATTGCAAGAAATTCATCTTTTGCAATATCTGTTTTCTTTGCTTCTTCTTCTTTTTCTTTAATAGTATTTGACATTATGTTAAAGTTAGAAACTAATTCCCCAACTTCATCTGCACCTGAGTATTCAATTTTTTCACCATATACTCCTTCTTTTACTCTTGACATTGCTTTCATTATTGATTCAAGTGGTGAAAGTGATTGTCTAATGACGTATACAACTAAAACAAATACTACTAAATCTATTATCAATAATATTTGAATTATGATTTGTCCTTCAGAATCTTGGCTGGTAATTATTGTACTCCATGCATCAAGCAATTGATCAGTGGACTCAAATAAATTCAGTTTTTCTACATTCATTTGATTTTTTGCAGAATTAAATTCTGGAGACAAAAGTGCCCTTTCTTCAAGTATTTGAATTTTTACTTGAACTGATTCCCATAATGGGTCTAATTGTCTTAATGATTCTCCATTTTCTCTTGGAATTGGTTCTATGCTATCATGCGTCATACCATACCTTTGAACATCTAATCCTGCTGTTGTAATTTGTAATAATTTTCTCATTCCTATCTCAAATTGTACCCGTTTTTTTTCTAGTATTTTTTGAGCTTCTTCTCCTTCTCCTATTGAAATCAACAAACTTTGCTGTCCTATGATTTTAGCACATTCTGCTAATTCCTCAGAAATTTGTTTGTGAATATTATAATTTCTATCTAAAAATTGTAACTCGACTACCAATCCATTTGTAAGTAATACTAATTCTTGATTTTTTTGTAAAACATAATTCATTGCACTTGTTGCTTCTTGATCAAATACTGATGTCTTTTCAACTTGTAATACACTTGTTTTGTAATTTTTCCATGCTGATGAGACCTGTTCGTAATTTGAAGTAACGGATGCTGGGAATTGTACAAGTTGTTGTCCATTAATTTCTCCTCCATTTTTTAGTGCTGATAAAATTGCTTGTACTTCATCAATTTCTTTTTCTAATATTTCTTTATCATTTAAATTTCCATTTGCAACAGATATTGCTAATCCTGAAATTCCTTCAGCTTTTACTTTAATGTCTCCTGCTTTAATCACAGAATATGACTGTCCTACTTCTGAACTCTCTGCCTGTTGCAATAAAAACAAATTGAAAGCAGCTACGGCTATTAAAACAGCAATCAAAAGATATGTTTTGATTACTATCTTCATATCAAAAAATATCTTTCATAGGGTATAAAAATATGGGTAAATTCTATTAGTTGTAAATCATGTCTGATGAATTCATTGTACTTGCAACAAAGGAAATCCATGAAGAACTCCTCAATTTAGAAAATATCCTAAATTCATGTGAAAATAATGATGATGTTTATGTTAAATCTGATGAGTTTCAAAAATCTACTCATAAAATTAAAGGATTGGCACCTATGATGGGTAAAGAAGAACTTGGAAAATTATCTTCATTATTAGATAATATATTGAAGAAAGCAATTGAAGGTCAAAAAACTGAAGGGATTTTTGATATCTTGACAGAATCAATACAATTGATGAAAAACTCTATGAATGAATCTAATTATGATCTCAGTTCCATGTTTGGGAAATTAAAACATTTTTCATCTAATCCATAATAGTGGACATTTTTTATATGGAAAAATACTTTCAACATTAATGGCAAGAATACTTATCGCAGATGATTCTGATGCAATTCGGTTAGTTTTAAAAGATATTTTATCAATTGGAGAACATGAGATAGTTGCAGAAGGATGTGATGGTGCAGAAGCTGTTGATCTTTATCAAAAACATAACCCTGATGTCCTTCTTCTTGATTTGGCTATGCCAAAAAAAGATGGATTTACTGTTGTAAAAGAAGTAATGAAATATGATGCTAATGCAAAAATAATCTTAATCACTGCAAGTGATGATCAAAAAACTATCCAACAATGTTTAGATGGTGGTGCAACATCTCACATTTCAAAGCCGTTTGATTTTAAAGTCGTCTTAACCACAATATCTGATATTTTAGCAAAGTAATTTAGTGCATGAAATTAATAATAATTGAATTAAATCTTGTCAAAAATTGTTGCTGATACTAGTGTTATAATTAATGGGCAATTAATTGCTCGAATAGAATCAGGTTCTATTAGAAATTCTGAAATTATAATCCCTCAAGCAGTTTTAGATGAACTCCAATCTCAAGCTTCAAGTAAAAAAAAGCAAGGATTTGTTGGACTAGAAAAAATTCAAAAACTTAAAGAATTATCTGGAAGTTTTGGTTTGGAAATAGTTTTGAAAGGCTCACATCCATCAACTGATGATATCAAACTTGCTGGGACTGGTAGAATTGATGCCATCATTACTGATTTAGCTAAACAAAATAATGCTGTTCTCTATACTTCTGATAATGTACAGCATTTAGTAGCACAAGCTGAAGGTGTTGAAACTATTTTTCTTAAACCTATTATAAAAAATGAAACACTGGAATTCCTAAAATTTTTTGATGCCGAGACTATGAGTGTTCATCTAAAAGAAAATCAACATCCTTTAGCAAAAAAAGGAAAACCTGGAGAGTCATTACTGACTAAAATTAATGATGATATTTTATCAAGAGATTATTTGGAATTGATTTCATCGCAAATATTTGATGTGGCAAATATATCTAATTCAAGTACTATTGAAATCTCCAAGATTGGCGCATCTGTAATTCAACATGATGATTATCGTATAGCAATTACTCACACACCATTTTCCGAATCATTTGAAATAACTATTGTTCATCCAATTGTAAAACTGTCTCTTGAAGATTATGATATTTCTGAAGAGTTAATGAAACGTTTTACTGATGCTGCTGAAGGAATTCTAATTTCTGGTGCTCCTGGTTCTGGAAAAAGTACTCTAGCATCTGGACTTGCAAATTTCTATCATAATAAAGGAAAAATTGTTAAAACATTTGAATCTCCACGTGACTTGCAAGTTGATCCTGGAGTTACTCAATATAGTAAACTAGATGGGAGTTTTGATAATACTGCTGATATTTTGTTACTTGTCCGTCCTGATTATACTATTTTTGATGAAATAAGAAGACGAGAAGACTTTAGAACATTTGCTGATTTACGATTAACTGGAGTTGGTATGGTTGGAGTTGTCCATGCAAATTCTCCTTTAGATGCAATTCAACGATTCATTGGAAAAATTGAACTTGGAATAATCCCAAATGTTTTGGATACTGTTGTGTTTGTAAAAGATGGACGAATCAATAAAATCTATGAATTGGAATTAAAAGTCAAAGTTCCTTCTGGAATGACAGAGTCAGATTTGGCAAGACCCGTAATAGAAATTAGAAATTTTGATGATAAAGTGTTAGAACATGAAATCTATACGTTTGGAGAAGAAAATGTTATTGTCCCCGTCTCAAAAAGAGTCCAAAAAGTTGGAATTGAAAAGCTTGCAGAAGATAAAATACGAGAAACTTTTAAAAGATATGATCCTCAGGTTCAAGTTGAAATTTTATCTGATAATAGAGTCAAAGTACTAGTAGATGAGCAGTATATCGCATCCATTATAGGAAAAGGAGGCTCAAACATTAATGAAATTGAAAAATTTCTTAAAGTTCACATTGATGTTGTTCAAAAAAATTCTGAACATTCATCTGGAATGGCAAATGATCTACCTTTCACTTTCTCAGAATCAAATACATCATTGCTTCTAACTGTTAGTAAAGAATACACATCAATGCATGCTGATGTTTATGTTGATGACAAATATGTTACATCTGTAAAAATTGGTAAAAAAGGACAAATAAAAATTCCAAAACGTTCTACTATTGCAAGAAGCCTTATGAAACTTGCATCTTCCCAAAATGATATACAGATTTTTCTTAAAGATTTTTAAAATTTTCAATTATCTTGGGGTTTGCTTTAAGAAAAGTGATAAATTTTCTCAATTGTTTTATTGTTTTTGGATTTAGGTGATGTTCTATTCCTTCTGTATCTTTATTTGCAGTATCATATCCAACTCCTAAAATCTCAAAAAATTCTAGTAAAATTCCATGTTTTTGTCTAATCCCATCTGCGATTTGTATCCCTTTATCTGTGAGATTAATTCCATGATATTTTTCATATTCTAAAAATCCATTTTCGTCTAATCTTTGCAACATCTTAGTGACACTAGGTGCACTTACTCCCATGTATCTTGAAATATCTAATGTTGTTGCATATCCTTTCAAGTCAACTAGTTCTAAAATTATTTCTAAATAATCCTCCATCCTTGTACTGGATTGTTTTCTCTCTGATTGATGAGCTGCTTTTATCGAATCTAGTCTTTTGGAATTTTTAGATTTCATGTAATCTTTGTATCTACATCCAATCTAGTATAATTGGATGTCTTTTTCTAATAATTTTAGCTATCCTTTGTTGACCTGCAAGTGACTGTAATTGATCATTGAATCTTAACTAATTTTTTCTAAATTAGAGGCTGTAATGATTGATCCCCTAAAGGCACGACTAGATGCAATTAAGAAATCTTCTGAATCAGCTAAACGTCGAGCAAATTTGTATTCTGAAATTGCTGATATGGATGATAGGCACACTGTACGCTCTTTAGGTGATCTTCAAAAAGCTCCTGCTCATGGTAAAAAACTTCAGAAAATTGGGTTTTTGATGTTATGGGTTCCTGAACCTACTGGTGTTACTTGTGCAGTTGGCGGACCAATGATAGTTGCAGGACGATATCTTGATAAAAAATACAATGGTGCAACTATTCATGATATAGGCCATGAGACAAAAAACACAATGTCTTCAATCAGTGATTTCAGAAATTCTATAATCTAACGCTCTTAGTTTTTAAAATATTGATTCCGGCAATTTTTGTTCCTTTCACTGAACTTTTTGTGTCCAGTAGGGTGTCCAGTAAGAAAATTTTCTACCAAAATAAAAGCATTATTCTTTGTCACTAGTGAGTTTTAGTAATTTCTAAAAATGTCTATTTCTAACTTTTCTGTCATTTTTTAGCAGACTCACTAGTGAGTTTTAGCTAGTTTTGGGTTTCCTAACTTTTTTCCAAGTGAGAATATCTAATACTAACTGTTTCTCACT
>JADHUF010000062.1 GCA_016784625.1 Candidatus Nitrosopumilus sp. | reverse complement strand
TGGATGAGAAAGGAAAATTGAAATTAAAAGGAGTTAGCCCTAAAATGCTTAAAAAAATGAAACAGGAATTTGTAGATTGCCCAGTTTTAAAAGAAGATATTCACTTCATTCAATGTTTTGTTTGCCCAAACTTCCAAAGTAGAGTCATGGGAAAGGTCCTCTGCAAAGGGGATTCACTGTAATAATCAATCAATCTAAAACATTAAGATTCTCACGAAAGGCTCATTAGTTAAATTAATTCTTTGAATGTTAGTTTGAGTAAAGAAGACATTGGAATTACAGTTTCAAAAAAAGAAGATTTCAGTGAATGGTACACACAAGTAGTTCTCAAAGCCAAGCTTGCAGATTATGCTCCAGTTAAGGGACTTATTGTACTTAGACCAGATGGGTATTCCATTTGGGAATCATTAAGAAACACATTTGATAAAAAATTTGCAAATAATGGAATCAGGAATGGATTTCTACCCATACTCATTCCAGAATCATTATTAGGAAAAGAACAAAAACACTTTACAGGATTTAACCCTGAAGTATTTTGGGTTACTCATTCAGGAGACAACGAGATAGGAGATAGACTCGCATTGAGACCAACATCTGAAACTTTAGCGTATACTTTGTATGCCAAATGGATTCAAAGTTGGAGAGATCTACCATTAAAGATTAATTTTTGGAACACTGCATTAAGAGCAGAAATTAAAGGAACAAAGCCATTTCTTAGGACATCAGAATTTTTGTGGCAGGAAGGACATACAGTACACACAACACAAAATGAAGCAGAAGAAGAAGTGATGAAAATTTTAGAGATTTATAAAAAAACTGTGGAGGAAGAACTGGCAATTCCAGTAGCAACAGGAAAGAAAAGTGAGAAAGAAAAGTTTGTTGGTGCAGTATACACAACAACCATGGAATCAATTATGCCTGATGGAAAAGCACTCCAAATGGGCACATCACATTTTCTAGGACAAAATTTTTCAAAACCATTTGAAGTGAAATTTGCAGATAAAGACAATGTAGAACATTTTGCATGGCAAACTTCATGGGGAGTATCTTGGAGACTAATTGGCGCAATGATTATGATTCATGGAGATGATCAAGGGCTTGTTTTACCACCAAGAATTGCCCCAATTCAAGTTGTAATTATACCAATATACAAAAATGATGAAGGTAAAGACAAAGTATTACCCAAAGTGCAAGAAATTAAAGAAACTCTAGAGTCAAAAGACATCAGAGTACATGTTGATGACAGAAGTGAATTATCTCCAGGATACAAATTCAATGACTGGGAATTAAAAGGAGTCCCCATACGAATAGAGATTGGACCTAAAGATATAGAAAAACAAAGTGTTGTTTTGGCAAAGAGATACAATCGTGAAAAATCAAGTTTAGATTTTACAGAAATTGAAAAAATCCCTACAATGTTAGAAGAAATTCAAAGTGAGATGCTAAAAATAGCCAAAGAGCAAGGAAAGAGAAATTCCATAGATATTTCAGACTATACAGAATTCAAATCAAAGATAGAGAAAGGAGGTTTCATTCATGCTCCTTGGTGTGGAAAATTAGAATGTGAAGAAAAAATCAAAGAAGAGACAGGGGCAGATATCAGAGTTATTCCATTTAATAGTGAAAATACAAACAAAAAATGCATGTACTGTCAAGAACAAAGTGTATCTATTCCAATTTTTGCAAGAGGATATTAGAAATCTACCCGCAAATATAATAATGCAAAAAATATAATTTTTCAATAATGGCTTCAAGTTTAGAATTAGAACAAAAAAGACCACTACTAGAACTGTTTAGAGAAACAAGGAGCAGAACACTTGAACTTGTAAAGACTTTGGAGAAAGATGATTTTATTGTTCAAACTGCATTTTTTATGAGTCCTCCAAAATGGCACATCGGTCATGTAAGTTGGATTTATGAAGCAATTATGAGTAAATTGGATAAAAATTATGAATTTTATTCAAAAGAATTTTCAGAATATCTCAATTCTTACTATCAGCAATTTGGAGTGCCACATGATAAAGGATTACGAGGAGTGAGTTCAAGGCCTACAGTTGATCAAATTTTCCAATACTTTAACACAATTAATCAAAGAGTGGAGGAATTTATTGAATCTCAAACTTTGAGTAATGATGCAGCAAGATTAATCACTATGGGATTTCATCATGAATGTCAACATCAAGAGTTATTGACATATGATTTACAACATTTACTTGCAGAACAATACAGACCAATAAGAAAAAACAATATTCCAAAGCAAAATAAAGTTGAAAAAAAATCTGTGGAGATCAAAGGAGGGATATACACAATGGGGTACAATGGAGAAGACTATTGTTATGATATTGAATTACCAGAACACAAAGTGTACATGAATGATTACAAGATAGATGAGTTTCCAGTAACAAATCAACAATATTTAGAATTCATCGAGGATGGAGGATATGAGACATACAAATATTGGTTGTCAGATGGATGGGAGAAAGTTAAAGAAAATAAATGGAAAACCCCAATGTACTGGGAAAAAATCGATAATGAATGGAATGTAAGAGACTTTTTAGGAATTAGAAAAATCAATCCAAATGAACCTGTATGTCATGTGAGTTACTATGAAGCAGATGCATATTGTAATTGGGCTGGAAAAAGGCTCCCAACTGAAGCAGAGTGGGAAAAAGCAGCTTGTTGGAATGAAGAAAAACAAGAAAAAACAAGATATCCTTGGGGAAATGAGAGCCCAACTGAAGAAAAAAGTAATCTTCTTGAATCATACTATTGGGGATGCACTGAAATTGGAACATACCCAAAAGGAGTTAGCCAATCAGGATGCCAACAAATGATTGGAGATGTATGGGAATGGACAGCCTCAGAATTTACTGGGTACCCTGGATTCAAAACAGGATTTGATGAGTACAATGACAAATGGTTTACAAACCAAAAAGTCTTGAGAGGGGGATCATTTGGAACTCCAAAAATGTCAATTAGAGGAAGTTACAGGAATTTCTTTAGATTAGATGAACGATGGTTATTTTCAGGCTTTAGATGTGCAGAAGATATCTAATTTTTTGATACCAAAGTTAGTGAAAAATGCTTGTTAGTATCTAACCATGTATGTTTAATTTCAAATCCTGTACTAGTAAGTAATTCATGAATTTGAGATAATCGATATTTATGAGAATACTCAGTATGAATTAATTCATCTTTTTCTAAATTCAATAAAAGATTAGATTTGGATACAATAACTGATTGATTTACAAGTGATTTTAGATACATCTCAATTCGTTGTTCTTCTTCATTGTAAATTGCATGATGTTCAAAATTTTTCAAGTAAAAATCAGCATCAAGTTCATCATTAATTCTAGAAAGGATATTAAGATTAAATTCTGCAGTTACATCTTGAGAGTCATCATATGCAGATTCCAAAATTTGTTTGTCTTTTACTAAATCCAATCCAATCAAAAAGAGATCGCCTGATTTCATTGTAGAATTTATTTTCTGTAAGAATTCGTAACCATCATTTGGAGAAAAATTACCAAAACTAGAACCCAAAAAGATAATCAGATTTTTCTTATCATCAAAATTCTTAAGAAATTGTAAACCACCTTCATAGGTATCAATAATACCAGTAATGTTCAATCCAACATAGTCTTTCAATAATTGCTCAGAGCTTTCTGTAAGAATTTCAGAGATATCTATTGGAAAGTATTCAGTTGTTTTTTGTAATTTTGTAAAGATATCAAGAATTAATCTAGTTTTTACAGAGGTCCCACTACCAAGTTCTACCAATCGGAAACTTTCATCAATGTAGGATGGTAATTCATCTTGTAATTTCTTAAGTATGGTGATTTCAGTTCTTGTAGGATAGTATTCAGGCAAAGAACAGATTTTTTCAAATAAATCTGAGCCTTTTTTGTCATAAAAAAACTTTGGATGAATAGATTTTGAATCTCTATTCAAGCTAGAATAGATTTCTTCTGCAAATGTTTTCTCAATTTTTGTAGCATGTGGTTTAAAGTATTGAAGATTAGATGATACTATGTATTTTTTATAATCAAGATTTTTTTGAAGGGTGTTGCTCAAGTATTAAAATCGTATTTAATTGACATAAATGCTTTATCCTAATTTTTTACGCACAAATCATATTTCTTGATATACTTCTTCATTCAACAGTAACAAGTGGATGAAATACTCAGAGTAGAGCATTTGAAAAAACATTTTACAAAAAAAGGATTGTTTGGTTCAAAATCAAACACAGTTAGAGCCACAGATGACGTATCATTTTCTATTAAAAAAGGAGAAGTATTTGTGTTGGCAGGAGAATCAGGTTCTGGAAAATCAACTATAGCAAAATTAATTCTTAAATCAATTCAACCAGATTCTGGGAAAATTTTTTTCGAAGGACAAGAAATCAATGATGAGAAAAAGAATTTAGAAAAAATTAGAATGAATTGTCAGATGATCCATCAAGATCCATATGATTCCATAAATCCAAGAATGCGAATTGGAGGGATTGTATCAGAACCACTTGAGATTCACAATATTGGAAATAAAGATGATCGATTGAAAAGAGTCATTGAAGTGTTACATGAAGTAAAATTAGAACCTGCTGAAGAGATTGTGAAAAAATACCCACACATGCTATCAGGAGGGCAAAGACAAAGAGTGGTCTTAGCAAGAGCATTAGCATTAAAACCAAAAGTGATCATAGCAGATGAACCAGTTTCAATGTTAGATGTATCAATCAGAGCAGAAATGCTTGAATCAATGCAGGAATTGCAGAAAAAATATAACATTTCATTTGTCTATATCACTCACGATTTAGCTACAGCCAGATATTTTGGTCAAAAAATTGCAATTTTGTATCTTGGTAAAATCGTAGAAAGTGGACCAATTAACAAAGTGTTACTAAATCCAAAACACCCATACACACAAGCACTAATTGATGCAATTTCAGAACCAGATCCTGAGAATCTCCATAGAGAAAAGAAAATCAGGATAAACGAACCATCAGATATTGATGTGTATCAGGGATGTAGATTTAGGGCAAGATGCCCATATGTGATTGAGAAATGTAAAGATGAGCCTAATTTAGAAAAAGTTGATGATGAGCAGTATGCTGCATGTTATGTAAAACTAGACTAGGAAGTTCTAACAGATGGCATTCGTTTGTCTTTGTAAGTGACAACATGTGAAACCCCATTCTTTGGAAAAACACCATAGATCAGTTTTGCTTTTTGTATAACAGAATCTTTTAGCGATACTAAGATGAATTGACTTTCTTTAGATCTTTCTTCTAAGATCTTTGCAAGTTTTTCAGAGTTTGGGGCATCAAGGTGTGCATCGACTTCATCAAACAGGTAAAACGGAGAAGGTTTTAGTTTTTGAAGTGCAAGTACAAATACAATTGCAGCCAATGTTTTTTCACCACCACTAATGGATGTAGATTCTCTTTTTGGTTTATTTGGGAATTGAATTAAATAAGATATTCCAGAATTAAATATGTCATCTTCATTTTGTAATTCCAACCAAGCATTTCCATTAGTCATTTTATTGAATATTAAACGAATTTCTTTATCTACAGTATCAAATGCATTCAAGAATGTTTGTCGTTTGTCTTTTTCAACGTCTTCAAGGAATTTTATGATTGAATTTCTTTCCTCCTCAAGGGAATTCTTTCTTGAAGACATTGAACGGTATCCATATGAAACTTCAAGATAGGTTTCAGGTGCCTTTGCATTTAATGCATTAAGAGAAGCCAACTCAGCAGAAAGCCCCTGAACAATAGGTTCAACGTCAAAAGTTTCCATGTCTTTATCAAAGCCAAAGGCAGAAAGAATTTGCTTTAATTTAGATTCGTTTTCTGTTAAATCATGTAAATCATGATTCAGTGAATCAGATTGACGCTCCAGTAGGCTAATTTGTTTTGTCAAGTCTCTATCTTTTTCAGATAAAATTTTGAGTTTATCATCATATTCTTTAAGTTGTCCAATAGAAGAACCAGAAGTAGCAATAAGTTCTTGTTCTTTTTCTCTTAATTTTACAAGAATTTCACTTTTTGGTTCTTTTTGTTTTTCTAATGCTTGAATCTTTAATTCTAGTTCTTGATGTTCTAAATTCAAAGAATTTTCTTCATCATAAAGTCGTTTAGATTGCGATTTCTTTCTATTATCTTCAGTTTGTAGAACTGTTAGTTGAGAAGATTTATCACGATACTCATTCATGATTGTGGTGTATAGTTTCTCAAGATCTACTTTCTTTACATTAATTTTAGATAACTCAGTTGCAATACGGGTTTGTTCTCCGCTAGCATAATTTTCTTCAACAATTGCAATACGTTCATGCAACGATTCAATATGAGATTCATTTGTAATTATTTCTGATTCAATGTGTACATTTCTGGAAGTTAATTCAGAATTTCGTTTCATTAGTTGTTCTTTTATGTTCATTATTGAAGTAATTCTTGATTTCAAATTTGTATAATTTTCATTTGTTGAGGTTAGAGAGTTTTCAGAAATAGAAATTCTTTCATTATAGGATTGAATTGAATCTTCTAATTTTTTCAATGAATGTTTTTTCTTTAACAAATATTTTTTAATAAAACTAACAGATTGAGATAGACCATCAATATCACTACTCATTGAAATTAATTTTGTAAGTTTTGAAATCTTTGAATTAATATCAATT
>JADHUF010000061.1 GCA_016784625.1 Candidatus Nitrosopumilus sp. | reverse complement strand
TCTCTCTTGCAACTCTTTCAAATGGAACCATAACACTAGTCCATATCATTTCATATCATAAAGCTATAGCAAAGATAGTTGGGCCATACAAAGGAAAACTGATAACACATGTTACAAAATTTCTTTCTGATGCCCAAAATCGTGCCTAAAACGACATATTCTTCTTTGATTGATTTCTTTTTCATTAGAGAATACCAATACCTGATGCTATCATTATAGAACCTAATGCAACTAGAGAAATTATTGCTAAATCTATTACCTCATGATTTGTTTTGGATTTATTGTTCATGAATCAATTACAATTATCAGAATAGATAAAGACCCTCTGCCTAATGTTTGAATCATTGATGAATTATAAAGCAAGTAAACTAATTCTTTTATTGTTCAAAAACAATTTGATTATGTGAGGAACACCGATGAAACAAAAAACAAAACACTAGAAGATTTCAAAGATGAAGTGATACAATTATTGAAATCACTTTAATATTTTTAAGATAATTTGATATTTCGGAACGTGTGGTTTATCTACAAAAATTACATTATATTTTTAAAATATTTAGTTTTGAAATATAATAAATTAAAATAATTATAATGTTTCATAATGCTGATTTTGTCAGGCATGGGGTTTTCTCAAACATTAAACATTCATTAAGAAACATAATACAAATATGAATAAAATTATGACAAATTGAAATTAATCTGTAATAGTTTGTAAAACGGTTTTACAAAAATAGGTCTTTCATTAAATAGCAAAAAATACGCAATGTATTACATGAGTACACAAGAAGTCAGAGCAGTTGTTTCAAAAGAAAATTATAATAAAATTTTAGAACTTAGTGATTTACCATTCAATGTAGGATTTGATAAAGCAATTACATTATTGATTATAAAATATGAACAGTTATTAGGTGATGTAGAAACATGAACAAAATTACAGTAACACATCTAAACTCTGTTTGGCGTGTTCAACTTGATCAGGGGGGTTTGACATTACCCTCTGATTTTTCTTCTAATCAAAATAAAAAAAATAGTTTGGAATATCTAAAAATTCCAAACCATATCAAAACGACCTCTCTCTCACAAAAGGTGATTCTATGACTTTACATCTTATACAACGATATAAAGAAGTCGGGCGACGAAAAGCATCTCATAATGATGCTAGAATCGACTTATTATGTCCATATTGTGACCGTTCTAAGACCTATCATTCTATCCAAAGTTTGTACATTCATTTCACCAAAGTTCACAAAGATGAAGATAATCCAGATATTCCAAAAAAGAAATTCTGTAGAGCATTAAACGAATTTTCAATGATAGTCGATTTAGGTGTGATTCTGCAATGATCACCAGAATATGCCTAGATTGTAGCCTAAAAACACCATGTTTTAGAGACCAAATGTATCATCATATCTTAAAAATCCCTACTGAAAAGATGATTGAGATTGTTTCAAAATATGACCTAGTAAAATATCCTCAAGTTCTACAAAGAAGAACCCTTGCAAATCTGATTTGTGATTATACCATTGAGGGAACTGCTAACAAAATATTGAATGGTGATGAAAAGGAATGACCGTATCTTGTGATAACTGTGGTAGAATTATTGATACTGAATATGTAGAACTTTATACGCCTACTGTATTTGGTGATATTGGTTTTGATGGAAACCTATGTGCAGGTTGTAAAAGTATAATCGAAGTTTGTATCTATCATTATTCAGAACTTTATGATCAACTAACAAAGAAAATACTATCAAAGATGTTCAAGTTGAATATCAAAACACAAAAGAGGATGAGATAGAATGAAAGATTTGAAATGTCCTAACTGCAATGAACCTATGTTTGATAACCTAGACTTAGAAGAACATCTGAAATGGTGCGAGGTAGAATCCCAATGACTAATTGTTTAACGGATAGACAATATCTTGAACTAAAGAACTATCATTGTAAAATACATTCAGCATACTATAGGAAGTTTGATACCCAATGATTTCTGTACCTTGTGAAATTGCAGATTGTGAAATGTATTTTGATAGTGCCTTAGAGTTGATGATACACAAACATGAGAACCATGATTCACTAACTGATTCTCAACAACGATTACTAAAAAGATGGATTGATGTTAAATGACCAATACGGATTATACTGATTCTAGGATTACAGATGAGTTTAAGACATTCTTTAATTCATTCAAACAAGATAATGAGTATGTCTATGTCAAACTAATTGATGGTATAATTGCATCAAGTGACCCTATTGAAATTAACTATGATGATTTTAATGAAGTTCTAAAACAAATCATTTCTGATAATAAAAAACATAGAATACATCAAGCATTGTATAGAGCAATCAAAGAGGTTCTACAAAATAAGATTCATTCATCAATAGATGGATTCGTGAAAGACAATCTAATCAAATTCAAAATATCAAACTTAGATGGATATGATGAAATCTTCGATTTCCCAAAAGAGCATAATGAATTTGAGGGTGTTGATTTAGATACAATTTGTGATTTGAATTTATCAGTTCAAGAAACTGAATTAAGAATAATGTTGTATTTGATTAAGGAAAAGAAAATTATCAATCGAAATGAATTGGTAGAAAAGTGTGAACAAACTATTTTCCTTAAACGTAAAGATATTGGAAAAATTACTGCAAAAGAATTACACTTTGTATTAGAAACAAAAGAAGTTTTTACTGCAATGAAAAATATTGCTTATGAATTAGGTGTTGCAGGTAAACCAATACTATTAGAAAAGAAACAAACTACCGAAGTTGCTTATTGGGTACTTGGTAAATTTGCAATCAAAAGAATTGATTTGACAGGTGATGTATTATTCTTCAATGGTCAATACTATGATACTCATGCAGAAGCATTGATCAGAAGAAGTGCTAGAGATTGTTTAGTAAATTCATCAAATGGTGATATGAACGAGATTTGGAATTATGTAAAAGATATTTCCAAAGTTATTAGTTTTGAAGATATAATGTTATTTTCACATATCGTAGTTTTACTGAATGGTACATACAATATCAAAACAGGTGAGTTTGTAGAAGAATTTTCAAAAGAAAATATAGTTTTACAACAAGTGCCACATGATTATAATCCATCAGCAAAATATGATGATATTGAAAAAATAGTATCTCAAATCATTTCAGATAAGAAAGATAAACAGATGTTTTATGATGCAATCTCACTCTGTTTTCATCCTTACAATGGTGTCAATATGCAATATGGTGGTGTTGGTATTGCAGGTACAGGTAAGAACCAATTAGTAGATTTGATTCGACTTGCATTAGGTAGTGAAAATGTATCAGGTGCTAGAATACAAGATATAGCAAATGATGCAACCACGCAAAAAGATTGTGCCTTTAAGATGGCAAATGTAGATGCTGATTTGAATGATGCAAGTGTTCAACAAATAGACACTATCAAGAAATGGGTTACACAAGACCCTATGAGTGGTAGGGGTATCTATGAGAGAATGACCACATATCGACCTAGTTCTAGGTTAATCTTCATGGCAAATGAACTATATGAAATATCTAATTCTGATGATGCTAGTGCAATCTATGATAGAACCTATCTAGGTAAATTAAACAATAGAGTAAGACATACCAAAAAAGAAGTCAAGAATGTAATGCAGAAAACAGCAACTAAAACACAATTAGAAGGCATAATCTTTTACTTACTTCAAAACGCCACATGGATAGCAAAACATGAGAAAACCCATTATGCCATTAATCCACAGGAAACAAAGAATACTTGGAATTTGTTTGGAAATAGATTACAAATGTTCTATGACAAATACTTCATTGCAAGTGCATCAGCAAAAACAGAAAAAGGTAAAGTATTTGATAAATGGTTACACCATGCTTTAGAGAATAACTATCAAGTTAAAGACAAAAGAACGTTCTATGAAATGTTTGATGAAATCGTTGGTACATACCCTATGAAAACTAGAATCAATGATGATCAAGTTTATGCTTATTCAGGGTTTAGATTGAAATCAAATGATGAACTAAAGAATGAAACACAGATGAAATTAAAACTAACTTCATTCAAATGTGATAAGTGTGATGTAAAATATACTACCAATGAACCTTTAGAACTACTTAGACGATTTCATAAAGAATCATTCCCAAACCATCTAATCATTGAAGTTATCACATAATCTTTCTACTTTTACAAATCAACTTAGTGTTAATCTTCTTGTGTGCGACACGCGTGTGATGTCTTGTTATGGTAATATCTTAATTTCACTTAGTAGTAGAATTGAAAAAAAATAATCCTCACTTCACTCATCAAATCATCATACAACATCTATAGGGAAATCAAATGAGAAAATGAATGATCAATGAATTTAGGCGTGAATCCATCACGAAAAATCACCAAAAAATGCCCTAAATCATGGTTAATCACGGTATTTTGTACCTAGATTATTCAGTTTGTTTCTTTTTCCAAGTGCCATACCAATTAGAAAGATATGCAGTAGTTTTGTTTGAAAAGCCCATATCTTGAATAACCCCTTGTGCTTCTTGTTCTACTAGTTCTTCTTTGATAATATCCCATCCTTTCTGCTCTTTGACACGCCAAACTTCAATCTTTTTTAAAATATCTTCTTTAATCTGTTTTTTTGCTTGAATTGATTTCTTTTGTTCAGTTTTTGTCAATGTCTTACTTTCTGTAGGTTTTTTGTTTTCTACTGTTTTCCAATGAATACCTGTATCATTGATGAAATCTTCTGTACTTTGTTTGTGATGAAATTTCGGCATACCGATTGTTTCTCGCCTAAACTCATTATTCACATAGGTCACATACCCTACGTTATCAGGTAGATTATCAGGTGCAGGTCGTCTATCATCTAGGTATTTCTTTAGTCTAGGTGATTTACTCTCATAGAATTTCAGTTGTCCTATATTCTCTATTTGTTTAGCAAAACCACCAAATCTTTTAGCAAAACCTAATCTATCTTTCTCAACTTTATCAAATAACCAACGCCAATCATCACCTAGAATATTCCTTGATGCTCTTTTGATAATCACTAGATTTGCCTGATGTCTAACCCCATCATACAGGTCTTGAGGATTTTGATAATCACCTAAGAACCATGTTTTGAAGTGCCTTGCTTCTGGTATGAAATCAAAGATTGCTTTCTTTGATAGACCTGCTTTTGCTTCACCTGATAGTTTTGATGATGGTGCAACACTTCTTAACTCATTGATTACTATTGCAATCTTGTGATGTGATTTCTGTTTCTTTGTCCAATACTTTCTTTCTTTACCTACATCTGATTCTTTCAATGGTGTAAAATGCCCTGACTTATTCATCAGAAATTGAATCATTTTGATGATGGCAGTTAGTGTTTCAAATTTATCTACTTGACCCTCAAAGATTGCAGGATTCATTACAACTATTCTACTCTCTTTTCTTGCATCAAGAATTATCTTTGTAAACTCATTTTTGAAAATTTCAGTTCTATTTGCTGATGATGGCGTGGTAAATTGTCTAACTTTGATTAGTGCTTTAGGTCGTAAATATTCAGGTTTTAGCAGTTTTCCATCTAAGAGTAATTGTTTTTCTTCTATAGTTATGTCTGAATTGTATTGCTTGTATTCTTCAAAATCATGCCAATACGCATCATTGAACCTATCAAGTGATTCTTGATCAACCTCGATATAATCAGGTACTAGCCAAACTATAGGGTATGCTTTAGAGCATTTACAATGAAGTTCATTTCCTTGAAACAAACTGATTCCTTTTTCAGTTGCTTCTACAACTTTTTGATTCCCCTTCATGTAAAATTTGATGAATTTACTATCCTCTAAAATGCCCTGATATTTGTCATGTTCAGGGATTTTGGTCGGTTGAATTTTTCTATCAAAATAGTAATTCAGAACAGATTTCATCTTGTCGAAATGCTCACCACAATTCTTGTTTATCGCCCAATAGAGATTTTCAAAACTTCTAGCACCCCAAAGATGTAAAATCAATAATCCCTCATTGTAGAGTTTTTCAGCAGTAGCATCAACAGCGACACCCTTGCCCGAATTTCTCATGCCCTGATACAAAATTACCTGTGGCTCTTCAAAATCTAACCATTTACTAGATGATAATTTCTTTACAACATTGGTTTTCGATTTAGCAGAAAATGTTTCAGTAGTTGACATATCTTAATTTGATAAAATATCCAAACTCATCATTTGCTTCTTCATTGCTTTTTCTGATTGATAATAGAATGTGACTTCTTCATCACATACAATACAGGTTTTCTTTATGTCGTTAGGTGGTACAGGGATTGCTTCATTACCTGCAAACAAATGTCCTTGATGCCAACAGATGCTTTTGATTGGCACATCATCACTATCTTCTATTGATGGTTCTTGTAGATAGTGTTTAGACCCAATCAATACAAAGTTCAATTTTGATTTCATAAATCAGGTAGATTGATTTGAATAGATATAGACCTCATGCGTGAAAACTAATTATTGTGGATTATCTCTATTTCTTTTAGGTATCTAAGTAGTCATAATAAAAGGGGTTAAGTACATTTTTGATATTGTCAATCAATAGTTAGTCGGAAGATAGATTAACCTCAATTCTGTCTTTTAACTTGTTAATGGCAACTTTTAGTGTTCATGTGACAATTGAAAACAAGCCTGGCATTAGTGACCCTGAAGGGGAAACTATTCTAAATGATTTAGTTCTCAAAGGAA
>JADHUF010000060.1 GCA_016784625.1 Candidatus Nitrosopumilus sp. | reverse complement strand
ACAAAGTCTTTTGCCTGACATAGACTCAAGATTTTATTATCCCCGTTGTGACAAATTTGAAACTGATTTGTTATTTCATTTGAATTGTTTTGCTCATCAATTTCAGATAGTTCTATCTCTCTTCCAAGAATTTTTGAGATTTTCTCAATTACTATTTGTGGAGTTAATCCTCTCACTCTCTGTACTTCATTTAGTACAACATCACAGAGTACTACTTTGATTGATTTCCCCTTTAGACGGGCTTTTAGTCCTGAGGCTACTTGTGGTTTTTCAATTAAATCAATTACCACACACGAGTCTAGTGCGATTTTTTGAATTTGTGTTTGTTTCATGAATTAGATAGTGCTTTGAAAATTATTATATATCATGACCATAGTAAGCATACTATTCATACTGTTATGCCTAGATATTGATTAAAAGTGCCTTTTATTCAGAATTTCTTTCAGATTCTAACATATCAAAAGCTATATTGATCTTTTTTATTTCTTTTTCTGCCACTTTTTTCCTAGATTCATTCCTGTGTTTATCTGGATGCCACATCAAAATGAGTTTCTTTTTTGAATCTTTAATTTCTTCAAAAGTTGCAGATTCATCTACATCTAAAATTTCATAAGCATTCTTTATAGTAATTGTAACCTCTTCTTCAGAGTTATCAGACTTGTTCCCATTAGCATTATATCGATCTTCATAATTATTTTTTGACTCTTCTTCATATTGTTCTTTATTTGAATCGCCCAAAGAAAATATTAATCTACATTGATCATATATTGGATATTTCCATAATCTATTGTATTGAATAAAATTTACATTTACTTTTTCACAAAATTCTCTTTGTTCATCTTGTGATTTTTGATCCCATATTTTATTTTCTTTTAAATATAATTTTTCTAGTCTTTGCTTCTTTTCAGTAGTTAATTTTCTGAAAAAATTATGAAATTTCTTTCCTGTGATTAATTTAACTTTATTTATATTATGTTTATTATATTTTGTTTCTGATTTCTTAGGTTGATCATATCTTGTTGTATTTTCATTAATATTCATTACAAAAATTTCTCTACATTCCCAAAAATGACTCTGATATTCATCTGCACGAATTAAAAAATCATCCATCCATTCTAATGAATATCCATTAGGTATTCTACCCACATGTGCAACATACATACGTGAATTTTCATTGTCTTTTGATTTCAATTTTAAACTTATTACATAATCATTAGATGAAATTACTTTTCGTCTAATTCGATATATGTCAAATCCCTTTACAGAAAAACCTAGTTTTAATAGAATTTCAAATTCTTCATCTGAGATACCTTTTACCACCCCTTTGAATTCTTCAAATTTAATAGAATCTTCATTTTGATTTATTTGATGAATTTGTTTGGAACTTGGGCTCACTTTTGATTTTGAATGCTTGTTATAATTACAATCCTTACAAATTGTATAATCGCCTGTCCAAATGGTTCCATATCTTCTTGCTGAATATTCTTCTTTACCCTTGGTTATCATTCCAAATTCTTCAAAAGTTTCTCTACATCCACAGCCACACGTACAATCTAGAATCTTTTTTTCCCCAAACCCAAAAATTTTCATAAATCTGTATTTTTTATGAATTTAATATCTTCTCCTATGACTAGTTATTAGTATGAACATTATGGATACTGTGATGACTGATATTCAAAACTTGCGTGTACATATTGCCCCTGTAGGCTATGAGATAGATAGGATCGTTTTACCTGCAAAAAAACTACGAGCAGACAAAGTGATATTGTTAGTTCATGAGAATCCATCTGAGGATAAGGCAACAAAGTTTTATCAAAAGATTTCAGAACAGTTAGAAAAATTAAACATTGAAGTTGTAATAGAATATCATAATAGAACTGCACTATTTCAAATAATTAAAACTGTGAAAAAATTAATTGTACAAGAAACTGGAAATATCATTTCAGTTAATTTGGCATCAGGATCCAAAGTTCAGGCAATAGGCTGTATGATGGCATCAATGATGTTTAACGATAATGAAAATGTAAATCCATTCTATGTGGAGGCAAAAGAGTATCTTGGATTTTCAGGCAAGGCAATGTCTAAAGGAATCAAAGACATCGAATACATTCCTACATATGAGATTCAAAAGCCTGAAGATAGACACATTCAAGCATTAAAGATTGTGGTAGATTCTGGTGGCAGAATATCAAAAAAAGATATGGCAAAAAAGGCAGTTGAAGAAAAATTAATTATTGTAAATGCTGAAAACCAAAGCCAAGCTACTTTTGCCAGTTTGGATAAGGGTATAATCTCTGCATTGGAACATCAATGGGGATTTGTCAAGGTGAATAAAATTGGCAGAACACGTTGGATTGAAATTACTGAAGAAGGCAAACATGCCTCAGAGTTTTTAATCTGAATCTTTAGTAATTTTTACTGAGTGTTCAAGATATGTGAGAATTTTTTCTAATGTTTCTGGTTTGATTGACATTCTTCTTTCGTGTTCTTCAGGAAAAAAGAATCCCTTCACTGTTCTTATCAGTTCATCCTCATAAGAAAAAGTTTCAGGATTTACACGTATGCAAATGTTTGTAGTTCCTACCCCACATGTGATTACTGCAAAACAATTTTTCATTTCTTGAGGTTCATTGACATACAGATAATACCATCTCCCATATGGTTCCCCTATACAGTTGAATTTTTCTTTAATCTTTGAAATCATATTTTCAACTATTTCTCTAGTCTCAGGTTTTGCATAATCCAGTATTTGCCCCCATTTTTTCCTTTCAGATTCATCCTCATCCTCATCCTCATCAACAACTTCTTCTATGGCTTGGTATTTTTCTAAAATCTCATCTGAAAGTTTTGGAGCAGACCAAATTTGTGAGGCAAGTTCAGATAGATCTTTCCCTCGTTTGATAATTTCATCTTTATTCCACGTCTCAAGAGTAGCTAATGCATGGTTGATCATTAGATGACTGTCTGCAAATCCCCCTTTCATGTCTCTTTTTTCCAAAAATGACCGATCACTTAGTTCCGAATTATAGCCTGTTAAAGTCAAATTTCCAACCGTGTGTAAAAATTCATTGTGAACTTCTTGCCAATTCTCACCGATAGATTGTCTCCATTCAGGTGACATGTTAGGATTTTGTGGCATAATGTGTTCTACAGTATATTCGCTGACAGTGTCGATTGGCTCTTTATGATCATGATTTTCGAGTTTGCTGAAGAGATAAGATCTAATTCTAAAATTATAGACATTTTTTAAAACGAATTCACGTTTGAATTCATCATCATTTGGAAAACGTTTGTAGGTTCTTTTGTTGATAAATGATGCTTTTAGACTTGTAAGGTAATCATCCTTGTCTATTTCTTTTGTAAGATTTGCAAATGTTTTGTTTAAAGAGGATGTTGGAACATCACAAATTGCCCTGCGAAACACATAGCTCTCAGATAAATTCATAATTTCTATTAATTCAGATTTTGAAATAACTTGATTTTTGTAATCCTCTAGTATTTCTAAAAGGAATGGATACACGACATCTACTTTGAGAGTATTGATATTTTTAGCAATTTTATTAATATCTGATTCTTCAAAATTTGCAAAAATCAAATTTGCATAATGTTTTGAAAAACGGGTGATGTCATCCATTAGTTTCTCTATTGGAATGTCCCTTACACTAATCCAGTATCGTTTGAAACTCTCATAGACTTGTCCCTTGTTAGGTATTTGTCCTGTTTTTACAGTCAGATAATCACGCATAAATCTATCAAAATATTTTGAATCCTCCATGGTTGCAAATCTTTGTTCCATTGGATACCAATAATTGTGATAGATATCTTTTTGAAGCGCTTTTTCTAAACCCATCAATACAAAATTTCTGATTAAATCAGCTTGAGATAATTTCAAACCTGTAGAGTTTAGACTTTCAAATATTAGTTGTGGATCATCAGAAGTTCTATCTAATGAAATGCTTACTATCATTAATTTGCAAATGCCTTTGTAAATTTGTTCAGGGGTTAATTCTGAATTTCTAATTTTTTCAAGAAAGAAATTATAATTTTCAACTATTTGTGGAGAATAATCTGCAGGTGGATCTCGCCCTTCAATTAAATCAATGAAAGTATTTTTGTCTCTTTGAGTCAGAATCAGTTTGTAACGTTTTTCATCTTCTTCTTCTCGATTAAACAAATAGTAATTATTAATTTTCTTACTACTAATTTCTGATTCAATGTCCTGTTCATCTAATATTTTCCCTAGTGCAGATAAGAAAAGAGATAGTGTTGTTAGTCTTTGCTGTCCATCAATTACTATAACTTCAGGTACAGAAGATACCTCGTAAAGTCCTTCAGAAATGTAGACAATTGAACCAATAAAATGCCCATTAACTGAATCGTCTTTTCCAGCATTGACAATGTCATTCCATAATTGTGTACATTGATCATTTGTCCAACTGTAAGTTCTCTGATAAATTGGAATTGAGAATTGTGTTGTTTTTTGCATAAATGAAATAAATGGAGTTTCAGTTGCTTTCATACTACATTTTACCCATAAGTTTTTGCTTCATTTCTAAAAATTCCTCTTCTGTAATCGCACCTTGTTCTTTTAATTTTACAAGTTTTGCTAGTTCATCTGCTATAGAAAATTCAGAGTTGTTTTGAGAAGAATCAGGCTCTTTTTTCGCTTGGGTTGCTTTTTCTTCTTTAATTTCTTTTTGGTTTTGTATTTCTTCTAATACCTTATTTTTTATCATCAAAAGTGTTTCATCATTTTCATGTAATTTTAATTCATCAGTACAAAATTGAACTGCTTCCTCAAAGTTACCAGAATTAGACAATGCATAGGCTTTGTTGATTTTACAATCTAATGCTATTGATTCAGTATATGGTGTTTTTTGAATCACTTTTTCAAAATAATGAATTGAATCAATATATTCGCCTGAACGATAAAGAATCAGACCCATTTGTTCCAACAAAAAATTATCATTGGGGTATTCTTCCAATAAATCTGAACAATCTTTGTAAGCATGATCAAACATTTTTAATTCCACTAAGGCATAAACAGAAAGTTTCCTAGATTCCTTATGAAGTGGATTTAAACTTTGGATTTGCACACATGCCGTAAACAAATCTTCGTAGTCATCGTTATCATAACAGTTCCTCATTTGTTGTTCTAACTCTGCAATTTTTTTTCCGTGTTTTCTAGATTTTTCCTCAGAATATTCTTCTTTCCAATCAGAATTATTAGTGGATGAAACTTTAGGATTTAGTGTATCATCTATTTTTTCATTAATTTTATCTCCAATTTTATCAAGAAATTTCATGATATAGATTTTGAAAATTTCTTACAGAAAAGCTTTGGGGTGATTTTCAGCAGTCGTTCTTTAATACTATCTTAAATTCATCATTACTATGACTAGCCTAACCTTCCATGGGGGAGTAAATGACATTGGAGGAAACAAGTTCCTAGTCAAAGACAAGGACACAACTCTGTTCATGGACTTTGGAATGTCTTTCTCTGAAGAAGGGAAATTTTTCTCACAATTCATGGGTGCTAGAGGCTCTAACACACTAACTGACATGTTTGAGCTTGGAATTTTACCTAAAATCAAAGGACTGTACCGTAGAGATTATGCAAAACATGTGGGATTTGGCGGAGATGAAGAAACTCAAGTTGATGGAATTTTACTAACACATGCACATGTAGACCACTGCGCATACATTCCATATCTGCGCCCTGACATTCCAATTTACTGCTCTGAAGAATCAAAACTGATCATGCAGAACTTTGATGAGACAGGCTCTGATCAATATCTTACACTAAAAGAAAAATTTAAAATCTATGAAAATAAAAAAGGTGAGATAAGTCGTGCAACAGGGGACAAAGTACAGATTCCTCGCACTATCAAAACGTTTCAATCTGGAAAAGAATTTTCAATTAATTCTGTACGAGTAAATCCATTACCTGTTGATCATTCAATAGCAGGAGTTCACGCATTTATCTTACATACTTCAGAAGGCTCAATTGGCAACACTGCTGACTTGAGATTTCATGGTAGACGAAGCAAAGACACTGAAAAGTTTGTTGAAAAGTGTGGGGAATCCTCTCTAGACTTGTTACTGTGTGAAGGAACCAGAGTAAACTCTACACAGTCATTAACTGAATATGATGTTGAATCTACAGTTACTGATATTGTAAACAAAACAAAGGGACTGGCAATTTGTGGATATCCGATTAGGGATTTGGACAGATTGTTGTCGTTTTATGAATCAGCAAAGCAGACTAATCGTGATTTGGTAATTGATATGAAGCAAGCATATTTGCTAAAACTATTTTCTCAATCAGAGAATCTCAAAGGGCATTATCCATCACCTACTGACAGTAACATCAAAATCTACATTCAGAGAGGGACATGGGGATTATTGGATAAGGATTTGGAGAAATTCTCTGACAGACAATTCCACATGGACTATGCTGAATGGCAAAGAGAGTTTCTCAATTATCCAAACGCTGTAGATTACAGAGACATCAAGGCAAACCAGAAAAATTTCATATTCTTTTGCAGTGATTTCAGACTACAGGATTTGATTGATATCAAGCCTGATGAGGGGGCTACATACATCCGCTCACTAACTGAGCCCTTTGATTTGGAGATGGAACTCAAAGAGGAGCAGATTAAAAACTGGTTTACGCACTTTGGAGTAATAAAAAAAGACCAAGACTGGCACCAGATACATGTCTCAGGACATGGTGATGGCACTCAGATAAAACAGGTAATTGACGGCTCTAATG
>JADHUF010000059.1 GCA_016784625.1 Candidatus Nitrosopumilus sp. | reverse complement strand
TTTTGAGAATATACAATACGCTTAAGTTCATAATTCTTGTAGAAAATTTATGTCTGAAATAAAAAACAGGTCTGGTTTATGGTATCTTTTACCGATACTTTTTGGTATTATTGGCGGTGTCATAGCATGGTTTGTAATAAAAGATAATGATCCAAAAAAAGCTAAGAATTGTCTATATCTAGGACTTGTTTTACTGGCAATCAACATCCTTTTTGGTGTAACTCTGTTTTAGTTAGAATATACAATACGCTTAAGTTTCAATATCTTAAAGAAAAATCATGGTCTTTGGAAAAAAGAAACCAAAAGAGAAAGATTTTGAAATTTGGCTTGAAAATATAGAAGATTTTGAAAAGGAAGGAATGGGAGACGCTAATCAATTAAATGAAATTAAAAAAATCGTGGAGGAAAAACTCAGACCATCTGATTCACAGATAGAGTATCTGAGAGAATTAGATGATGAATTAACAAGAAAATCTAGACCATTACTCACCATGTCTCATACCATAGAAGGTCAAAAGATAACAGAATACATGGGCATTGTTAGTGGTCATTCAGTTTTAGGAATGAATATTTTTTCAGATTGGTTTGCAGGAATACGTGACATTGTAGGAGGTAGATCTGAATCATATGAAGGTTATTTTGAGGAAGCAAGAGAGCAAGCCATTGATGAAATGTCATTACAAGCTGAACGTTTGAAAGCAACTGCGATAATTAGCATTAAAATTGATTATTCAACTATTGAAGCAAAAAATACTAGGATGCTCATGGTTTCTGCCAACGGTACGGCTGTAAAATCAGTTCCAGAATAAAATGAAGTCTGTAATAATTATCGCAATAGCATTAATTTTTGTTTCAGGTATTGGTTTAGGTTTTTCATTAAATGTTTCAGCAGAGGAAGGATTGATTCCATCATGGATAAAATCAACTGCAAGTTTTTGGGTTGATGGTCAAATTGGAGATGGGGAATTTCTTAGTGCATTACAGTATCTTGTAAAAGAAGGAATTTTGACAATTCCTGAAGAAGAACAGAAGCAGATTGATCCCCCATCATTAGAACTAGATGCAGGACCTAGTGATGATTCAGACACTACACAGTCGAGTATGAAGTGTTCAGGAAATGCCAGATGCATTACTGGAACTGTAACTTCAGTAATTGATGGAGATACCATCAAAGTTGATGGACAATCAATTAGATTTGCATTGGCATCTGCACCTGAACTAAATGAATCAGGGGGAATTGAAGCTAGATACTTTATTGAAACAATCTGTTCAGTGGGTTCCACTGCAACAGTTGATGAAGATGATGGACAGACTCAAGGAAGTTATGGTAGAATTCTTGGTGTTGTTTATTGTAATGGATTTAATCTCAATCAAGATTTACTTGATGTAGGACATGGATATTTGATTTCTAGTTTTTGTAATGATAGTGAATTTGCAACTGAATATTGGGCACAAAAACATGGATGTGATTCAAAATTAGAAACAGTTACTCCAACTATAACTGAAAAAAATTGTGATTCATCATATCCTGATGTTTGCATTGCACCCTATCCACCAGATCTTGATTGTGGGGATATTCCATACAAAGACTTCAAAGTATTACGACCTGACCCACATGGATTTGATGGAGATTATGATGGAATTGGTTGCGAAACATACAATCCCTAAACTCTTCTAAGAATAGACATGGTATTTGGTTTTAAATGGGCATTTTTGAAAAAGAAAAAAGGTGTTGATAAAAATATTGAAGATGATGAAGATTAGATCCTGAACTCTATTTCACAATAACCTTTAGACCATTAATCATACTCACATAGTATTCTCATGGAACAAGCTGAGCTTGATAGGATGCAACTAAAGATTGAAGACCTCATATTCAGATGGGTGCAAGCTGGAGCAAAAATTGGTCCATCAATGAAAGACAGTATAGAGAGAGTGACTAAAGACCCTGAACTGATATTGTATTTTTATCAGAAGCTAAGGCCTAAATTTTCTTGAAACCATACCTACCAACTAGTACCATGTTATTAGGATACTATCTAATTTTCTAAGGTTTCAAGATCAAAATACATCAATATTCAAAAAGAAATTCATCATGGCATTCACAACCTAATGCCTGGCCATCACATTTTGGACATCTTTCAACATCACATTCCCAATGATGAATTTGACCTACTTTAACTCCACAATCACCACATGAACCTGAATCTTTACCCCAATCGTCTGATTCATCACCAAATTTGATTCGCTCAAATTTTTTCCCTTTAATTATAAAATATCCTATGCAACTATTCCCAGAGTATTCTTTTTTGCAATATTCACAAATTTCAACCATTGTTTTTTGTTAACAGTTCTATTATTTACACATTATTTTTTAAATTCAGATAGTTTATTCAAATCTTGTATTACTATAATGCCATACAAAGTTCCTTTCTTTTCTACTAGAACACTATCAAAATAATTAAAAATTTCTTGAAGAATTTTTGCAGGACTGGTAAAATCAACAGTTGGAGGAACAGGTTCTAACATTTTTTCATTAATCATGATTTTTGATTTATCTAAAGCAAAAAATACTGCAACAGTTTTATCAGTAAGCATTCCAACACATTTATTTTTTTTTAGTACTGGAATTTGTGAAAATCCTTTGTTGATCATTTTTTCATTAACTTTTTTTAATGATTGACCTATTTCTGCAACTACAATGTTAGTATTACAAATATCACCAGCTGTCCAACCAGTATTTTTTTTTTGGATTTCATAGTAGTCAGCAATTTTTTTTAATTTAGAATAACTAGGATCTTTGATGTCTTCATTTTCAACTTGATAAATCCATGCAAAACTTAATCCACATTTACTTGCAAGTTGTCTCTGCGTTAATCCCATCTTTTTTCTAAGAGAGATAATGTCTTTTGGATCAGGTAGCCACATGAGTAATTATTCATACAATGATATTTAGTTGTTAGTATCCTGACCATTTGATAGTGTATCCTATATCAAACATTTGACAATACTAATCATGTCTAAAACACATAGCAATAGGCAACTAGAGCCTAAAAAAAATCCAGAATGCACTCCACTGGAAAAAGATAGTAAAACAGGTGCAGAGCAAAGCAATTGTAATTGTGAGGAGGTGAGATGATGGGAGACACCATTTTTGAGGGAAAATTCCTCACATTACATGAAGCAAAGGACAATGACAGTAAACCAGGCATCATTGTTGCTTGTGGAAATGTGCATTTGTTTCTAGGCCTAGATGCAACTGCAGAATTAGTATCAGGGTTGAATCAAGTTGCCTATGAATTGTTTCATACAAGGAATGAGATCTTTCAATGAACAAAAAGATAGAAGCGAAAACAGACTTGAAATGACTTACGATCGACCTCTTAGAAAAAAGGTAATGATAACCTCAATATCTCCCGGATATCCTGTGTATTGTCCAAAGTGTAATTCAACTAGGGTTGTAATTTTCTATGATCCTCGATTTACTCCCAGATTGCAAAGCAAATGGGATAAATTAATAGATGAAAAAAGAATCATACTTGAAAACAGATGGGAAAAAATCAAAGGAGAAAATCAATGGGGAACCTTGGAAAAAGATTCTGAAAAACCAAATTGGATATGTAAGGGATGTTTTGATGGAGGCGTGATAATAGATGAATAATAATCGCAATGACATTTTTGTAAAAATTGAAAAAAATGCAGAAAGTTTGGAATCATATCGAGATTTTCCACTAATATTCATTATGAAAGATATTGTAATAGAACATGAATATTATTCTGAGATGTATGTTGGAATACTTGATTGTGTTGAAGGACATCGAATCTATCTTAAAGATGCATTTGAGATTAACGAGGGTAATTCAACGTACCTTGGAAATGAATTTAAAAAATGGGATTTAACAAGGGAAGATTCCACAATAAATGAATTTCCTCACATCAAACTGGAATTTATTGATACTATCTATGCTTCAAAATTAAAACTAACATTAGAACAAACCTGGAATGCATGGTCTGACCCACGAGATTTGATTAGAACAAATAATCCAATATATCAAAAAATCCAAAGAGGGTTTAGTGAAAACGAGGTTGATTTTACAGAAAAAAGCCAACCAGTATATTTTGATGAGGAAGGAGATAGAATATCTTTAAAAAAAATTCATGAAATAGAATCCAAAAACGGTAAACCAGTAAGTATGATTGCAGTCACAAGACAACAATATGACATCAGTGATTTCCCAAAATATGAAAAATACATAGAAAATGATTTACCATATGAGAGGATCTATTACGGATTATGGCCAGATGCTGAAAATAAAAAGATAGAGTATGATGTGTTGTATGTTATTCCAACTGATAATTACGAAGAAGTATTGAATCATCTAAACGCACATGATCAAATGAATAAAGGAATGCCACAAAAGATGGCATTGGTTGTTTTTTCAGGAGGCAATTATGAGATAATAGAAAATAGATTATAAATTCAGGCAAATTTCCACGAGCAATCAAACCTGTATACGATAAATCGGGTCTACACATAGAATTTTGAAAATTTCTGTGAAAAAATTAATTATAAATCTAATCTACTATCAAAATTTTCTGATTAATCAGATATTTTATTGCATTAAGTAATTCATCTTCAGAAACCTGATCTTGAGCATACCATCCAAAGATATTTTTCACCCAGCTCGGAATTTTTTCAGTTAGAGTAAGGCCTACTGCTTCTTCAATTGAAGAGTATTGAGAATAGTTATCATCAAACCATTTTTTGTATTCAGGTTCATTGTTGTATCTATCAACGTAAGTTTGAGGATCTTTTGATTTGTCTACAAATGAAGCTAAACCGTTAGATTTTGGTTCTGGTATACCTACTGCCTCATAAATTGTGTAATTTGGATAGTTTTCATCAAACCATTTTTTGTATTCAGGTTCATTGTTGTATCTATCAACGTAAGTTTGAGGATCTTTTGATTTGTCTACAAATGTTGGTTCATTGGAAATTGATGAGGTTGGTTGTGTTGTTGTAGGTGTTGGTTTTGTATATTCTACTTTAATTGAACCATCCATCCAAGGGTGAACTAAACAAAAATACTCGTAAGTGGTTGGGGCAGAAACATCTAATGTATATGAAAAACTTTCGCCTGACATCATTAATCCAGAATCGAATACGTCATCAATTCCTGCATCATCATAAAAGAAATCAGAATATCCACTTGTTACAGTATGTGCAGCTGAATCATCATTATACCAAGTAATCGTTTCACCATTTTTAGCAACAACATGCCAAGGTGAATAACAATTGTATTCTTCTTGACAACCTGGAACAGAACTATTAGGAACGATACTAATTTGGTTGGTTCTTACATAATCAGGTTCAGAAACACTTGATTTTGGTGCGTCTAATGCAACAAATTTTGGATTGCTGATATTGAGAATATATTCAGTACAATCACTATAACCACCATCACAACTATCAAAATTTCCTTCTCTTATGGAAAGATCAAAAATATTGTTTCCTTGAGGCACTTCAAAACAATATGAATAAGATTTTGTTAGTTTTGGATTGATTTCTATACCATATGATTGACATTCCTCTTCACCATATCCCAAATTTGTCAAATCATATCTTTCAGATGTATAAGATATCTCATTTGCGGTAGCAAAAACGTTTGATGTGTAGTAATCTATTTCATCTGATGAAATATTGGTCACATCAAAATCTATTTTTAAAATATTGAATCCGGGTTGTTCAATTAATTCAATAGAGTTAAAATCAATCTTTATGTCTGTGTTTTTTAAAATAAATTTTTTCTTATATTCATCATAATCGGTTTTAGTTGGGCTTTTGATGCTTTTTGTTATTGATTGACATTGATCAGAAAAATATTGATTACCCCCATACTCTTCACACCAATCTCGATCAGCACTTAGTAATTCTATACTGTATGAGGAATTTGGAAAGTTTTTTGACACCTCATAACAAAATGTAAGTTCTCTTGTAACTTTAGCAGGAATTTCAGGGTTATCTGGACAAGCTTTGTCTCCTATGGGATAATCATCACCTAAGTAAGATATTGAATCAAAATACGTATTTGAAGAAACTAGATAAAAATTATTACCAATCCAAGAAGAACCAAAAGATTCATTCCCATTGTTTGTTAGATCAATTGTTACTACTATTATGTTAGTATCTTTACCTTCAAAGAGAAGAGTTGATTTTGAATCAATTTGAAGATCGGAGTAATCCAATTCTGCATAAACATTATCAATGAATAGAAATGAAAATGAAAATAACATTAAGATAGCAAAAATGAATTTCATAAAATAGTAATTTTATGTGTGATTAATAAAATGATCATTAAAAATTTGGGATGGGTATGGAATTATTTATCTAAAATTCCATTTATGCGGGATTATTCATTGATTCAAAGAAATGTTAACACGAAAGATTCACTTCATGATATTAAGTTAACAAGCAAATAACCACAACAGGTGTAAAAATGAGGTTAAACCATGTATACCAACTAGTACCATGTTACAAGATGCCATACTCTCTAAATCTGAGAAACATAAGATTGGGTCAACTTTGAATGAGAGCGAATACTACCAAATCTTAAACTTCTCCGTTTCTTATAACCACCAAACATACCTAAAATAGGCATGTCATACATCCCAGAGACTAAAACCGAAAAAGAGTTCCTTGCCAGCTTCAAAAGTGATGGTAGAAGAGGAGTTGTTAAGAGTGGGATCAAAGCATTTGATTTGTTTTGTAAAGAAAGGTATCAAAAAAAGGCTTCAGAAGTAGTAGAGGATTTAGTCAAGGAGGTAAAAAATGGAAAAACAGAGAAAACGTATGTGTTATTGTCTCAATTTGTAGATTGGACAAATATAGACCATCCAAAAATCATTCAAAG
>JADHUF010000058.1 GCA_016784625.1 Candidatus Nitrosopumilus sp. | reverse complement strand
AAGAAAAATTAGATTCGCTTGAAAAATCACAAAAAAAAGAACTCAAAGAAATGATTAGAGAAAATACAAAACCACACACTAAAAGAAGTGGAATAATACAATTTCCGTGGGAAGTTTTAATTTTAACAGCACAAAACAACTGAAAGTCTAAACCTTACCGTCTCTTATTACTATAAAAATTCCATAATACATCATGTCATATATAGATAATAAAATTACAATAGAAGAATATCTAAAGAATATTCAAATAAAAACAATGCGAGAACAATATGCATCAATAATTCATCAGTTTGATTTTTTTTGTGCAGATGAATTTAACAAAACTGCTAATCATGTATTAGAGGATTTAGCTACGGATTGGGAGAGGACACACAAAAGTAACAAAATCATTACAGTACTAAACAAATTTGTTCAATGGTGTTTACGTGACCATCCAGAATTAACATATTATCATGGAAAATACAACCATATCAAAAGAAAAATTGGTAAGAAAAATCCTAGTACAATCAAGTTGTATGTAAACAAGATTAGACAATTACTTGATGATGTATGGAATGTAGAAGTAAATGTCAATAAAATAAGCAGAAAAGTAAAGATTCCAAAGCCTGAGGAGGAAGAACCTGAAGCATTTACAAAAAAACAGATGAGAATTTTCCTTGATTCCATATCAAATACCAAAAAACTTCAGTTTATGGTGTTAAAGGATACAGGTATGCGTATTCAGGAATTGTGTAAAATAAGGAAAAGAGATGTAGAAATCAGTGGGAAGAGAATCAGAATAAGCATACAATCAAAATATACAAAGACCAAGAGAGCCAGAATATGCTACATTACTAGAGAAACTGAGCCTAGTTTTCTAAGATTATACAAAAACAAGAAAGAAAATGAGTTACTTTTTGGTACAAATGAGGATTCTGAGATTGGAAAAGGGGCATTTCAAACATCATTTGCATATTACAGAGATAAAATGACTAAAACCCATCCAGAGTTTGGGGAGAAATATCAAAGTAATGATAGACACAAAAAGACAATTCACTCCATACGCTCTTACACATCCACTCAATGTTCTATAGCAATAGATGAAACATGGGGACATGAATACATTGGACACAAAAAGTATCTTGGTCAATACATAAGGAATCAAGATCAATTTCTTGAGAAATTCATCAGGTCAGAAAATCAATTGATGATTTATGATACTATTGAAGTAGTTGATTCAGATGAAAGGGTAAAGAAGTTAGAAGAAGAAGGAGAAAAAACTAGACAAGACATGGTTGCTCTCACAAAAGTGATGGAACAGTTATCCAACATCAGAGCTGACAACATGAAAAAAGAACTGGAAATTAAGGAATTACAAGGGATACTTGCAAATAGTTAGGATTTTTCATTCTATTTTCTTTTAATGGTTAAAAATAATTAGAAATCCTTCAAACACTCCTCGTCCCTTATTACTATAATTTTGAATTAATGAATTGAGTAAAAAAATGGTGAAAAAAATATCTAAAAAAAATTGCAAACATACAGTAATAGCAATAAAGATCATACAACTAATTTTTGAGGGATATGATAGTCCTAGTTCAATGTATGAGTATCTAGGGATTTCAAAGGAGAAATTGAATTATCATCTCAAAAAAATGATAGTTAATGGATTGATTTTAAAATATTCTCAAGGAATTTATGAGCTTACTGAAGCTGGTAAAAAAAATAACGCAACGTACGTCAAAGAAGATGGAAAAAGAATGGTTCAGCTTGAAAATATGAGATTCAAATGTAAAATTTATGATGGATTTGAAAAAATCATGGAATACATTAGAAATCCAAAGAAAACTCAGTTAAACAATGGAGTTACACAATATACTGGAAAACTCAAAAACCTGAGTGTCAGAGTGTTTGTTTCAGAGAAAAACCAGACATTAGAGATTACATGTGAGAAGAAACTAGGCACAAATCATTATGAAATTTACTATGATGCAAGGAAACAGGTAGAAGACACTCTTATCAGAATGATAAAAGATAATGAAATTACACTTGGGATATTAGAACAATCTATGAATCCAGAGTGGGCAATACCACACACATTTGCTGAGATAATACTAGAAAATACAGAATCAAGTCAAATACGAACAAAAAATGGAGTTATGAATAGATCAAAGGGAAGAAATGCAGACTGGGAGGTAGATGACATAATTCAAGCTGAGAGAATCATGAACATACCAAATGATATTGAGAAAATACATCAACAATTAGGTCAGATGATACAGCAATATGAGAATAATGAGTTTAAAGAACCTTCAAGTGGAATCTACATGTAAAATTATAATTGGAATATTCCAAAAGTCTTTTTCTTTTTTTCTAAAAATCTATTATAATTCTTTTACAGATGTTGATGAATCTATTATAATAGAATTATTTGTGGGTAAAGAAAATAACAATCACAATACTATCTATATTAATACAGAAAATAGTCCTGATCAGAACATTAATTGTATTATATTGAATTCATTTGTTTTATCATTAGGCATGCTATTACATTTCTTTCCCGCAAAATTATCGGGGGCAGATAGAGAAATAACAAGAATAGAAAAAATTACAATACAATAGTAATACTTAGATCATAGACAGTTAATCCAATATATTGAAATTCACTAGGCGAGAATATCTTTACTTTATCATGGGAATTGTCTTTCTATCCTTTGGCGTTACCATTCCTTTGGGGGTGGGAATAATCATAGTACTAGCACTAACAAAAATAAAAGAAATCACAAAAGAAGCAAAGACTGAATCATCTATTATAAATGTCGAATTTGTAAACTGAAAGTATTTCCATACTGTGAGGAACGTAAATCACTAAAGGCTAGTTCACATGGGGAAAAAGCTCAAAAACTAATTGTTGTAGATACAAATGAATTATAATTCTCTTAATTTTCTTGCTTTAACTATAACAATTGCAGGAATTCCAACATACATGGCCAAATTCAATACAATCAAACTCATTCCATATCCTAATACTTCAGCTTCTGAATCCATATCAACGTGATTTAGTATGGATAGTGAACTGATCAAAGGTGTTAGTGTAATCTTTACTGCTTCTTTGAATACAGGATTTTCTCTTTCATAATCAGCAATTGTTGGTGAGAAAGAATAGTAAACATCATTGAACATATTCATGAAGATAGTTCCTGATTCTGTGCCTAGAAGTTGATTATCCCTTAATTCTCGTAGTTGTTGTACTTGAGGTGCAAATTCTGAACCATATGTTGCAGTAGCAATAAGGCATCCACCACCTTTAGAGGAAGGTTCTGATTCAACTTGTTTTGTTGAATCTACAATACAAATTCCATCTTTGAGAATTGTTCCAGCACCACATGTTGCTTCTGAATTAAGAATCTCTTCAGGTTCAAATTTAGGTTCAACATCTATCGTAGTTGCAGATTGTTTTGTTGGTTCTTCTAGCCCTACTGCATCATAGATAGTATAATCAGGATAGTTTTCATCAAACCATTCTTTGTATGATGGTTCATTTTCATATCTATCCACATAACTTTGAGGGTCTTTTGTTTTATCTACAAATCCCGCAACTAATTTTCCACTATCTTTTTCTGTTGTTGAGGGTTCATTAGGTTCTATTGTTTTTTCAATAATTTGACTTGTTGAAGTAGAATCAATTTTGGCAGATGCACTTTCAACCAAAGTTTGTGAAATCTGCTTTGTATTCTGAATTTCAATCACAAAAAGTCCATTTGTACATTTTAGAAGTCCATCAGGACCATTTGCTGAGGAATATCCACCACCAAATACAAAACATTGTTGTTTGTCTGAATTTACATCTGAAGGACTCCATACTACGTAAGTATTACCTCTATTACTTGGAGTTCCATCCCACTCTTTGTGTATTGCTGCATATTTTTTTGCTTTAGTTTCTGAAGTGAATTTATGAATCTGGAGATTTTCTAAATAAAATGGACTACTTACAGAATAGAGTTTTTTGACAGTTGTTGCACATGAAAGATTATCACAGGGCAAAATTGTATTATAACTTTGTTTAATTATGTTAAATTCTATAGGTGATTCATCGATTTTGACATTTGTACCGATGTCAATATTTGTAGGAAAATATGATTTCATTTGTTGGCCTATTGAATTTTTATCATCATTATATGAAAAATCAATTGTTTTTTTTGCTAGAGGAATTTCATCTGAACCAAATTCAATAATGATAGAATACTTTCCAGAAGGTATGTTGCTAGGTAATATGGAAAAATATACAAAGTCTAATTCATCACCACCATAATCAGATAGAGTGGATAAAGGATTGTAAGTCCTACTTGCCATTAGTTTGTCTGATGTTTCAGAGTTTTTAGAAAAAATTTCTCTACTTTCAATATATCTTTCATCACTAATAATTGAAATTTTTAAAGGAGAGTTTTGATTCATTGGTTCAAAATTTATTTTAAAACGAATGTGTTCACCATATTGAAACTGATTTTTCTCCATCTCTACATCCATTTTTACAGGATATTCTTGAGCAAATACTTCAGACACTGAAAAAATACCTAGAACTAAACTTAATGTTAAAACAAAAAATAGTCTGTTTTGCAATAATTAAATAAAATATATCTGATATATATGAAATTTATTTTGAATATTTAATGAAATCAATTCTTATCCAGTTATCTTCTTAATCAGTATCAAAAATTTTGAAACTTAATTCTAATCTATTTGAATTATTCTTTGTTTGACCAAGTATTCAATTCCACCAACAAACTCATCTTCAGATAATTTACCTTCAGACCACCAAATTGCATTATTTTTAATCCAATCAGGAACTGGTGAACGTTTACCTACTGCTTCATGGATTGACTCGTATTCAGGGTAATTATCATCAAACCATTCCTTGTATGATGCTTCATTGTTATATCTATCCACATAACTTTGAGGATCTTTTGAATCATCTACGAATGATGCAACTTCTTTTTTGATTTTAGGGGCGGAATCTCCACTTTGTGTTAATTTATTTTGTAATTCATCAATTGTATTTTGTAATTTTGTATTCATAGATTCTAATTCTTTGACTTTTTTCTCCAATCGTTTAATTTCTTCATCACTCCAAATAATGTAAGAATCTATTTCTTCCATATCGGATGTATTGTCAACAGGAGCTGGTGTTGACGTAGGTGTTGATGTAGAAGATGGTGTTGGAGTTACTGACGTGCCTAAATTAGTCAAAGAATTAATGGGGAAAACCAAATCCACATCCCCGACACCACCAGCAGATTGAGTTTCATAAAAATTTAGACGGATCTCAAAAGGCTTGGAATCTATTGGTTCAAATATGATCCATCCTTTTTCAATTAATCCATTTGGAATAGAATAATTAGGTGCATCATAATCTACACCAAAAAGGTAATCTGTTTTAAATTGGGATTTTTCTTGAACTAAAATACTTGAACCTGATCTAAACGATATTTCATCAAGTCCTGAATCATTTTCTATGGTAACTAAAACTCTTGTGTGATCTTTTGTTAATTCTACTTTTTCAACAGTAACTGAAATTCCTGAACCGCCTGTTTGAGTTTGGGGTATTTTATTTTCAGCTATTGTTGGATAGTTTGCTTCAAGACATTCAATTTCTGCAAATTTATCTAAAAATATAGCAGGAACATCCCAACTTTTTCCGAAAGTATTAGTTAATTGGTTTACTTCTCCTGTTGGTCCTTCGACTACCAAACAGTCACCTATAGAAAAATTACTATTTGAGTTGTCATTAATCCAAAGTTGATCTCTTGATCCATCAGTGTTTCCTACTTTGAAAATATAACCATCTCCATTTTCAAAGACTTGTTTATTTTGTATAATTCCAGTTACTTTCAACCAAATACCTTGAAATTTTTCAGGTTCTTCAGCAACAACAGCAAAGTGTTGATTGGTGACAATATCAACAGCATAAGAATGAGGCATCAACCCAATCATCATAATTCCTGTAAACAAAACCACCATACTAAAAAAGAAATTTTTATTCAACAGAACCAATCTTGTTTTCCCATATTTATGATATTCCCAGAATAGGAGGTTCATTTAGAGAAGAATAACGTTTGGTTTGATCAAGATCTAAATATCAGATCATCCTAAAATTCAACATGAACTCAGTTAACCAGTACAAAGTGACTGTAGCTAAAAAAATTAAATTGAAAACTACAAACATTGGGCAATAGTTATAAACAATGATTCAGATACTACTATGCTTGCAATATGTAAGCAGAAATATGAAATAACAAGGAGGTAGATGTAACATGAATAGTAAAAAAACAGTACTTGCAATAAGCAAGAAATATGTCTCAAAAGTGGGACAAAAAGTGAGGGAGTGTTCTCAAAATAGGAACATTATGAACCATAAGGAAGACATTGTCTGAAACAATCCTAGGTTACACATAACATTAGGTAATAAAATTGTCAAATTCGAGTCATATTACAGTAGACGTGTCTATAATCAAAAATAGACTAGATGAACTGATAAAATCCAAATCACAAAATGATGAGGAAATTAAGAAACTATGTGCTCAAGAAAAGAGTCTCAAAGAGAAACTTGGTCTTGAAACGGAGTAAATGTAGGTAGTACAGTTTCAATCTCACAAAGAAATTGTCTTTCAAATGTAAAGACAAATGTGGTATGTATGATTGCCGACAAGGTCAATATGTTAAAGGCTATTCAAACGGTCAAAAGTATTGTAAAACTTGTAGCAGATACATAATCACAGAATCATTTCGATGTAAGTGTTGTAATCAAGTATTGCGACAAAGTAAACGATATCACAAAAAAGTGACTACTTAGCCCTTTTCCTTGTTTTCTATGCAAGAATAAATAAAATATTAAGAGTAAAGTCAATATTAACAGCAAAATACTAAAAATTAAGGAAAATGGCCAAAGATAAGAAAAAGAAAGAAGAAGATAAACCAAAAAGGAATGATTTCAAGTCATTTCTTAGAAAGAGAGCTCCAATTTATCTT
>JADHUF010000057.1 GCA_016784625.1 Candidatus Nitrosopumilus sp. | reverse complement strand
ATCTTAGACTAGTTACTGGTAAATTTCTTGATAAGGACTCACAACCTTCTGCGTTGTTGAAAATTTTGAGTTTTGCAGGAATTATATTTTTATCAGGATTTGCAGTGTTCTTTTTGATAACTAGGTTCTATTCCTAGTTTTTAGCAAGTTTTTTTAACGGAGAGAAATACAGATTAATTGAAAGTTATGAAAATTTCAAAAAATATGCAAAAAGCACTAAATGACCAAATTACACTGGAAGCAAATGCATCAAATAATTATTTGGCAATGGCATCATGGTGTGAAGTTACAGGGTACGAAGGTAGTGCAAACTTCTTTTATGCACAGTCAGATGAAGAGAGAACTCATTTGCTAAAAATTGTTCATTATTTGAATAATTTAGGCACTGCTGCAGTAATTCCTGCAACAAAATCTCCTGCAAGTAATTTCAAATCTTTAGAGTCTATTCTAAAAATTGCATTAAAAAATGAGCAAGCAGTTACTGCTGCAATTCACAAGATGGTTGAAATATCACAAAAAGACAAAGATCATTCAACATATGTATTTCTAGAATGGTTTGTCAATGAACAAGTTCAAGAGGAAACAAAGTTTGAAACTTTGATACAAAAGTTTGAATTGATCGGTAGAGATAAGATTGCCATAAATGAAATTGATAAGATTTTGGCTACAAATGCTACTGTAGATACTCCCGCCTAGAAAATCTTTTTTCTAAAATAATTAATACCCGATATTTTTCTCATATTTTATGACAGTGATTGTAACAAGAAAACCAGGTGGTGTTACGCAACTATTCAATACTGAAACTGGTAGAGTAACTTACAAGTGTAAAGCAGAATCTGCTTTTATGCTAATTGAGGCCTTTGGTGGAATTGTTAGATTCAATCACAAGGGTGCAATTGCAACTGTAACCGGTCATATTACATCTCTTGAATCTTGTGATGTAATCAAAAAAGGACATCCAAGTTACAAAGAAGCATTGTCTACCATTATTTCAACACACAAAGAGTTTGCTCAAAATGTTTCTAATTCATCACAAAAAGAAATTCAGGAACTTGAAAATAAATTATCTAGTCTTTAATTTCTTGGCTCGTCATGAACTCTGCCAATATGTAGTGCAAGTTCTATGATATTAGTGCCAAACTCTTTTCCACAAAATTTGCATTCAAATGTGTATTGATTTGACAAGAATAGTTCTTTATTATTATAATATTAAAAATTGTCTAATCTTTCTTTTAATTTAACCATAAATCATACAGTGTTCACATTCACAGGTTTCTTGTTCTTTTGCTTTTTTCAAGCATTTTTTGTGTTGACCTGCTTGACATTGGACACAAACCTCATCAATATTCTCTACACTTGTGTATTTTTTAGACTGATCAAATCCAAAACCCCCATCTTGTGGTCCTACCATGCTATAATGTAATTGATGTAGTATTTCTACTTCACTAATTTATTGTAGATTTTATTATATCTTGCAATTCTACCTTATGCGTTTCAATAATTCCTCTTATTTCAAAAGTATCCACATATCCTCCAGCTGATGCACGAGTTGCTTTAAGTAAATAATGCAAAGCACCTTCTTCTATTTTTCCAACATAATATCCATAAAGAAAATCTAATTCATTATTACATTTCCAAATTTTTTTGATGTTTGGAAATGTCTGTTTGATTTCAGTAGGTATCTCTTGGATTCTTCTTTTGATGTATTGGTCAAGTGATTTTCTAATTGAAGAATCTTGTAACAATTCTGTTATTATTTGGCAGCACTTGTTTTTTAGTCATTATCTTTTTCATCTGTATTTTTATTTTTAGGCTTATCCCACAAATGCATAGTGCCTCGAATCATAAAAGAACCAACTATTATGGCAATTAATCCCCCAACAATAAACAAAAAGAACCTTCCAACATCTTTGATACTTGCCAATATTATCCATTAACTACAGTCTAATTATAATTGTCTGGAAAATTCAATTAGATTCAATAATGAGTTTAGGTAATTTTCTTTGTAATGTCTAAAATTAAACAAATTGCTGCTTGGATTGGAATTATTGGAGGGATGATTGCATTTTTCTTCTTTTCGCAATTTATGGTAGATGTTATGCGATAATTTTGAAAACTAAATAGATTGTATTAATTCCTAATAACAATTAATCATGATTACACAAGAAATTAAAGACTTTTTGACTCTTCACAAACTTGGTTATGTGGCAACTGTTGCTGCTGATGGCAAACCAAATCTTTCTCCAAAAGGAACAATCATTGGTTGGACATCTGATGTGTTGGCCTTTGCAGATATTCGTTCTCCTGACACAATGAATAATTTGCAAAACAATCCTTATGTGGAAATTAATGTAATTGATCCTCTTTTACGTAAAGGCTACTTATTCCAAGGTAAAACTAGAATTATTAATGATGGTTCCCTCTATGATGAGATTCTAAATTATTTTAGAAAAAATGGAATCAAGAGTCCAATTAATTCAATTGTATTAGTCGATGTATCAAAAGTATCTGAAGTAACTTCCCCATTATATGATCTGGGGGTCTCAGAACAAGAGATAAAATCAAAATGGAAAAAACATTTTGAAAGTTTGTGACTATTTTAATTATTTTGATTTGAATTTTTCTAATTCCATTTTAGTTCTTTCATGTTCATCTCTTTCTTGTTCTAAAAGTAATTGAATTGCTTCAAGTTCTTTTTGTGCCATGTTGAGTTTTGACTTTAATGATCCTACAACTACACTTGCAGCCTCAATTACGCCTTCAGAACTTTTTTGATTTGAACCCTTTCCTTCAATAAATTCTCTTTCTTTAGGCGTTAAGACATTTGTATCTTGAAAATTGTCTTTTTTCTCTAATTCTTGTTTTGCATTGTATAATCTGATTCTTGCTTCATCTAATTCCTTTTGATATTCTATCTGTTGGTTTTTAGTACCATGAAGTGTAAATTGTGCTTGTTCAATTTGTTTTTTAGTACGATCATATTCTTTTGTTGTTTCATCTAACTCTTCTTTCATTTTTGTAAGGCTTGCTTCAGTTTTTTTAAAATCATTAATTGATTTTGAATCTTTAATTTCTATGGATTTTTTATTTCTTTCATCAATTTTTCTAGATTCTATTTTTACTACATCTAATTCCATCTTTTTTTGATTTAATTCTTTTTTAACTGACATTAGATTGCCCACTATGTCATTATATTCTTCTTTTACGGTCTGAATTTTTTGTATGATATTATCAAATTCTTCTTGTTTTGTTTTAATTTCGTTTTGAATATCTTCATCTTCTAATACAACTTCTAATGTGGATTCTTCCTTTTCAGAAATTAATTCATCTACTTTTTTCTTAGTAAAAAATCCCATATCCATAACCGATATTCCTAAAAGATGAATCTTTCTTTATTCTTGCTTAATGCGTCCTCTAAAAAATTTCAGATAAAATCCAATACTACCAATAATAATTCCTCCAATCAGAGACATTGTGCCTAGTTCTGGCATTTTTGGATAGATATTTGGTGCAAGAAATAACAACAATGCCCCTAAAATTATCAAGGCAAATCCACCGTTATTTTTTGCTCTGTTATGTTCTGAGTGAACCATAGTTATGCATACTCTGAAAGTGTCTTTGCTACTTGTTTTCTTCCAATATCTGATATGAAAGGCCCTATCTTAGGACCCCTTGATGTTCCAAGAATTATTTGATATAATATTTTAAAGAAATCTTTTGGTTGTACATCATTTGATTTTGCAATTTGATAAATTGTATTTTGAATATCTTCTGGATCTTCTTCTGCCCCCAATACCTCTACAAGTATTTGTAATGCTTTTTTTGTAGAATCATCTATTTCTACTTGTATTTTTTCTTGTTGATCGAATTCATCTGAAAAGTTTCCTGCAATTTTGATGAGTTTTTCAATTTCTGGTTCAGGATTTTTAATTACTCCGTAATCTACTAATTTTTTCATTACTCTTTCTTCTCTGTCTTCTTTGAAGATTTTTGATAATTCAACTAATAGTCTATAGTTAACATGTGTGCTTGATTGTTTTGGGGAGTCAAGTAGGTTAACATATTCATAGAGGCCTTTTAATTTTGTCAGTTTTGCTTGATTATCTATTTTTATTCTTCCAAAGTAAACATCTTCTAATTCATTATACTCATTCATCAAAGATGGAATATCTTCAAATCCTAGTTCTCGTGCACCTGTAATTCTTTTGTATAGTAATAATAAAATTGATTTTGGACTGCCAAACTCTAACCATTTTTGTGCAGTGATTATATTTCCTAATGATTTTGAAATCTTTTTTCCTCCTTTGTCTAAGAACATTTCATATTTTACATGATGTGGATGTGGAAATCCTAAAATCTCATCTGATACCCAATCATTGACTTTAACAGAATCCATGATGTCTTTTCCATAGGCTTCAAATCTGATATCAAATGCTGACCATCTTGCTGCAAACTCTACTTTCCAGGCTAATTTTCCAAGATCTTTTGTAATATCTGCCTCTCCTTCATGACCACATCCTTTGATCATTTTTGAGCTAATTTCGGCATCATGGCATCTGTACTTTACCTTCTTCTCATCTGCAATGTATTCAGTGGATTCTGCTGTGTATAATCGACTACAATTAGCACAAACTGGAAAATATGGTAGATATTTTTGATATTTTTCTTGCCCAACAAGTTCTGAAATCTTCTCTCCAATCTTTGTACTGTTTTGCAAAATTGTGTGGATTTGGTCTTTTAGTAATCCTTGTTTGTAAGTATCCACTGCTCTTCTAAATTCATATTTTATTCCAACTCTATCTAACCCATCTAGTAAAATATTGCTCATATGCATGCCGTACGAGTCATGACATCCATAAGGATCTGGAATTAATGATACTGGTTTTGCAATGTGTTCTTCTAAATAAAATTCTTGCATGCCTTCTGGAATTTTTCTTAATCCATCTAGATCATCTGAATATGCAATTAGTTCTGATTTGCATCCCAAATTTTCTAATGCTAATTTGACACCATATGCTCTTACTGCATCACCTAAACTTCCAATGTGTGGTATCCCTGATGCACCAAGACCACTTTCCACTCTTAGAAGATCTGTATTTCTTCCTAGTGTTTTTTCACGTTCAAGTAATTCTGAAGCTAATTTATCTATCCAAGTTCCTTTACCGATAATTTCTTGTTCTGACATTTCTTTTTCCTAGTTCAATGTTTTGGACATGTATGGCCCATATAACGAATACCCTAACTTTTGATAATATTCTCTTGTGCCAACTGCACTAATTACTAAAATTTTCTTTGCATCAAATTCTTCACTTGAAATTTTTTCTGCTTCTTTCATCAAATTCTTTCCTAAACCTGAGTGCTGTATTTCAGACTCTTCTTTTTCTCCAAGTTTTAATGATTTTCCATAGACATGAATCTCTCTTACAATACATGTGTCTTTGACTTCATCTCTGTGAGCATTAATACTTGGTTTTCGTAATCTCAAAAATCCATAAATTGATTCATTTTTGTCCTCATAAGACAAGAATACTTCTTTTCCTCCTGAGGAATCATAATCTATTCTGTTTAATTTTACATCCCCTCCATCTGATTTTTTGTTAGAGCGACCTGCTTCTCTACATCTAATACATTTGCACGAGAGACCTTGTTTGGATAAGTTTTGATGAACAATCTGTCTTAGATTCCCTGATTTTGGCCCTGCAATGATCTCTTTTGGTGAAATCTCCCTTTGTACACGCATGATTCTGACCCATTTTGGCACATTCTTTTTTGCTTCCACTAATACTTTTATCATGTCTTCATCAGAATATGGGATATATTTTCCTTGTTTGTATTCTTCATACAATGGTGTGTTTTCAATTACTAATGATGGATAAATTTTCAACATGTCTGGACGTAACTGTGAATCTGAAAACAGTTTTTTAAAATCAGCAATGTCTCCTTCTGGTGTCATTGTAGGTAAACCTGGCATCATATGTGCTACAATTTTGTAACCTGCATCTTTTGAAATTTGAAATGATTCAGTTACATCATTATAATCATGACCTCTGTTGACTATTTTGTAAACTCGTTCTTGTAATGATTGAACCCCAATCTCTACTCTTGTAATTCCATAACTTAACATTAAATCGACATGTTCTTTTTTACAATAATCTGGTTTTGTTTCAATTGTAAATCCTACATTTCTAATTAATGCATGTTCATTAATTGATTTAGCTTCTTGCAAATCTTTTGAGTCTATTCCATTTAGTGCATCATAACATGATTTGATAAAATTTTCTTGATAATCTTTTGGCATAAAAAGAAATGTACCTCCTACAATTACTATCTCCATTTTAGTTGGATCATGTCCAAATGCAATTAACTTTTCAATTTTTGATGTAATTTGTAATTTAGGATCAAATTCATTTTCTATTGCGTTAAGTGAAGATGGCTCTTTTCCCGTGTAGCTGTTTGGCGAATTAAATTCAATTCCTCCTGGACAATATGTACATCTTCCATGTGGGCATGCATATGGTTTTGGCATTAATGCAACTACTGCTACTCCTGATGCTGTTTTCATTGGCTTTCGCAACAAAACTTTTCGTAGTTTATCAAAATCTGATTCTTTTGCCATTGATAGAATTTCATAATTTTTAGGTATACTTTCAAGTGCATATTTGGCACAAATTTTTCTGATTTCTTCTTTTACTCGTTTTTTACTAGGCTCATTAATTGTTAGTAAATTCTGAGTAATTTCATTACACGCTTTCGAAACAGTAGCATCTAACTTGTTCATGGATACTCAAACTAATTTGGACATAAATTCGTTAAATAATTTGGCTAATCTGTAAACCTATCTTCGTCTCTTTTTAGCTATTTTTCTCTTTGGAGCAGCTCTACGTTTAGCTATTTTTCTCTTTGGAGCAGCTCTACGTTTAGCTATTTTTCTCTTTGGAGCAGCTCTACGTTTAGCTGTTTTTCTCTTTGGAGCAGCTCTACGTTTAGCTGTTTTTCTCTTTGGAGCAGCTCTACGTTTAGCTGTTTTTCTCTTTGGAGCAGC
>JADHUF010000056.1 GCA_016784625.1 Candidatus Nitrosopumilus sp. | reverse complement strand
CAGAATAAATTTATCTATTTTCTTTGATTGAGATAAACGGTGAAAAAGAATTTCAATTAATGATTTTCCATTGATTTCTTTTAGAACCTTCCCCGGTAATCGGGTTGAACCTACGCGTGCTTGGACAATAGCTAAAACTATGAAGGCCATAATGATGGATTTAATATATTTTCATTTTCATAGTGAATAGATAAAGCCTCTTCAAATACTGATAGCTTAACATTTTTTTTGAGTGTTTCTAGATGCATCCTTAACTGCTCCACATTATCTATACCGATAATCACCTTTGTTACTTCTTTTAAATTTACCAGCCAAAGTAAGGAAAGCTCTGGAAGAGTTAAACCAGCAGCCGCTGAAATAGATTTAAGTTTTTTTAAAGATGGAATGACATCTTCAAAACGATTTTCCAAATCAATTTTAGATAAATAAAATAGTCCCTGCAGAAAAGCAGATCGAACATGGATTTCGATTCCTTTTGCAAATAGCTTGCCTAACGATCCATGACGATAAAGCCGTGTATCTAAAATATTCATTGGCAATTGAGCCACATCAGGTTTTAATCCTGAATCTAAAACTTGATTAATTTCATCATCATTATAAAGAGAAACACCATAATACTTTATTAATTCTTCGTCTTTGGCTTTTTGTAATTCTGTTTGAAATGTTGGGTTTAAAAAGATATCAGATGAATGTGCCAAAACAACTCTGGGCTTATCATTTATTTTTTCTATTGAATCTTTTATTTGCACGATAACATTATTTACGCTACCAATTTTTGTTATAATATTCCATGAAAAGTCAGATGATTTTAAATATTTCCCGATTGATCTTTCACTATTTCCATAAGATTTAGCAGTATCTAAAGTATTTATGCCATTTTCATAAGCAAGATCAAGAATAGATTGTATTTCTTTTTGGGATACTTTCCCCTTCTGATTCGCGATTCCATAATCCATTCCAAACTGAACGGTGCCGATGGCAATTTTATTAGCAGAACTACTCATTTATGAGTTGTTTGATATTTTCAACAACTAATTTTTGCTCATCATTAGTCAATCTTGGATAAATTGGTAATGATAATTCGTTATTATAAAAATTTTCTGATGTAGGGAAGTCACCCTGTTGAAATCCATAATTCTTTTGGTAAAATGGTTGTAAATGGATTGGGATATAATGCACCTGTAGGTTTATACCTATTCCCTTCATTCTTTCGAAGAATTCTACTTTTGTTATTGATAGTATTTCAAAATCAATTTGCAAAGGATAAAGATGATAAGCATGTTCAATATCACTTTGCACTTTAGGTGTTTTTAGGTTTTCTATAATGGCAAATGAATTATCGTAATGTTTAGCAATTTTACGTCTTTTCTCTACAAATCTATCCAATTTCTTTAATTGACTGGAACCCAATGCACATTGAAAATCAGTGATACGATAATTAAAACCAACTTCATGCATTTCATAATACCAAGGTTCGTTTAATGATGGATTTTGAATGCTGAATTTTGAATTATCTTTAGTCATACCATGGGTTCGCAATCGCCTAACTTTTTCATCAAGTTTTGAATTGTTAGTTAAAACTGCGCCACCTTCTCCCGTAGTGAGATGCTTAACCGGATGATAACTTTGAATTACAAGGTCCGCATATTTCACTGCATACTGTTTATCATTTAGGTATGTTGCTCCCAGAGCATGACAATTATCATTCACTAATTGTAGCTCATATTTATCAGCTATTTCTCGAAGCGCTTTCCAATCGCAGGGATGTCCTGCAAAATCCACACCTATGACTGCTTTTACCTTTTCACCTTTTTCTCTATAGTCATTAACTTTTTCTTCTACCAAATTTGAGTCAATTGTATAAGTATCTACATCAATATCAACAAAATTTGGTGTAGCACCACTATATACAATACTATTCGCTGTGGCTAAAAATGTTAATGGTGTTGTTAAAACAATATCACCTGGCTGCCAACCTAATGCCAATCCCGCTAAATGTAGTGCAGCTGTTCCATTAGATACTACACAAGTATGTTTCGCGCCAAAATAATTTTGCAAATCATTTTCAAATGTTCGAACCGCTGGACCCTGTGTTAACCAATCGCTTTTCAACACTTCTACTACAGCATCAATATCAGTTTGGTCTATTGATTGTTTTCCGTAAGAAATCATTTTAAATATGGTTTTTAATTAAATCTTTCAAATCATTTATATTAAGAAAATCATTATTCGTACCACTATTATAAGAAAAACCAAATTCACACATTTTACCTACAGATGAATTACTTTCTTTTCTAAATTTATCAATATCCCATAATTCTGTTGTTGGCAAGATGACGAAATACTTTTCAAACTCTACACTATTTAAGGCGTCTGTTTCAGTAATCATTTCTTCATGTAGCTTTTCTCCAGGCCTTATACCTACAACTTCATACTTACAATTGGGAGCAATTGCTTTTGCTACATCTAATATTTTATAGGATGGTATTTTTGGAACAAATAATTCACCGCCCCACATTTTATCTAAACTTTGTAAAACAAAATTAACGCCTTCTTGAAGTGTAATATTAAATCTTGTCATACGTTTATCTGTTATAGGTAATGTTCCAGTCTCTTTTTTATTTTTAAAAAATGGGATTACGGACCCTCGACTACCCATAACATTTCCATACCTAACAACAGAAAATTTAATATCATGCCCTCCCGCATAGTTATTTGCAGCTATAAATAACTTATCTGATGCTAACTTTGTAGCCCCATAGAGATTAATAGGTGCAGCCGCCTTATCTGTACTTAAAGCAATTACCTGTTTTACACCACAGGCTATAGCTGCATCAATAACATTTTGCCCTCCTATGATATTTGTCTTTACAGCTTCAAAAGGGTTGTATTCAGCCGCAGGTACTTGTTTGAGTGCAGCAGCATGAATCACTATATCAACTCCGTGCATGGCGGTTTTTAAACGGTGATAATCTCGAACATCGCCAATAAAATACCGGATCGGGATATCAGAATCATCTGGCCAAATTTGTTGCATTTCAAATTGTTTGAGCTCATCTCGGCTGTAAACTATTACTTTTTTGGGTTTGTAACGATCTAATACAATTTTAATGAATTTTTTACCAAAAGATCCGGTACCACCTGTGATTAAAATTGATTTATTGTTTAGCATTTTTGATTCACTTTCGTTTTATGATAAATTTTCATGATACAACCTTTGAGAAGTAAGAATATTTTTTTCAGTTATTTATTCCCCTATGCTCTTCAATTGCTTCAACAATCGCTTTTTCTGCGCGCTGACTAGATTTACCGTCGATCTTGAATATCAAGTTCTCAATCAATTCTCTTTTTTCTTTACAGTCCTTTATCTTGTGATCTTTATAATTCAAACAAATCTTTTCAATCTTCCCATATTTGTTTGTATATACTACTAGATTTGGGTGGTTAATAAAATAATCTCCTTGAGATAAATCGCCAAAATCAGGAGAAATAATAGTTTTATTTACTATCAAAGCTTCTATAAGCACAGAACAATTATAACCTAATATGATCTGTGAATCTAATATCAATTTTTCAGTTTTCAATTGACTGGTAATTTCTAAATTTGAAATATTTGATTTATGAAATTTATTAAAAACTTTGAATGGCATTTCTTTATATCTCTGTGCGGGATTTTTAAGTTTAATGATTACCTTATAATCTGGATGCTCGACAGCAAACCTGATGGCGTTTTCATAGTATTGCTCAATAATATTATTTATTTGGTTTACTATCTTAATATCATCTTTTATTTCTAGCCAGTTATTAAAATATTCATTCGCAACGAAACCAAAAAAAACGATTTGTTTAAGGTGTTTTATAGGATTCTTGTAATAATCATATCTTGGTACTCCAACAGTAGTGGCCTTCTTTTCTCCAAATCCTGTAAGATGCTTTATTTCAAACCGTTTTACATGATCATTTATAAAAAGCATTTTGGACCCAATAAACCTACAATTTTTCTCAGTCAAACCTAAATAAGCATGATCTTTGTTATAGTAAGATCCAAATCCTTCTTTGTTTAGTATTATAGCGGGAATCTTATTTTTTTCACAAATTGAGAAGAATTCTAGTTGGTCGATATAAATATAGTTACCAGACATTACAGCGTCAAACCTTAATAACTTTTTTAAGAGAGGAAACATCTTTGACATATAGCTATAGACTTTTTGTTTTCCTGTATCATATTTAGGATCAATATGATATGTTATGCCGTCATCCTCACCATAGACCTCGGCATTTTTGTTTCCCTTTATATATCCAGGTATAACTGTAGGATCAAAAGAAAAAGGTATCATGTGCCTAACAATTTTTCCTAATAAAATTTTATGGAAATACAAGTATTGAATTTTATTGCTATATGTAATTAGTGCACCTATGTCATCTGTAAACTGTGAACGCCCCAGACAAAGAACTCTGTGCCTCTTTTTATCATTTAGTCTTTTTGTCAAAAGAACCAGAATCAGGGCCGATAGTTTAGGGAAATTCAGACGATAACTTATTTCATACATGTTTCTTAATAAAATGAAATGCCATACAAATAACAGCCCTCTACCAATTTTTTTAAATATTAGCATTACTTAGAAGTTTTCACTTGAATTCAAGTATTTTCAAATATAATTGTTATGGAAAATAATGGTTTGATTAATTATTTATATACTTTAAAAAGGAGTTCATTTATTGCATTTATTTTAATGTCTCGATCAATAAACTTATTTTTTTTCAACTCATACAATAAATTATTGATGGTATTAATATCAAAGCCTTTTCTTTTTTGAGACCCTAATTTGTTATCATTCGATTTGTATAAATACTTTAGCAATCGTTTTATTATTACTTTAGATTTAGATTTAATTGAGTAATACAATAATCCTCTCAATTGTTGGTGATTTTGATAGTCTTTTGTTTTAAATAATTTATCACATTCTTCAATAATTTGGTCAGTCGTATTATTGAAGAAAGAAAAATAATCAGATAATATTTGCCTATTGTTTTTAGTACTATTAACGTTTTTATATTTCCCCTTCTCAATTAATTCAATGATTTCTAAAGATTTACTAAATTTCAAACTGATTTTTAATGGAATCCAAGGTATTAGTTTTTCGTCAACATCCTTAATATAAGATATTGGTGTTTTCTCTAACATTACAGCTTCTAAAGCCGTTGTGCAACTATGGTGAATCATAACTTCACAACCAAGTATCCATGGTATTGCGGATTTCTCATACTTAATAAATACATTATTATATTTATTCAATTTTTCAATATATGTATAATTATCTTCTTCAGGGTGAGGTCTAATAACTATATTCATTTTAAAAAAATTTTGTAGATCCTTAATTAGCTCAATAAAATGATTTAATTGACATTTTTCATATTGAATATGTTCCTTGATATTGGGCACCCTATCAAGGTAGTTTTTTATTACGAAATCATCTCCCAACAAGTTATTTCCAAATCCAAAATTTGTATTGATCAAAATGTATTTTCCATACTTTGATTTAATGTCTTCTACCATGCTGGAATACAGTGATTGATACTTATCTCTAAGTAGCTCAAATCTTGGATGTCCTGTCACAAAGACTTTCTTGGGATTATAATTATTTCTTCTTTCTCGAAGGTACTTATCTTGCTTAGTACCCCACAAAAATATCAAATCGAAAATTTTAATAGCTTTTTCGGGAAATCGTTTCGAAAGTGTAGAAAAATCATTTAAGTCCACACCGATTTCTTCATCTAAGCTAACAATAATTCCATTTTGTTCTTTGATTTTATTGTGTATTCGTTCAGAAACCCCCTGGTGATAACCCTTGTCAAAATAAACTGGTTGTTTAAGATATTTAATTATATTAAAAATGTGTATTTTAGTGCCTATATATGAGACGTAACCCTTTTCAGCAAACTTACAAGCAATAAATAATTTTGAAATTGTTTCTCTATTGCCTGTTTCAATTGGGAACAGTAATGGCATTAGTAGTACTTAAATATTCTGAATTTTGAAATAAAAATATGTTAGATTTTTATAGAATGAATAAGAACGCCGGGCACAGTTCACCCATGCTTTTACACCTTTTTCAAGCAGTCGTTTTTGAATAGGTTTAAAGTCTTCTGATTTTTGGAAAACTACTTTTTCAAGGATTAAATATTTTATTGAACACTTATCTAACAAATTCTCAATAATTTTACGACGCACATTAGCCGTAGTAGCAATAATTGCAAGATCAATTGTACCAGGTAAGTCGCTCATACTTTGACGGTAAGATACAATACTATTTGTAGATTTTGAGACTTCTTCAAATCGTTGTTTAGCTAAAATCAATGCATTCTCATTTGGGTCTATCACATAGATTTGGAATTCCTTTGATGATTTTGCAAGACCCTGTAAATGACGGCTGCCAAGTTGGCCGGCACCAATAACTGCTATATTATAAATGTTTTCCGTGTTCATTTACCTATACCGCCGTCCAACCACCATCTACCATAATTGTAGCCCCTGTAATATATGAAGATGCATCCGAAGCCAGAAACAAAACAGCAGATGCAATTTCTTCTGGTTTTCCCAAGCGTTTGAGTGGTGTTTTTTGACTATATTGCTTTACAAAAATAGGATTTTGAGTATCGGACTTGCCGGCGATATGTCCCGAAATACCTCCGGGGCAAATTGTGTTAACTCGAATATTGTATTTACCATAATATGAAGCCATCTGCCTTGTTAAATTTGTAATTCCCCCTTTTATCGTAGCGTAGGTCATATTTTCTTTCATATCAGTTCCTTCATAAACTGTAAGGTCTTGACCAAGGACACCATAGGTAGATCCAAACTGAATTATGGAGCCATCTTTTTTCTGTTTTGACATTGTATCTGCAACAGTTTTTGCAAGCCATGCATAAGAATTCATATGGATATCAACATTCTTTCTAAATGAATCTAATGTAATGCTTTCGAACGAATTTTGTGACCAATCTTCTGTTCTGGGATACGAACAGTTAATAAAAATATCAGGACA
>JADHUF010000055.1 GCA_016784625.1 Candidatus Nitrosopumilus sp. | reverse complement strand
AATGCTGCTAAAAGTAAGGTTAGTGTAGTTAGTCTTTGTTGTCCATCAATTACTAAGAGTTGAGGAACGTCAGATACTTGATACAGTCCTTTCTCAATGTACACTATCGAGCCTATGAAATGTGCAGGAGTTTCTTTATTTTCAGCAACTTGAATAATATCATTCCATAATTGTTCACATTCTTTTTCAGTCCAGCTATATGTTCTCTGATAAATTGGAATGATGAATTGTCTAGTTCCATCCAAAAATTTTGTTAATGGGACCTCGGATGCTTTCATTTATTGAGTCTCCTTTGCATCACAAATATTTGCATAGTCACATCTAGAACATTTTCTAAACTCTGGTTTTGCATCAAACTCTTCATTAAATATTGATTCTATCTTCTCAATTAAGCCTTTTTTGAATTCACCTAATGCTTTTTCTTCGATAAAGTGAGGAACAATCTTGTTGTCTTTAATGTAAAACAATGATGTCTTCTTTGGAAGTTTTCCATACAGTTTTTCAGTTCCTAAAGCATAGATATTCATCTGAACATCTTCTTTGATTGTATTTTTTGTCTTGTATGCATAACCTGTTTTAAAGTCAATGACTTCGTATTCACCATCAGGGGTCATCTCAACTCTATCAATTTTTCCTGATATTGTTACATCATTTAGTTTGATTTGGAATTTAGGCTCTACATCAACTGGAGTGTTTGGATTTTTCTCTGCCCACTCCAAATATGTCTTGACCATCTCTTTTGATTTGTCCTTGTCCTGATTCTCTTTTGTTCTCTGATTTCTATACGATGATGTATCCCATTGTTTATCTAAAATTTCTAATGCTACTTTTTCACTAGGTTCTTTTCCATCTTTTTGTAGTTTTGTCATGTTTTCAGCTACTGCGTGAATTGCAGTACCCATTCCAAAGTATGTCTTTGATGGGGTAGGGACTCTTAGTACATGTTGGAATTTGAATTGTAATGGACATTCCTCATAGGTTTGAATTTTTGATGGACTGAGTCTAAAATTATCTTTTTTGATTAGAGGGACGGATTTTTGGTATAATTGAGAGTCAATATGGTCTTCTCCAGGCTCAATTTTCAAGATTTTGGCAGGATCAAAACCATCTAGACTCTTGTTTTCTTCAAAATGTTTGATTTTTGCCAAATCAATGATTTTCTGAATTGCAGTTTTAAGGTTCATTTGGTTAATTGAGGTTACTGCAATTTCTTGGTGTTCTTGTTTTAGTTGTTCTAGATGCTCACCTTGTGCTAGTTGTACATCTGTAGTTGATGCAAATTCTTCAAAATCAATTAATTCATTTTCTTTGAAATTCAATTCTTCCAAGAACGATGATGGTTTAGCTTCAGTTTTTCTATTCTCATAGTTTTGTGCATATGTAATGAATAGATGGCTTTTTGCTCTAGTCATTGCAACGTATAGTAATCTTTTCTCATCTAAGAGGTGAAGTGTCTTCTCATCTGCAGTTCTAACTAGTCCTTTTGCTAGGTCTTTTGGCACATAGAATTTCTTTGTTCTTGCACGTAATGGCAGTTTATCCTTTGCAGTATCAACTACAAAGACTATTTGGAATTCTTTTCCTTTACTTTGGTGAATAGTAGTAACTAGAATGCTGTCTTCTTCTTCTAGTTCTTCAGGTAATTCTAAATCAAATCTAAATAGATAGTTTAGATATGCAATAAAATCAGTTAGAGATTCCTCAGGGTATAGTGTCTCATATTCTAGTGCATAATTGTAAATTTCTTTGAGTAGTATCTGGTTTATTCTATTTTCAATTGAGTTATCTTGAATACATTTTTTATACAATCCAGAAACTGACATTATTATTTTGTAAATTACATCACTAGGACGATACTTTGATAATTCTGATAAACTAGATAGAATATCTACAAATTCTAAAATCTCTTTTTTCTGACTAGTATCTTGACTTGCAATTTCTTGTAATGATTTTAAAACATAATCTACTCCAGGATTATCAGAGTCTGATATTTTCTCACCATAATGATTAATTTTAGCAATATTGTATTCTGTAATTCCGTGATTTTTTAGTAACCTTGCAATTTCTCTACCTGCATTTGCAGGACAGTTCACCACTGCCAAGTATGCCATTACATCTTTGACTATGGGCGTTGCAAAGAGGTTATCCGAGCCTACAAAATCTGCAGGCAATCCATGAGCCTTGAGGGATTTTACGAATTTTACGCCTGATTTTCGACTTCTAGCAAGAATTGCAATATCACCATGAGAAATTGTGCCTTCTGTGCCATCCTCTCTAACCATTGGCTTTCCTAGTAATTCTTTGATATTTTTTACGACATATTCAACCTCGGCATTTTCATCAGAGCATGCACAAACTTTGACTTTCTCACCTGGAATATTTTTAGAAAAAAGATTCTTTTTTTGTCGCTCTTCGATGTTTGATACCAGTGTGCTGGCAAGATTCACAATATTTTGTGTACTGCGATAGTTTTGATCCAAGTTTATGATTTTTGTATTGCTAAAATATTTTTCAAAGTCATTGAAATTCTTCATGTAAGCACCTTGGAATCTAAATATTGATTGGTCATCATCACCTACTGCAGTAACATTTCCATTATCAGAAACTAATTTGACTAGTTCTAGTTGTGCAAAGTTGTTGTCTTGAAATTCATCAACTAGGATGTGTTTGTACTTTTTTTGGAGTTTTTGTTGGATTAATGGTTTTGATTTTACTAGATTAATTGCTTCAACTACAATATCATTAAAGTCAATTACACTTTTTGCTCCCCAAAACTCTTGATACTTTACATAAACTCTATACAAATCACTTAGACGATTAATCAAGTCTTGTTCTTCATCATCTAGTTCTTGAGATTCTTTTGAATCGAGATATTCTTTTAATGATTCTGGAGAAATTAATTCATCTTTAAAAGTTCTGATACCATCAATGATTGCACGTATCAAGTCTTCTGCATTATTCCCTATTATAACATGTTGAAAATCAAAAGAATCAATATTTTTTAAACCCCATGCTAGTTGTGCAGAACGTTTGATTACTCCTGATGAAATATTTATTCCAGATTCTAATACATTATCTTCTAGAATTAATTTTGCAAAAGAATGAAAGGTGCTAACATTTACATCTGAAATTTCATGATTTTCTAATCTCTGAGACATTTCCTCTGTTGCTTTTTTAGTAAAAGTAAGACAGAGGATTTCATCAGGTTTTACTCCAGAATTTACAAGATGAATAATTCTCTCAATGATTACTCTAGTTTTACCACTCCCTGGACCTGCCACTATCAATAAGGGTGAATTACTGTGCTCGACAGCTGCTTTTTGGTTAGAATTAAGTGTCAAGAGATATTATTTTCATACAGATTAGATTAATGAAGTGATTGGTTGGGTCTTAACTGTAATTACTCATAGTAATTCTTTTGAGTAATTTTCTTAGTTCTGGGAGCATTTCGCGTGTAAACCCATACCCAACGAGGTCCAAATTCCTCATTTCCACAAAATTTACATTTTGTATGTTGATGACCCTGATCTTTTTGGCAATGAATACAAGTTTTCATAAATTTCTTCTTTAAGAGACACAAATTAAATTTTTCATTGAATTGTTTTCAAAAATGTTTCTTTTTATAATTTTAAGAATATGATGCTCTATTTTTGAAATATTACCACAGTTACCAAACCAATATTAACAAAAACATTTGATTTGTTGTAAATGAGATTTTATAATGATGATTGTATAAAAGTTCTAAAAAAATTGAAACCAAAATCAGTTGATCTAATTTTTGCAGATCCACCATACAATTTATCCGGCAAAACCCATCTTACAGTAAAAAGTGGAAAACCCGCTAAAGGTTTCAAAGGTGATTGGGATGTTGTTAAAAATAATGCAGAATTTTCAGAAGAATGGATAACCGAATGTATTAGAGTTTTAAAAGATGATGGAACAATTTGGATATCTGGAACATTACACAACCATCCTATAATTGGTGTTACATTAAAAAAATTAGGATTGTGGATTCTCAATGATATTATATGGTTTAAGCCCAATGCAACTCCTCTATTACAAACAACAAGATTAGCACCTTCAATTGAATTAATTTGGCTTGCAGCAAAAACAAAAAAATATTATTTTAATTATGATCGTGCTAAAGAAATTAACAATGGAAAACAAATGAGAAATATGTGGCAAATTAATGCTCAAAGACACAAAACAGATCATCCTACTGAAAAACCTGAATTATTACTTGATAGAATAATAAAAATTGGGAGTAAAGAGAATGCTGTAGTGTTAGATCCTTTCATGGGTTCAGGAACTACAGGGGTAGTTGCTAAGAAATTGGGCAGGAAATTCATAGGAATTGAGAAAGATAAGACATATTTTGAGAATGCAAAACTACGAATAAAAAACACTAAAAAAATTGGTAAATTAAAAAAATCTATTCCTATTGTAATTTAACTAACAGCCAGAATTTCTTTTTTCCATGCTTCAATTATTGTTTGAATGTTGTGTCTCCAATCCATTTCTTCAAATTCAGTCATAGAGTTGATGATATTTTGATACATTTCTAACATTTTTTCATGTATTAATTTCTTGTTTGGGTTTTTTTCTTTAATTTTCTTTAATATTTCTAAAATTTCTACAAACTGAGTAATTGTAATAGGGATAATCTTAGTTTGTTTTTCTCCTCCACGATTATTTTCAAACCAAAATTGGCCTACTGTGTTTTCATGTAGTTTTGGTGCGATAAAAAGACAATATGTTTCTAATTTAGAATCTTTTTTTGAAAACTCATGATAATGTTTTGTTACTGGTTGACCTTCATGAATCCATTGTTTCCCATCAGTTAACATGGTGACCTCACAAAGTAAATTAAATTTAGTATACATGCATTCTATATCTCCAACTCCTCCAGGAGCTGTGTTTAATGGCTCTCCATCATCACCTAGGGGATAATTAGGCATGATTTTTCCATCATCTATTGCAATGAGTCCACGTGTAATTTGATATTCTAATTCAAGTGCACCTTTCTTCTCTTTGTTAAGATCCACTAAATCATTGATAACTTCGGATATTTTTTCACTGGACACTAATTCTTTTTCTTGTGTAATCTTATCAATTCTTTGTAATTCTGCCCTAATCTTAACAAGTTCTGTCTCTAATTTTTTTGATGTGGATTTTTTTATTTCATTTTGACTTAAAGGTGTTAAAATTAATTTAATCTTATTTAATTTTGAGATTTCTGAGATGGTTTTCGTTAGTAAATTATATTGTTCCGCTAATTTCTCTTTGGTTTTCCAAGGAAGTTCAGGATGTGCCTGATCACTGAGATATTTTGCATATTCTTCATGATTTTTAAAATCTTCAGGAGATGATTTCATTAGTAATAATGAATCCGTTTCTACTTTTCTTCTAGGATTAAGATCAATATAATATCCATTCCCACGTAAATGAATCCAACCTGTAATTCTGAAATATCTTCTAATATTATCCCCATATTCTCCATACAAATTTTTAATCTTTCTAACATTATTTTTATTTTTGATGTTGTCCCAGTCTTTTTTATTCCATGCAGATAATGTCATTTTCCAGTAATCAACCACATCATCTTTTTTTGATTTACCTACTGCTTTTCGTAAACTCTCTCTAAATTTAATTAGATTTTTACTCCATGCATCAATATCTTTGTAATTAATTAGAGTTGGAACAAATAGATCGAATTCTTGTTTAGATAATCCTACTGGTTTTTTACCTTTGCCTTCCCATAGTTTATTGACTTTATCAATAAGTTGCAATGTTCCAATTAATGGTTTTATTCCAAAACCCTTTTTTTCACTAAATGAAGAATCTTTCTTAAATTGTGGTAATTGAAATTTTAATAATGTATTATAAAAAAAATCTGTAGGTTCTATCTCATCATTTGCAAGTTTTTTACCTAAATCTGTTAAACGAATTTTTCCATCATTATCAAGATAACAGATGCCTAATTTCTTTAAAGGACTAAATGATTGACGTCCTCGCATTGGAGGATCTGTCCATCTCCCTTTGGCAATTTCTTTTGCACGTTCTAATGATATTGTTTCTTCTGCAATGGTTTCCCCTTTAAGATACAATTTTTCTTTAATCAAATGTATTTGAAAATCTGTTTGAATTTGTCCACCTGATTCCCATTTTTTACCTTCAAATTTTCCTCCCACCTTTGCAAAATCTTTAATTCGATCTGGATTTCTGATTGTTGTTGTAAAATCCCAAAATTTTCCTGTTGTCACAATTTAACTTGATTTTGAAATAGATAAACATGCCTATAATGTGAACTTATGCATATTCTAAACACATGAATCTTTTAAAGCACGTATTATTCAGTATATCTACCATGCAAATATCCCCATCCAACAAAAATGATTTTTGGGAGAAATTACAACCATACAAATCAGAAAACTATGTTGGAGAACCACTAGCACCATTAATCGCAGTCACAATTTTGAAACTTTTAGATGCAGGTGTCAGTACAAGTATGGAAAGTATTGCAGTTGCTGCATTCAAATTGTTTCCTGATAAATTTTCTATGCCTCAATTCCCTCAATATCCTGATTATATGCGGACATTTACATCCGTTAGAATGCATTTGAAATCATACGTTGAAGGCAATATGAAAAAAAATATTTTCATATTAAATGGTAAAGGTAAAATTTTTGCTGAAAAGTTCTTAGAGAAAATTGAATCTGGTACAAGTTCATCTCCAAAAAGATCAGAATCAAAGAGGAAAAAAAATACCCGTTTAATTTTCGCTGTACCTCAAACTGATGGATTTAAAAAATTTAAAGCAAATGAAATGGATAAAATAAAGAAATTTGATATTTGTGAGACTCTACATTGCACCACTGAAGCTAGTAATGAACATCTTAGATCAAATTTAGCTACATTACAAAATATGGCAAATGAAATTGAATCAAATTTAAGTTATAAAGAAACTGCTGAACAAGTTTTAGAATACCTGTCATATATTGATAAAAATTGGGATGAGTTGATGAAATAATGTATAATAAAATTGGATTTTCTAAAAGATTACAGGTAGCAATTCTAAAAAGGGGTGCAGGAAGTAATAT
>JADHUF010000054.1 GCA_016784625.1 Candidatus Nitrosopumilus sp. | reverse complement strand
GGTCATAACTACAATGCAAACATCTAAAATTTCACTAGCACTTGACATATCTTCTACAGCATGAACGCCAATTTTTGAATACATGTGCCCTGCTTGTCCAAATGCTAAAACACCAAATGCAGCTGATGAAAATATCATTCTTGTAATCCTAGTTTTTTTGTAAGAGATTATTGTCATTACAGTCAAAAAACTTGCTAAAACAAAACCAGATTCGTGGATAGCAATATGAAACAAATCTCCTGAATGAAAAAAGTGACCATAAATTAATGGAATTGATAAAATTATAATACAACCAATGACGGCAATTAAAAAATAAGAATATTTTCTCTCACTACTTTCAGAAAACATCAGACTGGATATCTAAATCAAGAGAATATAACTAATCTTCAATTTTTGTTACTAGCTCAATCTTCAGGGTTTAACTCTTCTATAGACTTTCTTGGTTTTTTGCTTAGATAGAATGCATGAGCACTAATTATAAAACCAACAAGCCAAATCTTCGTTGCAAATATTAGATTCCATGGTCTTTCTGGATCTGGATAGTCTACAATTAATCTATCAATATCAGGAGTTGTTCCATCAATCACCATTTGTGATGTAATCTCTGCATTTAGTACGGTGAAACTCCACAAAACTTCGTATAGACAAATTACTGCAAAGCCTAACAACATTAATTGTAATAGTGCCATTCTGTATGATACTACTCCAACTGTTCGTTTCCATCCAATTCTAGAAACACAATACCATGCAATTATGCATGCAAATGACAACCATGTAGTTAGATTTGCAAAGTTTTCAAATGGAACATGTGTGTTGACTAAAATTTCACCCATTACGTATGTGCCATTTTCTTGCCACTCTCCAACCATCATGACTACTCCATAAATTAGGATAGATACCATCATTACAGAAGCAGCATAAAATATGTACAGAAAAACTTTGTACTGTTTATCATCTTCTTGTAAGTGTCTTACTTTCAATTCATCGATTTTTAATGGACCTACTATAAAATTATTTCAATCATATTATATGACCAAACTAGTAACCATCTTTTTGTCGTTGTCTGTTAATCTCATTTTTTCTCTCATATTCTTCTAAAATATCATCCGGTGTGAGGTTGAGTTCTAATGATGCTTGAACAACAAAGTGCCAAATGTCTATCAACTCTTCTCTCGCTTCTGCTTCATCAAATGCAGTTGGGGTTTTCCACCACTTCCAGTTTGTAGTTCGTTGTAGTTCAACTGCTTCATGCATTATTGCAGTACACAATGCAGATACTTTATTTTCAGTATCTTTTGGGTATCTGTCAAGATTCATCATGTTTGTTAGACCTCTTTGCATTGAAAAAATTGAATCCAGTTTATCTTCCATGATTAATAAAAAAAATTCTTATCTATAACTCTTCAAAAAGAAACCATTTTTTCATACTGCTTTACTCTCTTAGCAATATCTGATTTCTTTAGTGATGTTAATCCTGCTAGTCCATATTTTTCAACAGCAAATGAACCCATAACATTTCCATAAATGATTGATTTTTTAATTTCAGAAAAACTAGTTTTATTTTTTGCAGCCAGATGTCCAATCATTGCACCTGCAAATGAATCTCCTGCGCCAGTTGGATCTACAACTGATTCTAGTGAAAATCCTACTGATGGAAAAATCACATCTTCATGAAATAGTAATGCACCATGTTCTCCTTTCTTAATTACAACATAATTTACACCCCACCCCATCATTTTCTTTGCACACTTGATCAAATTGTCTTCTTTTGTGAGTAGTTTTGCCTCCTCATCATTAATGACTACCGCATCAACTGATTTTATCATTTTAATTACCGCATTACGTTTTGTTGCAATCCAAAACTCTATTGTATCACACATTGAAAATTTGACATTATCAAATTCTTTGATAATTTTTGCATTTTGTTCAGGATCATTATTTGCTAAATATACAAATTCAGATTTTTTATAGACATCTGGAACAGTTGGTTTGAATTCTCCTAATACATTTAGTTCTGTTTTGAGCGTTTCTCTAACACTCATGGTTGCATCATATTTGCCGTCATATCTGAAGGTCTTTCCATCAAGAATTGTTAGTCCTTTTAGATCAAGATGATTTTTTAATACCGTGTGATATTTTTTTGGAAAGTCACTTCCAACTACTGCAATTAATCCTGGTTTTGTGAAAAAACTTGCTGAAATCGCTGCAAATGTTGCCGCACCACCTAGTACATTTTTTAGTGTTTTTTTTGGAGTTCTGATAGTGTCTAATGCAGTAGATCCAAAAACTGTTAGCATGTGTTTTTATCAAAAATTATCTATAAATCCGTTATTGACCAGATAATTCGTTAATTATCTTGTGTACATCTTTTGATTATTTCTCTAAGCTACTTTGAGCTAGCAAAATAAATCAATATCAGCATAGATAACACATGGCAAAAATCAGAATCAAACAAGGTAAAAATGAAATTGAGATCGATTCAAGGGATTTTTACGTTGATAATGATTCTTTAGCAGAAGTAGTTGAATCTCTAAAACAATTACTTGATGAAAGACCACAGACTGATGTAATGAATTCTTTAGATGATGCTGAATTCCATGAGCCAGAATTTTCATCACCTTCTACAATCGCAGGAGATGACATCAAACATAAACTAAGAATTTTAGCAAAAGATTCTTTCTTTGACCAACCAAAAACAGTTGGTGAAACTGTAGCACAAATGTCAGAGTATGGTTGGTCTGCAAGTCCCTTTGATGTATCAGTCGCATTAACAAAAATGGCATTCAACAAAGAGTTTCTAAAAAATACGGTAGATGAAAGAAACCAATATGTATCAAAAGAAGCTCTATTATCTATCTAAAACTCTAATTCTGAATAATCTATACATACTTTGATAGATTAATTATATCATGAATGAAAAACGAGAAATCCCGGAAGAGATTGATGATCATTTTAAATTATTTGGAAAAGAACCATGGGAAATAGAATATGGTGATAAATGTCCTTTATGTAATTCTAGATTTGATGAGTTTGAAGGATGTGCCTGTGATTCAAAAGGTGACTAATTTTTCTTTAATTTAATAATAATTCCAATAATTATTACAGCTACAACTCCAACTATTATGAAAATTATTGTGTTATTTTCACTGTTAACTTGATTTGAATTAGTACTTTCCCAGTTTTTATATAATTCCTCACGTAAATCTTCTTTCACATCTTCTTTCACATCTTCTTTCATCTTTGTTTCAGGTTGTGGGGCTCTCTTTGCTAATGCTTCAAGTAGTTCCATATGTTCTGCTTCTGTTGAGCCAACAACATGAATTACTCCTTCTGTTGGTGCTTTAAATGAAAGATTTGCATGAGTTTCTGTTTGTCCAAATTCAGATTTTCGAATTTGATCTATTTCAGATAAAACCTCCTGATCAAATTCTGTTAAATACACATGATATGGTGATAAAATTAAATCAAGTGGGATCTTCATCCAAATTAATTGATTACTTTTATCCACAGGAAATGAAAAATAATTCAATTCCTCAATATAATCCAGATTTATATTTGCCTCACCTGAAAAAATTTCTAAAATAAACTCTTTACCTGTATTAGAAAACTCTTCAAGCTTTGTTTCATTTTTGATTACTTTTTTTGTAATTGGCTCAACATCATCAAAAAATTCCACTGTTATGTCACAACCCATACAATTGATACCTTCTACCTCGGAAATGTCAATACCGCGTGAATTAGCAAAAAATACTTTCATCTCGTCATCAAAGTATATTATTACATCGTGAGGATACACAAATTGTTTTGTCCATACTCCATTATCATCAAGCTCTAGAAAATTTTCTAAATCATATTCAGCAACTAAATCATATGCAGAAAATGGTTTCTGTCCAACTATGATATACTTTGATTCTTCAAAAGTCTCTCCAACAAATCCAATTGGTCTCAAATAATCGCCATCTTCATCTGTTACTTCTAGATTTGAATGCTTTCCAGGTAACATTTCAATAAGTTTTGGATTTGTTGGATCCCATGCTTTTCCTACGATAATGTGTTTTACATGAACATCTGCATGTCTACCGATCTCAAAAATAATTTTGTCTGTTTGAATTACTTCTCCAACGCCTGATACAAAGTTATTATATTCATAATATTCTTTGATATCAATTTTTTGGCCTGGTTCAGCAAAAACTTGAGCATTACTTGAAAATAGTATTATTATTGTAAAAACTGATAGTGAAATTTTCTTATACAAGATTTTACTCTGAGACTGAAATTTTAGCCATCTTTGCATCTTCTAAGGGGCAGTCATTTTGGTCCCTATCAAGATTTACTATTTTGTCTGCAACATCCATTCCTTCTACAACCTCGCCAAATACAGTATATTCTCTATCAAGAAAGGTGCTGTCTTTTGTTACTATGAAAAATTGTGACCCTGCACTATTAGGATCAGTTGATCTTGCCATGGAAACGATTCCTCGTAAATGTGACCTTGAACTAAATTCTGCTTTTACTGTATGCCCAGGTCCTCCCATTCCCCATTGACTTTTCATGTTTGGGTTTTTAGTATTTGGGTCTCCTCCTTGAATCATAAATCCCGGAATTACTCTGTGAAATAACGTTCCATCATAAAACCCACTTTTTGCCAATGTAACAAAATTTCTTACAGTTTCTGGTGCTAGGTCAGGAAGTAAATTGAAAGAAATATTTCCATGATTGGTTTCTAAATTTACACTAGTCAATGTCGCAACGACATACGATTATCATAAGAACCTTTTGATCATTAATTCTTTTTTAATGAAAGCCTTTTATGATTGCTAAATTTCCTTCCTTATCTTTCAGCTTAACTGCGAATTACGTTTTTTCAATTTTGTAAATTGAAATTTTATATAGATCATTATTAGATGATCTTTGTGAATCGTACTAATCAAAGCACTGTTATCAAAGCAGCAATCAATTCCTTACTTGATAAAGGTGTAACAGACAAACAGGATATCTATACTAAAGTTGTTGACGAATTAGGAGTCCCAAGACCAACAGTAAGACGTGTTGCTCGTGATTTGAGAAACGAACTTTTAGAGAAAATCCAAATACTACAATCTGATATTAAAACATCGACTGCTACTGTAGAAGTTACTACAGGGCAATAATCCTTCTTTTCATATTATATATTCAAAAATCCACCATTAACGTTATATTTTGTATATTTTCTTCGTTAAACAATGGGATACGTAAAAAACCATCTTGCAACACTTGTTTCAGCCGTATTTGCCACAGTTTTGACAGGTCTATCTTTTCTTCTACCTGACGATTTATGGTTCATTTTCGTGATGGCTGTACCAATTATGTGGTTTATGGTGTTTGTCATCTGGATTGCACAACTAGCAGCAGATCGTAATCATGGAGCATCGCATTCTCATGACGAAAAAAAAGTCATCAATTAACGACAAAAGAAATTACTACATACAAACTAGATTTAGAAAAAGATCTTTCTGATGCAACAGACGCAAAAGATGATGAAATTTCATATCTAAAAAAAGAGATTGATAATCTTAAGACTAAAGTTGAGATTGAATCTATCCGTGCTGAAATTTATAATCTAAAAATGTTAACACAATAAAAATAATCATTCATCACAGTGTTCACATTTGAAATTATATTCGTGTTCCTTTTTACACCCTGGACAACTTTCTGCTCCTCCAAAATGACAATCACACTCACACTTCTTTTTTGTCTCCAATTCTATCTGAATAAATTATCAGTCATGTTAATATATTATTGACTGCATATTTTTTCCATGAAGATAAAAATTGGAATTTTTGCTGGATTATTTATGCTAGTTGCAATGATCGGAATGTCTCCTTCATTTGCTGACTCTAACACAACTGTAATCTCTACAATTAATGGTATACAACTAACACAAACTGTTGTACCAATGACAATTTCTTCAGACAACACAATGCCATGGGGATTCATTGAAGGTACTGTAGACAAACATGCAGAAGGACATCCTGTAATTGTTCAAATCTATCAAAACGATGAACCTGTTCACTTTGCACAAACTGATGTAAATGAAGATGGTACTTACGAATACAAATTTCGCGCAAGAAATGTTGATGGAAATAACGTAGTTAATATCTACGATGGTGATTATGAAGTTAAAATCTTCAAATCAATACAAATCACAGGAAAAAATCTAATTTAATTTCTTTTTGCTAATTCTAATGTTTTATCTACCATTTGATTTAATCTAGATTTTACATCGTCATCAATTATTTTACCATCTACCATTTTATCTGCAGTTACAAATACTGGAACTGGATTTGTTATTACTCTGAAATATGACATTAATTGTGTAAGTAAAGTTTGAACATCTGTAAATCCAATCATTCCTGATGCAATAATTGCTAAACCTGCTGTTTTCCCTTCAGTCTCTTTATAGTTGACAAATTCAAACAAATTCTTCAAAGCAGCACTATACATAGAGTTGTAAATTGGTGTTCCAATTAGCCATACATCTGCTGCCATGATATCTTTTGCAGCCTGAAGTGTTTTCTCGTTATAATCATCTACCCATCCTCTGTAATATTCAAAACCACCTTCTGATAAATTGATAAATTTTAGTTCAACATCTTTCTGTTCTACATATTCTACAACATGTTTCATCATGATCTCTGTATTGGCATTTTCTCTTGGGCTGCCAGAAATAACTACAACTTTCATATCTATTTGAAAATTATACATAATTTAAGTAATAAAAAAGCGGGCTCGAAGGGCTTCGATCCCTCGACCTATAGCTTAGGAAGCTACTGCGCTATCCATGCTGCGCCACGAGCCCAGCAGAAAAACAACTTGAAATAATTTAAGCGTAGTTAAGATTCGACTTTATCATTTCTTGGATTACATTCCATGATTCATCTTCTTTTCGTTCCCATTTTTCATAATAAACCACATCTTTTAGTTCTAATCTTGGAAGCCATCCTGAACGCTCCAAGTCTGGCTTTACTTCAAAATTTGTTACGTGGCCAAGACAAAGATATGCAACAGGTACAATATGCTCCGGTAAATCCAATTGTTCTTTTAAAACATCATTAGATACTATGCTAACCCAGCCT
>JADHUF010000053.1 GCA_016784625.1 Candidatus Nitrosopumilus sp. | reverse complement strand
ATTCCAGGAGCTGTACCAGGACAAGCATCAGAAGAATCTGGTACTCCATCACCATCAGAGTCTACTGGTACTGTACCATCATCATAATAAGTTGCAAAAAGAAAATCAAATGGAATTAGAAAAGGAATGAAAGCATCACCACCTGGATATGTATCTGTAGCACTAAGCAACCACTTACAACCATCAGAAGCTGAAAGTTCAATTACATACAAAGAACCTGGAGTTAATGGAGTAGGGGGAATTTCAATATGTTGAAGTGTACTTGAAGGATCTACAACATGTGGGAATGGTGGAATAATTAGTGGTCCAGTAACATCTAATTCATGAATAGATACAATCCAAGTATCTGCACAAGTATCAGCTAGAGGAATATCTATTCCAATAATATTATCTGAAGTTGGTGTAAATCCTTGACCTACACCTGTAATTAGTGCGGAACCAACACCTGCTATAATATGAGATTGATCAATTGTTCCATGAGCAAATGCAGGTGGAGCAGAACCAAATCCAGAAAATATCAATGATAATAATGCAATACTAATAATGGCAAAATCAGACTTCTGTTTCACATTAATCTTAGGCTCAAACATTAATTTAAATTCATAACAAAATATCAAAATATTAGAGTCATTTTTTGCGATCTAATGGGTTTAAAAATTATTTTAAGAGAATAATACCAAATTTTATGTATATTTTCACATTTACATTATAGAAAAATTATTTGTATCATATGAGAAAAATTCTGGATGGAATGACTAGTACTATGAATGCTGTAAATCCACCTAGAATGACTGCACTAAGAGAACTTCATGAGGCTGAAACTGGTCCATTTAGTATACTAATTGGAACTATACTTTCTGCTAGAACTAAAGATGAGACAACAACTAAAACAGTCAAAGTATTATTCTCTAAATACAAAACTGCAAAAGCACTAGCTAATGCCAAAGTAAAAGATATAGAGAAAATAATAAAGTCAATTGGTTTCTATCACGTAAAATCAAAAAGAATCATCGAGGTTGCAAAAATTATTGATAAAAAATACAAAGGTAAAGTTCCAGATGACTTGGATACATTAGTTAAACTTCCAGGAGTAGGAAGAAAGACTGCTAATTGTGTTCTAGTTTACGCCTATGAAAAGCCTGCCATCCCAGTCGATATTCATGTTCATAGAATATCAAACAGACTAGGATTAGTAGATACAAAAAATCCAGAAGAAACAGAACAAGAGTTAATGAAGAAAGTTCAAAAAAAATACTGGCTAGACATTAATGATACTTTTGTTATGTATGGTCAAAATATTTGTAAACCAATTTCACCAATGTGTGACGTATGTAAGATTAAAAAAAGTTGCAAATATTACAAGTCTAAAATATAAAAATTGGGCAAAAGTATATAAAATTAGAAACAATATCTAATCTAATTCATTATCAGTAAAATTTTCTTTTTGTGAATCTCCAATGCCTACTTCTTTAATTTGACTTTTCCCAGCAGGTAAAACACGAACAAAGTCATCTATGCTTATTTTTCTTGTAATGTCTTCATAGAGTTTTAAAAACTCTACTCTTATTTTTTTAGCAGCATCTACCATCTCTATTCCTTGTGGCTCAATTATTGCATAACAAATAGAATTTTTCTTAATTGTATTAGATGGACCACATGTCAAAACATAATCATCTTCTTGAGGAATTATTCCTACAGCTAGTTTAAGATTTTCAGTTTTAATAAAATTTCGTTGGCCTAGTATTGTAAAAGAACCCTTTGGTAGAAATTCTCCACTTGGTGCTGATTTTTTTACTTGCTCTGGATTTACCCAATAAGCACTAACACCATACATTCCTTCTCTCCATGCACGACTAAAACAAACTGTAGCATGTGCAACTTCATTCATACTAGTGTCTGGTGCATTTTGTGCATCTTTTAAAATAAAAAATGGTGAACCAAAAATATCTCCATGAAATACTTTATCATCTTTTCCTAAATGTTTTCTAACTACAGCTGAATTTGATGCTGCATCTCTTCCACCGATTGCAAGTAATCCATCAGAGGTAAAGAACCACCTGTATCTTTCATACCAACTTTTCTTTCTAATCTCTGAAACCACAATCAAGTCTTTTTCAGACTCTGTTTTACTTTGAAATTTCTCTAGTTTTATCTCAGTTTTAGATTTTATTTCTTGAATTGAGTTAATTGCACCTGATTGTTTTTTTGCCTCATTAAATAATACTGATGCAATTGATTGAAGTGGAGCTTTAGTGTTTATTTTTATTTTTTCATCTTGAATAACAATTAATGAAATTCCTTTCTCACTAGTTAATTTTGCATTATGACTAGCCAGAATCTCTTGGGCAACTGTATCTTCTATTGATATTATTCCACGAGATACCATCTCAAAAAGGGAATTGGCAACATTTGTAACATTTTTTGATCTCTCTTTGACTATTTCAATTGCTTTTTCTTGCTCAGAAATCTGAGTTTGTAGTTCATGGATTTTTTTATCAGAGCCACTAGATTGGATTGATTTTCCTTTTGCTACTATGTTTTCTGTAAATACAGTATCTAATCCTTCAATGAAACTATTAGCACTGACTATTTCCCCTTCTATTTTTCCTAATTTTAGTGGAAGAACTTCTGTTTTTTCATTTCTAACTATTACTGCTTCATGATTTCCAGAAATTACATCTGATACAATCTTTTTTGTAGTTTCAAAAATTTTCTTTATTTCTTCTGAAGTTAGTAAATTCCCAATTTTTTTTGGATTAACATCTGCAATTTCAAAAATTCCCTCAACATATTTTTTTGGCAATCCTAAAGTACGTCCAAACCATTTTGCAGAAACGAGATCTGTGGTTTTAAGTTCAGTAAAATCTGATTCTAATATGTTAAAAATATCTAATCCACTATTTGGAGGCGGGACATATTCTAATCCTATACTTAGCTTTCTATGTCTGACTTCTATAGAATGCTGTAATGCTAAAATCTTCATCTCTTTACTGCAAAGTAAAATATTTCCATCTCCAAAAAATTCCCCTACTAAGACAAACTCTTTTCCAAATCCTTCAAAAGTAAAATATGCAATTCTTTCTGCACCTAATTGTTCTATTTTTTTTAATTTTAATCGAAGTAGATCACTACGTAATCTCTTAAGTAATCTATTTGGTTCCATCTGATCAATTTTTACTGCAGTTAACCATACTCCAGATGTTGATATCATCATGAATAGATCACTTTTTTCAGTATGATGAAGTTTGAAGAGAATACTATCTTTTGTAATTCCATAAATGTTGCTGATGTAGTAGTCTTGAACTTGTTTTGAGATTTGATCTACTAGATATCGTAATTCTATTCCTGCTAAAGCCATAACTGTGTATTTTTATGTCTAAAATTATACTCTTGCTATAATATGCTCAATCTTTGACCAAAGGTATTAAACATGGTTTGCTTGAGACACGCTAGAAATTTACTTGGCAAAATTCAAAAAGAAAAAATCCGAGCCTACGATTGAACCTAATGATTCTAAAAAAGAATCCATAAAAGAAGATCCAATTGATATTCCTGAAACCGAAAAATCTGAACCTATTTCAGAAACTCCTTCAGCAGATCCACCAGTAAATACAGCCGAAAAGAGTGAAAAAGATAAAAAATTAAATAAATTATTTTGGATGCGAGTTGTACTAGCTGTTATTGCTGGTACTGCAGCAACTTTCATCTTTGAGGACATTGAAGGTGAGGAAAGAAGATGGGCCTCTATTGCATTTATGATAATAGTATTTTTTGGAACAATTATAGTTGCAAAAGGAATGAAAATGCAATTACCATCATCAGATAGAAAGAAAATTGTAACACAAGCTATAGGAAGTTATATTTTCATGTACTTGTTTACTTGGATTCTAACTTATACGCTTGTTAATGCAGGGAGTGTATCAACTGGAATACCAACACCGTTTTCCTAATTTAGTTGAGGAAAGAATGTAATGTGGAATTATAAAACTCCGGGTATTCCTGATGAACAATTTGAACGAGCAGAAAAAGTTCCAATCACAAAAGAAGAAGTAAGAGTTATTCAAATTAGTAAGGCAAGACTAAAACCAGGACAGATTGTTTATGATGTTGGTTGTGGAAGTGGATCAATTTCAATTGAGGCAGCATTTCAGGTTGAATCGTCTGGTAAAGTATTAGCTATTGATTATGATGAAAATGCTATAGAATTAACTAAAAAAAATGCAGAAAAATTTCAAATCTCAAACATTATAACTATTTTTGGTAATGCTAAAGAAAAAATTTTAGAATTAGACCAAGCTGATGCAATTTTTATTGGAGGAACTGGTGGAGAGACAAAAGAAATAGTTGAACTATCTCAGAATAAACTAAAATCTGGAGGTAGAATTGTTATTGGTACCATACTTATTGAAACGCTCTCATCAGTATTAAAAATTTTAGAAAAATTACAGTTTGAAGCAGTTGATATCACTCAAGTTACCATTTCAAAGAGCAGAAAAACCTCTACAGGAACTATGATGCTTGCACGAAATCCTGTAACTATAATCTCTGCAACCAAAGTATAATCTAGATTTTTAATTGGGATATTAGGCACACATTGCATGGGTGGTTTAATCGGGATTGGAGTAGGTCCTGGGGATCCTGATTTACTTACAGTCAAGGCAGTAAAAGCAATCCAAAATGCCGATATTATTATGTGTCCTGCTTCTAAAGAAGATAGACCAAGCATTGCTTTATCTATAATAGAACCTATAATTGATAAATCAAAAAATCAAGAAATTATAAAGTTAATTTTTCCAATGACAAAAGATAAAGATATTCTAGAAGCATCTTGGAAGAGAAATGCCATAATAATGGCTGAAACTGTTTTGAAAGGAAAAAATGTTGTGTATATTACAGTAGGTGATCCATATCTCTATAGTACTTGGATATACATGCACAGAGATTTAAAAGAAAAATATCCTGATATGGATATTAGTGTAGTTCCAGGAATTGTTTCAATATTCTCCTTTGCTTCAAAAGTTGGTATTAGTGTTGCAGAGGGTGCAGAAAAAGTTGCAATTATTCCATCTTGTTATGATCTATCTAGTGTAAAAGAGATTGCAAAGCATTCTGAATCAATGGTATTTCTCAAAGATGGTAGATACTTTGATCAAGTAATTGAGGTTCTAAAAGAATCTGGATTCCCAGATAATTCTCTTTTTGCAATTGGACAAGACTTGGGAACAGAAAATGAAATTATACGAACAATGACATTGGGGGAAGTAAATGATGAATCATTAACTACAAAATACTTTTCAATTTTGGTGGTAAAACGTGTCTGATGTATTTTTTGTTGGATGTGGTCCAGGAGATCCTGAACTAATTACAATTAAAGCAAAAAAATTAATTCAAAAAGCAGATGTTGTAGTTTATTCTGGTTCTTTAATTCCTAAACCTATTTTAAAACTTTGTAAAAAAGGAAAGCTCTATGATGCAGCAAAACTAGTTAGAGAAGAAATTTTTGATTTGTTATACAAAAATGCAAAAAAAGACAAACTAGTAGTTAGACTTCATGATGGTGATCCTTCAATTTATGGTGCCATCAAAGAGCAGATTGATAATCTTGAGAAAAAAGGAATAAAATCAACTGTTGTGCCTGGAATTACTGCATTTTTAGCCTCAGCTGCTGCACTTGGAACTCAATTAACACTTCCAGGAGTTACACAAACAATTATTGTAACTAGAGCTGAATCAAGAACTAAAGTTCCAAAACGTGAAAAAATTTCTGAACTTGCAAAACATAAGGCAACATTGATTTTTTATCTTAGCATTCATTTAATATCTGATTTAGTTACAGAAGCAATTGCAGGTGGATACAAAAAATCAACACCAGTTGCTGTAGTGTATAGAGCAAGTTGGAAAGATCAAAAAATTATCAAGGGAACACTTGGTGATATTGCAAAAAAAACTAAAGAAGAAAAGATTACTAGAACTGCAATTGTAATAATTAGTGATGTAATAAATCCTAAATCATATGAATACTCTAAACTATATGATAAAAAATTTAGTCATGGTTACAGAAAAGCTAAATTGACAAAAAATTAACTTTATTTTTGATACCCATACTATTTATTTTCTTTTGAAATTTCTTTACATCTCCTGATGTAAAAATCTTCAATGAATTTGTTTTTGATTGTTTGTTTTTAATTTTTGTATAAACTTTTTGTGCCACAATATCTCCTGAATCAATAAATTGTATATGTAGATATTCTTTTTCCAATAGTAATTTTAAAAATGGCAAGTGTGTACTAGAAAGTGTAATTGTATCAATAGATTGTTGAGATAAAATTTGTTGAAGAGTTTTTATTATTATTTTTTTACAATATTTTTTATCTGTGAGAAATTTTCCAGATTCAACTAATTCAACAAGCTCAGATCCATCTATCTTAAAAATTTTAAAAGTTTTTAGAAAATTATATTTTTTAATGTATTGTGATAGTCCTTTACTCTTTATTGCAGATTCTGTTGCTAGAATGCCAATTTGTTTTGACTTTGAAATTTTTTGAGCATATTTTATAGGTGGTTTTACATCAATTACTTTTCTTGTTACTAAATTTAGCATAAGACTAGGAGTGTTAGACGCAACAACTATGATATCTGGAGTAAATTTTTCTTGTAATAGTTTGATTGACTTTTCTATGATTATGCGTAGTTGAGCCTGTGATTTTTTCCCATAAGGATAATTTTGCTGATCAGCAAAATAAGTAATTTCAGCCTTGGATATTTTCTGAATTGCACGAATTATAGATAACGAGCCTAATCCAGAATCAAATACTGCAATTTTTGCCACAATTTACAAGTCAAATTCAGGAATAATAGTTTGTTAGCTAAATTTAGTCAAAAGCCGATCTAAATTTACACCTCTCATTAAGAGCTAATTACAAAAGTAGCAGGCATGCCAAACTTCGACAGTACTTGGGCTCGACAAGAGACCCAAAGTGTAACTGGCAAACTACGTGATGCAGTAAAACCTCAAGGTGCATTAAAACCACGAATCCAAACTGCAGTGAACAAACTACAAGTCCAAATCTCAAAAATGGACTCTATGTTAGGTAAACTGCACGAAAGAGATGCGCAACTCTTTCAGAGAGTCGTGACTGCAATGCAGCAACATGATACTAGCACAAGTAGAGTTTTGTCTAACGAAT